>CBIMJC010000140.1:0-10188 GCA_966244125.1 uncultured Rheinheimera sp.
CAAACCGCTACTGAACTGAATCAAAAAGCCGCTTTGTTATCTGAAGGGCTGATGGCGCAGGATATAGACACAACCCCGTTAAGCTCATTCACTGGCTTCACCAAAAGGTATCAGGAGTTATTTAATCAACTGGTGCAATTATCAGAGCAGGTAGGGTTAGACCCTCAGTCTGGTTTGTATGGTGAGTTAAGAGCCAAAGCCCACGCACTGGAACAGTCTTTTAAAGACACCAACGATTTGCTGCTGACCACTCAGTTACTGCAGTTACGCCGGGCGGAAAAGGATTTTATGTTGCGGCTGGATTTAAAGTATCTGGAGAGTTTTAACAAAGGTTTTGCAGAGTTCCGTAACCAAATACAAAGCAATATCAGTGATACAACTCAGGCGCTGAAAATGCAGCAATTGGCTGATGCCTACAGTGTAGCTTTTGTCCGTTTAGTGGAAGGTGAACAAAAAATTGGTCTGGCTCATGATCAGGGCCTGATGGGACAAATGCGACAGGCTATTCATCAAACCGAAGAAAGTCTGGATTTAATGTCCGAACGCACCGAAGCTGCCGTAGATCAAGCCAGTTCTGCCAGCCAGACTTTGGCCATCAGCTTATTTGTGTTAGTACTGGTACTGGTGATAGCTCTGGTGCTGATGACCAGCAACAGCATTTTGCAGCCTATCCAAAAAGTGTGCGCCACTATAGGTTTAGTGCGTAAAGACAATGACTTCCGCTTACGTGTTGCCGAAGAAGGTCAGGATGAAATGACCCGATTAGCCAAAGATTTTAATCATATGTTGTCTGATGTGCAGGAGCTGGTACGCAATGTTAATCAGGCGCTGGAAATGCTGGATCAGGCAACTCATGAACTGGCCAAGTCGACTGCTGAAACCAGCAAAGGCATGGCGCAGCAACAGATGGAAAGCGACATGGTGGCCACAGCTGTGACTGAAATGGGCGCTACAGTGGATGAAATTGCCGTCAATACCGAAAACACCGCAACCAAAGCTCAGGACACCAATGCCAATGCGCTGTCAGGCTTAAAAGAAGTGGAGCAAACAGTAAGCAGGATCAATGCTTTATCTCAGGAACTGCAACAAGCTTCAGTGGTTTTGACTGAGCTGGAGCAGGATAGTGCCACTATAGGTTCTGTGCTGGATGTGATCCGGGGTATAGCGGAGCAAACCAACTTACTGGCACTGAATGCGGCTATAGAAGCGGCAAGGGCAGGTGAGCAGGGCCGGGGTTTTGCCGTGGTGGCTGATGAAGTCCGCAGCCTGGCGCAGCGCACTCAGGAATCGACAGGCCAGATTGAAAAGATTATTTCCGGTTTACAGCAACGCACTAAAAACATAGTGGCTGTGATGCAAAATTGTCAGACGCAAGGCAAAGAAAGTGCCAGTCAGGCCGGTTCTACCATAGAGTTGCTGCGGCAGATTACCAATGACGTTGGGCTGATTATGGATATGACCACGCAAATCGCCACTGCTGTGGAAGAGCAAAGTTTAGTGGCAGCAGATGTGAATAAAAATGTTGTGCGTATTCGCGATATTTCTGAGGACTCGCTGAGTATCTCTAAACACAACGCCCAGATCAGCGAAGAAGTGGCCAGTCAGGCCAGTTTGCTGCATCAGACTGTGGATAAGTTTAAAGCTTAAACAAATGGGGGTCAGGCCTTGGATTTTGAATCAAGATTCAAAATCCAAGGCCTGACCCCCATTTTTATAGTTGTTTGATCGTCAGCTGTATTTCGCGGTTGCTGTTAGCCTGCTTTAAGCGCTGCAGATAATCGGCCCAGAGTTCATTCTGTTGTGTGCCCAGTTTGGCCAGATAAGCCCAGCTGTATAAACCCGTCTGATGACCATCGTCAAACACCAGCTTCACTGCATACTGGCCAACAGGCACTATCTGCACAATAGCCACGGCTTTTTTATGGCTGACCAATTGCGGTTTACCATGACCGCGCACTTCGGCCGAAGGCGAAAACACCCGTAAATACTCAGCGCTCAGCTGAAACTGCCGGCCGTCGGTAAATTTAACGTCCAGCAGTTTGCTTAAGCGATGATAATGCAGCAGAGACACTTGTGGCGTGGTGCTCACAGGAGGTTGAGTCTGTGCTGTCATAACATCTCCTGCACTATAAAATAAAACGGCTTAAGTCTTCGTCCTGCACTAAAGCGTCCAGGTGCGAATCGACATAAGCGGCGTCGATCAAAATTTGCTGACCGCTGTGGTCTGCTGCATCAAAAGACAACTCTTCCAGCAAACGTTCCATCACAGTATACAAACGCCGGGCGCCGATGTTTTCAGTACGCTCATTCACTTGCCAGGCCGCATTGGCAATACGTTTAATGCCGTCGTCGGCAAAACGAAGCTGCACACCTTCGGTCGCCAGCATAGCGACACTTTGTTCGGTCAACGAGGCTTTAGGTTCAGTCAGAATGCGCTCAAAATCATGAGCTGACAGGGCATCCAGCTCAACCCGGATCGGCAGACGGCCTTGCAGTTCCGGCACTAAATCTGATGGTTTTGCCATCTGGAACGCACCACTGGCAATAAACAAAATATGATCGGTTTTGACCATGCCGTGTTTCGTATTGACTGTGCAGCCTTCGATAAGTGGCAGTAAATCCCGTTGCACCCCTTCACGCGACACATCAGGGCCACTGGTTTCGCCACGCTTACAAATTTTGTCGATTTCATCAATAAAGACAATGCCTGTCTGTTCCACTGCGTCCAGAGCTTTCAGTTTCAGCTCTTCCGGATTGACCAGACGGCTGGCTTCTTCTTCCACCAGCTGTTTAAAGGCGTCTTTAATTTTTAATTTGCGGCTTTTTTTCTTGTCCGAACCCAGGTTTTGAAACATAGACTGCAGCTGGGAGGTCATTTCTTCCATGCCAGGAGGAGCCATAATCTCCACCCCCATCACAGGGGCTGCCAAATCAATTTCAATTTCTTTATCGTCCAGCTGACCTTCACGCAATTTTTTACGGAAAATCTGTCTGGTGTTGCTGTCCGACTCGCTCTGTTCAGCTTTGCCCCATGCATCGCGGGCTGGTGGTAATAACGCATCCAGAATACGCTCTTCCGCTGCTTCTTCAGCACGGAATTTGTTTTTTGCCACTTCCTGTTCACGGAACATTTTTACCGCGCTGTCGGTTAAATCGCGGATAATACTTTCCACTTCTTTGCCGACATAACCCACTTCGGTGAACTTAGTCGCTTCCACTTTGATAAAAGGCGCGTTGGCCAGTTTGGCCAGACGACGGGCTATTTCAGTTTTACCTACACCTGTTGGGCCTATCATCAGAATGTTTTTGGGGGTCACTTCCTGACGCAATGCCGGGTCCAGCTGCATCCGGCGCCATCTGTTACGCAGTGCAATGGCTACTGCTCTTTTGGCATTGGCCTGACCAATAATATGGCGGTCCAGCTCGTGGACGATCTCTCTTGGGGTCATATCAGACATGCAAATTACCCTTACAATTCTTCAATGGTCTGGTGATGATTGGTATAGACACAAATATCACCAGCTATGGTTAAGCTTTTTTCCGCAATTTCACGGGCGCTGAGTTCAGTGTTGGCCAAAAGTGCTGTGGCCGCAGCCTGAGCAAAAGGTCCACCACTGCCTATAGCGATTAAGTCATGCTCTGGCTGGATCACATCGCCGTTGCCTGTGATGATCAGGGAACAGTTGGCATCGGCCACAGCGAGCAAAGCTTCGAGTTTGCGCAACATCCGGTCGGTGCGCCAGTCTTTGGCCAGCTCAACAGCAGCGCGCATTAAATGGCCCTGATGCATTTCGAGTTTGGCTTCAAAACGTTCAAATAAAGTAAAAGCGTCGGCTGTGCCGCCGGCAAAACCAGCCAGCACTTTGCCATGGTACAAACGGCGGACTTTGCGGGCATTGCCCTTCATCACGGTATTACCCAGCGAAACCTGGCCGTCACCAGCAATGGCAACATGGCCGTTGCGGCGTACAGAAACAATAGTGGTCATCAGAAGCCCTTTTTGGCTGAAGAAAACAGATTAGCAAGGAGATAAGGGTGGGGACGCAAATTTTCAATACCCTTCGTACTTGAAGCTGCAGCTTTGTTGACTGCGCGCTTTCGCCCCAGTCACATAGGTTTACTATGCTCCTGGGGTCTCAATCACTTGTCGCCGCGCTGCAACTCCAATTACTTTGGGTATACTTGGGTATAGATATGAAGATGTTTAAGTAGCGTTAGCTATGCGGCACTCAGCCACTTTTTGGCGCATCAAACGGCTTTTATCGCTTTCTGCCTGACGTTTACTGGCGTAAGGCCCTAAAGTGACACGGAAAAACACGCCATTTTTGCCTTCAATACGCCGTACTTCTGAAGCGTAACCGGCAAAGGCTACTTTGGCTTTCATTTGCTGGGCTGTTTCAATAGCACGGTAAGTACCACAAAACATTAAAAACGGCCCTTTGGCTTCCAGCTCTTCAACCTGCACCTGAATTTCTTTGTTTTCCAGCTCTTTAATATACTGGTAAGGCTCGGCTGCTGGCTTGGGGGGCAACTCGTCTTTTTTCGCTGTGATAGCAGGAGTTACCGCATCATCCACCGGAGTTTTTTGTGACAAATGGTATAAAAACCATGCAAAACCAATAACCAACACGCCGACAGTGATGACTAACGGCCAGGGGAAAGGTTTGACTGTTTTGGTATTTTTTTTAGGTCTGGGAGCGGCCCGACCTGCTTTGACATAATCTCTTTGTGGCATCTTCACAACTAAGGACAACTGGCCTGATGTCCCGCATTCTACTGCAGTTTTGTTAAAAAGAAATGATTAATTCAGGTCTTGCGGGTCTACATCCAGTTGCCATTTTACTTTGCGGCTTAATGACCAGCGGCTGATTTCCGTTAGCACTGAGTCCAGACTTTGATGTAATTGTTTCCTGTCTTTAGCAAACAACTGAAGTTGCCAGCGGTATTTGCCCGCCTTACGCTCCAGTGGGCAAGCCAGCGGGCCAAGCAGCTGCACTTGTGGCCAGTGGCTGTAATGATCTGCTACTTTTTGCAGCCATTCTTTGCAAAGTTCCAGTTGGTGCGCTTCCACTCTGAATAACGCCAAAAACATAAAAGGTGGTAAAAAGGTTTGTTGCCGCTCTTTTAATGCACTGCGGGCAAAAGAGGCGTAACCATTCTGGATCACATCCTGCAGCAGGGCATGTCCGGGATAATGGGTTTGCAGTAAAACTTTGCCTGGTTGTGAGCCACGACCAGCACGACCTGATACCTGGGTTAACAACTGAGCGAGCTGTTCAGGGGCGCGAAAATCATTGCTATACAAAGCCGAGTCGACATCAATAATCACCACTAAACCCACATTCGGGAAATGATGGCCTTTGGCCAGCATCTGAGTGCCTAAAATCAGCTGAGGCTCACCTTGTAAGATCTGATCCAAAGCCTGCTGCAAGCTGCCTTTGCGTCTGGTGCTGTCTCTGTCCAACCGGGTGACACTATGTGTGGGGAACAGCTGCTGCAGTTGTTCTTCCAGCTGTTCAGTACCTTGCCCCACAGGTGCCAGTTGAGTGCTGCCACAACCACCACATTGATGCGGCACGCCTTTAGTGGCACCACAATGGTGGCACACCAACTGACGGCTTTGTTTATGAAAAGTAGTAAAAGCACTGCATCTGTGGCATTCGGTCATCCAGCCGCATTCATGACAAATAAGCGCAGGCGCAAAACCACGGCGGTTTAAAAACAGCAGCACTTGCTGGCCGAACTTTAAATGTTGTTCGATACGCTGCCGGGTTAAACCCGCCATGCCGTGGATCATTTGTTGTTGTTTTAAATCGACCAATTCTACTGTCGGCATCAACTGCCCAGCAGCACGGTCTGGCAATTCTAAGTGAGCAAAACGGCCTTGCTGCACATTGGCAAGGCTCTCTAAGCTCGGTGTGGCTGAACCTAATAAAATAGGGCAACCCTGAATAGAAGCGCGTTTAATGGCTAAATCACGGGCGTGATAACGAAAACCGTCCTGCTGCTTAAAGGAGTTATCGTGTTCTTCATCAATAATTAATAAATCGAGCTTTAAAAAAGGTAAAAACAAGGCGGATCGGGTGCCTATCACTATGGCTAAATCGCCGGTTTGGCAGCGTTGCCAAACGGTAAAACGCTCAAGATCTGTCATATTGGAATGCCAGACGCCCACAGGCACAGCAAAACGTTGTTCAAAACGGGCTAAAGTTTGTGGTGTTAATCCAATTTCAGGCACCAACACCAGTACCTGCCCACCTGCTTTAACCACCGGGCTTATGGCCTGCAGATAAACTTCAGTTTTGCCTGAACCTGTCACCCCTTCCAGTAAAAAACAACTGAAACTGCCTAAGGCTTGTTGCACTGCTGTCACCGCCAGCGCCTGCGCCGGATTCAGTGGCAAAGATTTTTGCTGCTCAGCTGCAGTTTGATAAGGGCCATATAACACTGGTGTCACGTGAGCCCAACCTTGTTCAACAAAATACTGCAGCTCTTTACGCTGAAACTGCTGCAGTAACTGCGTTTCGGTTTGAGGCTGCTGCAGCTGTTGCCATAAGGCCAGCCGTTTTTTCGCCGCTTTAAACTGCTCTGCAGTTAAATGCTGGCCAGCTTCGGTCAGGCTGTAACTATGGTCTTTGACCGGATCAGCATTTTTACCGTCCCTTAATAAAGCGGGCAGGGCGCTGGTGAGTACATCGCCTAAAGGATGATGGTAATAATCGGCGGCAAAACTGAGTAACAGCCGGATAGGGGCTGCTAAGACCGGAGTTTGATCTAAAACCTGAGTGACGGCTTTTAATTGAGTCACGTCGTAGCTATCTGTGGGGTTCAGTTGCCAGACAATACCTATCAGTTCACGTTTGCCAAAAGGCACCAAAACCCGACAACCTGGCTGCACTTCCACGTCACAAAGGTAATCAAAATGCACCCTAAGAGGTATAGGTAAGGCTACCCGCAGTACTGTCACAGCTAAATTCCACCTGTTTTATCAAGCAATTAGTTTAATGATCGACGTAACACAAAGCCATTAAAAATAAATCAGCCATTTTGTTGAAACTTTAAGCCTTAGCCATTAAACTACGCGCCCTAATTTAACTGAAATTGCGTATGGTGTCTGACAACAGTTGATCAGATAGCGATACGGCCTAACGAGGTAACCCATGAAACCAAGTATCCACCCGGAATACAAAGAAATCACTGCAACTTGTACTTGCGGTAACTCTTTCAAAACTCACTCTACACTGTGCAAAGACATCCACCTGGACGTTTGCTCAGCTTGCCACCCATTCTACACTGGTAAGCAGAAAGTGTTAGACGTAGGCGGCCGTGTTGACCGCTTCAAAAAACGTTTCGCAGTACTGGGCGCCAAGTAATTTCAGGCATCAGTCAAAAAGGAGCTTCGGCTCCTTTTTTGTTGGCTTTAATTCGAGACGGGCGGGGATAAACCCAGCCCCTACGGTATTTTGACTATGACCAGAGGCATCGTAGGGGCGACCTTTATGGTCGCCCGCTGTTTTCAATCAATAACTAAACCTGCGTAAAACTACACACCGAAACCTTGCCAGCTAAACTTGTACACATCAGACGTAGATGTGCAGTTTAACGATTCTTAAATATCAAAGTGAGGCTAGGATGCTGAACTCTGGATTACCTCAACGGCGACCACTTCGTTTAAAAAATTTTGATTACAGTAGCAATGGCTTTTATTTCATCACCTTGTGTTGTTATCAGCGCTGTTCGCTTTTTGGCGAGATTATTGAACAGCAAATGCATGCTAATTTCATAGGTTCTCTCGTTACTTTGCAGTGGCAAAAAACGCCAGAACATTTTCCTGCTGTGCAACTGCATCCATGGGTTCTGATGCCTAATCACTTCCACGCCATTGTCGAGCTTTGTCATAAACAAGAAACAAAAAGAACTAAGCTGGGTGCTGTGGTGGCTGCTTTTAAATCTTTGTCACAAAAGGTGGTACGTGAGAACTTTGGTCAGAATGCTGCCCGGCTTTGGCAGCGGGGTTACTACGATCATGTGATCCGAACTGAAGCTGCGTATCAGCATATAGTCCATTATGTTCAAACGAATCCACAGCATTGGCATACAGATTACTTCAATCAGATGGACGGACGGCGATAAACCCTAATACAGATTTGTTTGGAATTTGAGACGGACGAGGACAAGCCTCGCCCCTACGGTATTTTCAAATATGATCACATATATCGTAGGGTCGCCCGTTCTGGGCGCTCTGCCGCGCGGGTAACAAATCAGTGCTTTCATAATGCAGCTCATAACTATATATTAAACATATAGTTAACTTCTGGCTGTGGTTATGATTGGTACTTTCTTTTTTGGCGAGTGGCAGGTAGACCCCAGTGCCAATACGCTGAGGCTTGGCAAACAGCTGATCCAGCTTGAACCTAAAGCTATGGATGTGCTGGTGTTGTTATGCCAAAACGCCGGAGAAGTACTGAGTAGCGACGAGATTGTCAGCATTTGCTGGCCTCAGGCTGAAGTGGGCGATAACCCGCTGCATAAAATTATCACCCAAATTCGTAAAGCTCTTGGCGACAGCGCTACCTCCTCTTCTTATATTGAAACCATCCGTAAACGTGGTTATCGCACTTTAGCTCAGGTCACTTTCCCGCTGGGGCAGGAACAGAGCGCCACACCTCAAAGCTGGCAGGGCGGTTCACCTTTTCCGGGTTTACAGGCTTACGATGCCCGTTATGCCAAAGTGTTTTTTGGCCGTGGCAGTCAAATTGACACCTTATTGGAACGTATAGCGCAGCAAGTGCAATACGGCAGAGCCTTTTGTTTAGTCTTAGGCCCAAGCGGCAGCGGTAAATCTTCGTTAATTAATGCCGGCGTAATGCCAAATCTGATGCAAAAAAGCGGCTATAACGGCGTTAAAGTGGAGTCGTACAGCAGTCTGGATTTAGCCGATCTGACCCCTGGCCAATTATTGATGCAACTGGCCAGTGCTTTGCTCGACTGGGAAGTTGCAGACCAGCCGGTATTTGACGGCTGCAGTGCCGAACAGCTGGCAGATAAATTACAGCATCAAATGGACTGGGTGCTGCACAGCTGTAAAAAAGCGCTTCAAAATTATAGCCAAAACGAAAGCAAATGCCGTTTTGCCATTTTTATCGACCGGCTTGAAGTGCTGTTGTCTTCGCCGCTGTTTAGCGAAGAAGAAAGGTTGCAGTTTATCGACCGGATGGAACAACTGGCTACTTCAGGTTTAGTGCTGGTATTAAGTGCCTGTCGTAACGAGTTTTACCCTTTATTGGTTACCTATCCCAGTTTGATGGCAGGCAAAGCCCGTGGTGCGCATTTTGACTTAGCACCGCCCGGCAGAGCCGAACTTTTACAAATGATCCGCTTACCTGCGATAGCTGCCAATTTAAGCTGGGATTTAGATCCAAACACCGCAGTGCCACTGGATGAGTTGTTATGCAGCGAAGCCGCCAGCAACCCCGATGCTTTACCTATGCTGCAATACACTTTGCAGGAATTGTATTTACAGCGCAGCGACAGCAATCAGCTGCTGTTTTCTGTCTATAAAAACTTAGGTGGTATTGAAGGTGCTATAGGTAAAAATGCCGAGCAGGCCATAGCCATGTTAAGTACTGCAGAAAAAGACAGCTTACCCCGGGTGCTCTCCTTACTGGTGACGTTACGCGAAGACGAACAGTCCATCACCAGCCGCACCGCACTCTGGCAACAATTACAAAATGACGCTGAACGCGCTTTGGTACAAGCTATGGTGGAGCATCGTTTATTTGTCTCCCACCTGCAAAACGCTGTGCCTTGTTTTAGTGTGGCACACGAAGCTTTATTAAGGCGCTGGCCAAGAGCCACAGCCTGGATAGCAGAACATCATCAAAGTTTAAGTGTAAAAAGCCGCTTGCAGCATTTAACCAAACGCTGGCTGGCCGAAGATAAACACAGCGCTTATTTATTGGCCGACGGCAAACCTTTAGCTGAAGCCCAGCAACTGGCACAAAACGGCTTTTTTACTTTAGATGCCAATGAACAAGCTTTTATTTTGGCTTCAGGCAAAAGAGCCAAACTGCTGCGCACCAGCAGACGCTTTACCTTTGCCTTACTCTGTGTACTGACTTTTACTGCAGTATTAATGAGCTTCCGAAGTTTTGAAGCGGAAAAACTGGCACAACAAAAACGTTTAGC
>CBIMJC010000141.1:0-10159 GCA_966244125.1 uncultured Rheinheimera sp.
TGATGCTGTTGTGCAGCTTCGATCACTGAGTTAAAAAAACTCTGATGCAAGGCCCAGTCAGCAGGTTCAGCCCAATCAGGCGCTTTGATCACCTCAAGCCTGGGATCGGTAAAATCTGCGGCTGTGCGGGATAACCAGATCACTGTCCGGTCTTGCTGCAGATAATGTGTTGCCAAGGCGGTGCCAATCGCACTACTGGCGCCAATAATAAGCACTGCGCTCATGGAATCTCCTGCTGCGATTTATCCTGTTCAATTAAGGCATTCGCCAGATTTAATCCGGCCAGATAGGCGTTTTCAACCCGACCGCCGTAACTCCAGTCACCACAGGCCCAAAGCTTCAGAGAAGGAAGAGCAATTAAACCGGGTGCAGTGATCTGCTCATTCTGGCTGGCATAGAGCCAGCGGTGCGCCACCAGCGGGGTGATGTCTTGCTGTATACGCAGCTCCTGCCGCAAAATGGCGATGGCTTCTGCGAACCAGAACCTTTCTGGCTCATCAATATGCAGGGCACTAAAAGCGGCATTAAAATGCAGGATATAACAGGGGTTCCGACCGGTTTTGTGCTGCTGGTGGCTGATAAATCTTAACTTGGGATGCTGACAAAAAATCGCATCCTGGGCAGGCATAGCTTCAGTGTACATTGCCACAGCCCAGCAAGGTTCCAGTACGTCATCAGCGCTGTCAAAAAGTCCCGGCAACGCGCTCTGAGCCATTAATTGCTGGGCCTGCACAGGAGGCAACGTCAGCAGAACCGCATCAAAGCCTGCGTAACTTTCCCCTTTGTCATTGAACAAAGTCCAGCTTTGCTGCTGATAATTAAGCTGTTGAATACGGCAACTTTTTATATGTGGTATGCCATGCAGTAAAGCGGCCACCGGACTTTGCATTGAAGGAATACCAATAAAACGCGCCTGTGTATCTTCTGATGCTTTCAGTGATTCATCAGACAGCAGTGCAGTTTTGCAAGGCCATAACTGCACTGTTCCTGCATCCAGCCAATGCTTTACCTGCTGCTGAAACAGGCTACTGCGGGCGGTAAAATACTGAGCCCCCATGTCCAGATAACCTTGTTCTGTTCTTTTACTGCTCATGCGACCACCAGCAGCACGGCCTTTGTCAAAGACTGTCACCTGATAACCTTGTTGCGTTAAAGTCGCGGCTGCGGTTGCGCCACTGAGCCCGGCGCCCAGTACTGCTATTTTTTTCATCGCTGTTTTTCTTTTGAACTGATAGATCAATTACGCTGTATCATAGGGGTAAGATCAATGATGGAGAATAACCTGATGAGTCAGACTGAATTGGCGACCTTTGGCGCAGGCTGTTTTTGGTGTATTGAATCTGCATTCAATCAGGTGCAGGGTGTGAAAAAAGCGGTCAGTGGTTATATGGGTGGTCAAACACTGAACC
The DNA here is from genome assembly GCA_966244125.1 of uncultured Rheinheimera sp. Classification (GTDB taxonomy): domain Bacteria; phylum Pseudomonadota; class Gammaproteobacteria; order Enterobacterales; family Alteromonadaceae; genus Pararheinheimera. The sequence goes on from CBIMJC010000141.1 coordinate 1,410, forward strand.
CGGATTACCGTCAGGTCTGCACAGGCACCACCGGCCATGCCGAAGTGGTCCAGCTGGAATTTGATCCTGTTGTAGTGAGTTTTGAGCAGTTACTGCAAGTACTGTTTTTTTTACATGACCCTACCCAGCTCAACCGCCAGGGCAACGATATAGGCACACAATACCGCTCTGCAGTGTTTTACCACTCAGAACCACAACGTGAGCAGGCGATTGCTTCGATTAAAGCTGCAGGGCCTTTATTTGATGCGCCTATAGTGACAGAAGTGACTGCCGCCACAACCTTTTATCCGGCTGAGGATTATCATCAGGGCTATTATTTACAGAACACCAGCCAGCCTTATTGCCAGTTTTTGATCACGCCCAAGCTGGCCAAATTTCGCCAGACTTTTGCCAGTTTACTTAAGGCTTAAAACAATTTGGGTCAGAGCCAGGGCTCTGACCCTGGTGAGTAAAAATCAGGGGTCCAGTGTAAACGTAAAGACCATTCAGCCCCTGCTGTGGCATAACCTGGCAGGTACAGATAATCTTTATTGGCCAGGTTGTCCGCTTTAGCCGCAATTTGTAGCTCATTACTTAAGTCGTAACTAACCCCTGCCCCCCATAAAGTGTATCCACCCAGTTGAGGTGTGGCAAAATCACCTGTCTGGAAATCACTCTGGTAGTCTGACGTCACAAATAGCCGCCAGTCCTGCCACTGATAAGCGCCCTGCCAGTGCACTGTGTGCTTAGAACGTTTGATCAAAGCTGTGTCTGTAGCTTTATCTTTAGCATCCGTATAGCTGTAAGCCAGTTGCTGATGCAGCTGTTGCCAGTTATGACTGACACTAAGTTCAGCCCCTTTGATTTTCGCTTCACCGACGTTTTGGGGTACCCAGTTGCCGTCGGCCATAGGAGCCCATTGGATCAGATTGTTGACATTCTGCTGATAAACAGAGCTTTCGATCTGCAGCTCACCACTACGGTACTTTAATCCCAACTCATCTGAGGTTGCAGTTTCAGGCGCTAAATTTTTATTGCCGCTAAATGGGTAATACAGGTCGTTAAAACTTGGTGCTTTAAAGGCACTGCTGCGGCTGATTCGTACCAATAATTCGTTGGTCAGTTGATAACCTAAACCCAGTTCATAGGTGTTGTAATGACCATACTGACTTTGTTTATCATGGCGGCCCGTGACATCGGCTAACCAGGCTCCGGATTGATAACTGACACCGGCAAACACAGCTTTATTGATACGGGAATCGACGTCATAACCCAAATCGCTGCCGGACACATCTTCCTGGTACCAGTTCACACCAGTTAGTGCAGTTAAACTGCTCGTTAGCTCACGGCTGTATTGATAATCCAGTTCATGCCGTTCGGTTTCAAATAAACTGGCCGGACTGTCTTCACCCCAGTTTAAATCTTCAGTTCTGTTATTCGACAGACTCAGTTTCTGACTGGAACTTTTACCATCCAATGCCCAGCCCAAACGGCTCTGATTTGTGGTACTTTCCACCTGATCCGGACCAGGTCCCCAGCTTGGATCAAAGTCATACTGACCCCGGCTTCTGAGTACATTGTGATCGGCAGACCAGAGGCCATACGCTGTGTTGTACTCAGCGCCTAACTTGCCATAACGTTGATCAAAACCATCTTTGTCCGCTTGTGTGCCAGGGCGCACATCAAAACCTTCGGTATCAGACCAGCCTAAATTCGTGCGCACCTTCAAAGCACCATACTGCTGGCTGGTGGCAATATCGGCTTCATGGCTTTGATACCGGCCGGTTTTTAACTGCACTGAGGTGTGATCTGCTTTGCGTGTGGTGATAGCTATCACACCAGCTAAAGCGTCCGAGCCATATAAAGCAGCTTTAGGCCCTTTAATCACTTCAATTTGTTCAATCTGTTGCAAAGAGAGTTCAGCCAGAGAGGCATAACCTAAAGTGGCGGAACCAGTACGGACACCATCAACCAGTACCAGCGTATGACCTGCTGCCCCACCCCGCAAAAACACAGTGTTGGTCTGACCTTTGCCACCGGAGCGGCTGATTTGTACACCAGCCACCTGACGCAATAAAGCGGGCAGATCAGACACCTGAGCCTGTTCAATTTGCCCGCGGTCAAGCACTGTGACTGAAGATAAAATCTGATGTACAGGCTGCGCCTGACGGGTGGCATAAATACTGATGTGTTCCAGTGGATCGTCTGAACTGTCGTCCGCCTGAGCAGTGAATACAAAAGCAGGCAAGCCAACGACTAAAGTCGCCAGCAAAGATTTTTTAAACATGTTGTCTCCCAAAGACGCCCACCGCGTCCTGAATAGTGAATGAACTTTTCAGGCCGGTCTCCGGGCTGACAACAGGCTATATAGCCAAAGTAATTGGAGTTGCAGGGAGGCGACAAGTGTGCGAGACCCCAGGAGCATAGTAGTCCTATGTGACTGGGGCGAGAGCACGCAGTCAACAAAGCTGCAGCTTCAAGTACGAAGGATATAAAAGAAGCCCGGATCCCTTCCCATCTGAAGACAGTGGTTTTATCCGAGCCAGAGCAAAGCTCTCTGTTGTTTTACCGTTGCGGGGGCAGCTCTGGATTTACACCAGATTCCCGTTTCACCCTCAAATGTGGATCACATTCTATGGGCACCTGAAAAACGCGGGCTCAGTGTAGCTGCGGCAAGATGAAAGTCAACAGAAATCCAGACGTCTCTCTTGTCACTAGCCGCTGCCATCAGGATCCTTTGTACTCTGGAAAAAATTTGCCTGCAGCGGATAAACAAAGGGGATTTCACCACAGATCAGGTTCGCTCCGTGGATTCTTTCGCTTATAATGACCCACAGATTTTAAAGGAAAAAGAGAACACCATGCCTTCATTTGATATTGTTTCAGAAATTGATATGAACCAGGCCAGAAACGCGGTTGAGAATGCGAAACGCGAACTTGAAACCCGTTTTGATTTTCGCGGAGTGGATGCCAAAATTGAGCTGAATAAAGAGCAGATTGAGCTGACGGCAGAAGCCGATCAACAGGTGATGCAGCTGTTCGATATTTTTGCCACTAAAGCCAGCAAACTGCAGCTGGATGTCAGTAGCTTCAAAATTGAAAAAGAAGATCGCCATGGCAAATACATCACCCGCCATGTCAGCATCAAACAAGGCATTGATAAAGAGATGGCGAAAAAAGTCGTTAAACTGGTCAAAGACAGTGGAATTAAAGTACAAGTAGCTATTCAGGGCGAAGAGCTTCGTGTCACAGGTAAAAAACGCGATGATCTGCAGGAAGTAATGCAATTGGTCAGAACCAGCAACCTGGGCCAGCCATTCCAGTTTAAAAACTTCAGAGACTAATTCAGTCTGTCTGAGTGGTAGCTGATGCAGAAGGAGAGACCGAAGCCTGGCAACGGTCGCTCCTCTGAACCCGGCCTGGCCTGTTTTGATTGTTGTAAAAAACAGGCATGTGCTGATACTACAGTTCAGCCAGAGCTTTAGTACAGATCGATTAGCCCTCCTGACTCCCCCTGCCCTGCAGCACGACAATCCAAACGAAGCTCCTGCCGGGATAAAGATGTACAGCCGCATTTAGTTGTTATTATTCAGCCATTTTTGACAGCCTGTCGCAAAAAGGGATCAGTTTAGTCCATGTTTCAGGCTGGAGATTGTAATGGTAAAACTGATACAATCCGGCCAGGTCTTTTAAAGAAGAGTATCTTGTGAAGCGTCATCTTTACCACGCGATTTGTTTGCTGGTGTTTACCGCTGCCACTTTTGGCTTTCTGACAGAAGTAAAAAGCAGTGGTATCAACTTAAATCAATACGATAAAGCACTGCATTTTTTAGTCTTTTTCTGCCTGACCGCTATGCTGCAATGGAGTTATAAACCCAGATTATGGCAAGCCGCTTTGATTATGGCCTGTTATGGGGTGGCAATTGAGTTCCTGCAAAACTATTTAACCAGCTATCGTCGCGCTGAACTGATGGACTGGACCGCCGATTTGGTGGGGGTTGCGGTCTTTTATCTCTGTTATTTCGCCGTAAAAAAATGGCGCAAACCAGCAGAGTAACAGCGCCTTTATGGACTGTCGTAGGTGAAGGTGCTATTGGTCTTCTTGCGACAGCCCGCCTGATTCAGGCCGGTTTCCGGGTGCAATTGCATCGCCGCACTGCGGATCCTTTTGAGTTTTATTTTCAGGCTGATAACAGGTCGCAACAGATAGTGTTACCAGGCCCGTTGCAACAACCTTATGGTTATGTCCTGCTGCCTGTCAAAGCTTATGCTGTGGCCGATGCCTTCACTCAGCTCCTGCCTTTACTCTCCGACCATGCACAGCTGGTGCTGAGCCACAATGGGATGGGCACCATAGAGCAGGTGTTGCCGCTGCTCAAGCCAACTCAGGGACTGTGGTTTTTAAGCACCAGCCATGGCGCTTTTAAACCTGATCATGCAACAGTGATCCACAGCGGCCAGGGACAATCTGTATTAGGGGCTCTTAATCAGGCCGCTTTTTCACAGCGACAAGAGGTGGAGCAGGCCATGCAGGCCGCTTTGGGTCCTCTGGTCGTCGAAGCGGATATCTGGCCATCACTCTGGCAGAAGTTAGCCGTAAATGCTGTGATTAACCCACTGACTGCCTTGCATCAATGCAAAAACGGCGAGCTGAGTGCCAGCAAATATGCAGCAGCGATAAGGCTGTTGATTGAAGAATTTGTGCAGGTCGCAAAAGCGTCAGGGCAAGAATTCAGTATTGAAGCGATCCAAAGCCGGGTAAATCAGGTACTCGGACAAACTGCAGAGAATTATTCCTCTATGCAACAGGATTTTGCCAAAGGCCGTCGTTCTGAACTGGATTACATCACAGGCTTTTTGTTAAAGCAGGCAGAGCAGCATCAACTGCACCTGCCTGCCCATCAGGCTCTTTATCAGCTGTTACTTCAAAAGTCGCCACGATAAACGCCGACATTCTGATGGCCCTGCTCTGCCAGCAACAAGGCCTGTAAACGACTCATCACCCCACGTTCGCAATAAAGATAATACTGTTGGCTTTGATCAAGCTGACTGAACTGACTGGCCAGTTTGTAAAAAGGCAACTGTTGCACCTGATGATTGACGCCTGTTAAAGGTTTGATGTCGACTTCATCCGGTGCCCGGATATCAAGAATAATGGCATCTTCTGCCATAGCACTTTCATCCAGCACTGTGCTGATTTGCTGCTCCGCCTGAAACTCGACGGTACGGATATCCAGCACATTGGCATCCAACGCCAGCTTTTCCAGCGCGGCCAAATCCAGTTGCTGTTCAGCCTGCAGCACTTTGGTTAAATCGGCATTGATGGTTGGCTTATTTGAGATCACGCCACAGTATTCCGGCATGGTTTTGGCCATATCTTCAGCACCAATTTTGCGGGCTAAATCAATGATCTCTTGTTTGTCCTGATAAATCAGCGGTCGTAGCACCAGAGTGTCTGTGGCTTTGTCTATCACACTTAAGTTGGCTATGGTCTGACTGGCGACCTGACCGACACTTTCACCTGTGACTATCGCCTGAATGCCCAAACGTTCAGCCACAACAGCGGCTGCGCGCATCATCTGACGCTTGAGGATCACGCCCATCAGGCCATTGTCGACCTTCTCCAGAATTTCTGTCACTACAGGGGCAAAATCCACACTGACAAATTTAACCTTGTGCGACAAACTGAATTTTTGCCACAAATAAAAAGCCATCTGCCGCACACCGGTTTCATGCGCAGCACCGCCTAAATTAAAAAACAGATAATGAGTACGCAGGCCTTTACGGATCATCAGATAACTGGCCACAGCTGAGTCAAAACCACCGGAAATTAACGACAACACATCACTTTGACTTGGCAGAGGAAAACCACCCATGCCGTCAAATACGTCACTGACAATAATGAGTTGGTCACGTTTAATTTCAACCCGAACCACTTCATCCGGGTTTTTCAGCTGCACACGAGCCGAAGGAATATGTTGATTTAAACCACCGCCTATATAACGTTCGGCTTCGAGCGAGCTGAAGTCGTGATCGCCGGTACGTTTAACCCGCACACAAAAGCTTTTCCCTTCCAGTCGTGGTTTTAATGCCTTCAGTACTTGCTCAAAAATATCATGCAATGAACTGTAGGTGCCGGATTGCATTTCCATAAACTGCACTATGCCGGGAATACAGGCTAAATGATCAATCATTTGCTGACGCAATTTAGCACTGTCGGATGTGACCTGAACCAGAATATGGTCGTAGTTATTTTTCACAGTGACAGAGGGGTCTAACCGCAACAAGATAGTTTTCAGATTCTGCTCTAACAGCATGGTCTGACGTTTCCGGACCGACTTACTTTTAATAGAGATTTCCGGGTGCAGTTTGACTAAAAATTCCATCACAAAGAGCTCGCTGAAAAATAAAGGCGCGGATTATACCGCGCCTTGATAAAACAGTTTAGCTTTTATTATGACTCAAACTAGGGCTTTGCTGTGCCCTGCGCTGCAGGTTCCAGACTGATAGGTTCAGACTCTTTTGGTTTGCCCTGCATAATAGAAATCTCTACCCGGCGATTACGTTTTCTGTTGTTCTCTGTATCGTTTGGCACTAAAGGACGGGTATCAGCGTGACCTACCACCACCAGACGGTTTTTATCAAAACCCGGGGCTTTAATCATCTCAGAGGCCACAGACACAGCCCGCTGGGCGGACAAGTCCCAATTATTGCTGTGTAATTCATCAGACACCTGATCGTCATCTGTATGCCCTGACACTGTGATTTCACCCGGTACATCTTTGAGTAAAGCACCGATGTTCTGAATAATAGGCTTAAATTTCGGCTGTAAAAATGATGAACCAGAAGGGAATGAGCCGTTTTCACGAATACGGATAATAATTTGCTGACCTAAAGATTCCAGTTCAATAGCACCATCCATAATTTGTTTTTCCAGCTGCTCGGCGATTTTTTTCAACAGCTCGTTGGTTTGCTCCTGCAACTCCCCTGCAGCTGCAACCTCTGGCGAATCCATTGGCTCTTCTGCAGTGCTGGTTGACTGACCACCGGTTTTATCCTCCCGCTGTTCCTGTCGCCCACCGGCTTCATCCTCTTTGCCTGCCTGAAAATTAAGCATCTGCTGCGTCATTTCCACCGTTTGCTGCTGAATGGTATCGATGGGCGTTGGATCAGGACGGCCCGGACGAAACTCCATCGCAATAACGCTGGTGCCTTTCGGAATGTCTTTGACTTCAATCTTGTTTTGCACACCAAAAGCGTACTGCATGGACCCTGCTATTTGCTTAAATTTCAGCACATCCATTTCTGAAAACGACAGCAACAGCACAAAAAAGCACATCAGCAGCGACATCAGATCGGCAAAGGTTCCCATATAAGCAGGTAAACCTGGTGGTGGGCACTTTTTACACTTGGCCATAGCCGAACCTACTCTGCGGCGGCAGGAGCTGCCGGGTCACGTTTTTTCGACTGCAGGTAATTGCGTAAAATGCCTTCGATCACTTTCGGATTCTGACCGTCCTGTATGCCCATAATGGCATCCAGTATTAATTCGTTATTGGTTTTTTCTTCTTCATTACGTACTGCCATTTTTTCTGACAGAGGTAAAAACAAACAGTTGGCCTGAACAGCACCATATAATGTGGTTAATAAAGCAACAGCCATAGCCGGACCTATAGCTTTAGGGTCCGACATATTGGATAACATAGCGACCAGACCAATCAAAGTGCCTATCATGCCCATAGCAGGCCCCAAATCGCCCATTTGTTTAAACACCTGAATAGCCACATCATGACGGGCATAGGTCAGTTCAATATCTTTTTCCAGAGTACCACGCACTACGTCGGCATCATGACCATCCACCAGCATATTGATGCCTTTTTGCATAAAAGGATTCGGGATTTCTGCTTCTTCCAGCGCTAAGAAGCCTCCTTTACGGGCCGCATCAGCCAGCTGAACTGCTTTTTCAATCAGCTCCTCAGCAGACTCAATTTTAAACATAAAGGCTTTAGCAGCGGCTTTCATCGAACCAGCCAGCTGAGTGAAGGTAAATTTAATCATAACCGCGGTAATACTGCCGCCAAACACTATAACGATAGAAACAAAATCGTAAAACATGGCGATGTTGCCACTGGCGCTGAGCCACATGGCCCAGCCCATCATACCCATGACTGCGACTAATCCTATGATGGTTGCTAAATCCACTCTGTATCTCCCGGAAAACTGAATGCAAAAGGTTGGTTTTGTGCCAGCGTAAAGTTGGTTTTATCTTAGCTTATAGTGAGTTATCGGCAAAAGTATGGGATAGTTAACTATAAATTAAGGCGCCAAACAAATTTATCCTTTCCCAATGGGGCCCTGATTGCTCATAATAGCGCGCTGGGCTTGGTCAGACACCCATTATCAGGCGAAAATATGACAAAAAAGAAAACAGATTTCAGCCATTTTGAGCAAAGCATTGCCGAGCTGGAACAGATAGTACAACAGCTGGAACAAGGTGATTTGAGCCTTGATCAGGCGTTGCAACAATTTGAACGTGGGATAGAACTCTCCCGTACCAGTCAACAGCAGCTGCAGGCTGCTCAACAAAAAGTCCAGTTATTAGTGCAGGACGCCGGGCAAGATCAGCTCGAACCTTTTGTGGCTAACGAAGGGGAATGATTTGACGTTATCATCTCTGACCTGGTACCAGCAGCGACTGGAACAGGTACTGCAACAGCACTTAGATAAAAAACCTCTGACCGACCCGCGTCTGCATCAGGCCATGGCCTATA
>CBIMJC010000142.1:0-10108 GCA_966244125.1 uncultured Rheinheimera sp.
CTCTAACCGGCTGAGCTACTGAGGAACTGTGTTCTGCAACGGGGCGCAATACTAATGCCCGTCTTAAACACTGTCAACACTTTGCCTGAGGCTTTTTTACAAAAGAAGTTTACTTGCTGTTTGTTTAGCCAACCCCGGTAGAAAAGCTGCGCAACTGCGAATTTTGCATATGCAGAAGCTATTCGTGATTGAGTGGCAGCCTTGGTTTTTGCCAAAGTCAGGCCAATAAAGGGCTGGCGTAAGTTACCCACAGAATCTGTGGATAAGTCTGTTAATTGTTCGCCTGATGGTCAGGCCAAGCCTTAACAGACAAGGCTTAGAGGCAGATCAATAGGTTTGAGTTAAAATTTTTAATCGATAAAAAACAATGACTTATGAATTTGAAACAACTGAAACTTTATGCAAAACACCGCGGATGAAACAAAATTTCTATGCAAAAACGGATTGTGAACATTTTTTCCTATTCTTGTTCAGTTTTACGTCGATTTGGTCGCATTGCTGGTAGTGCCGCCTGTTACTTTTCTCTACAATAGCGCCACTTGCGCTTAAGCTGACTGTTATGACTCAATCCACTTCGAAACGTCCTGATCTGCTCAAAGGTGATATTCAGGTCACTATGAAACAAATGACGGTGCCTGTGCTGTTTGGCATGATCACTTTGATGTCTTTTAATCTGGTAGATACCTTCTTTATCAGTATGCTGGGTACAGCTGAACTGGCGGCGGTCAGTTTTACCTTTCCTGTTACTTTTACTGTGATCAGCTTAGCCATAGGTCTGAGTATTGGTACTTCGGCTGTGATAGCCAGAGCTTTGGGCAGTGGCGATCAGCAAAGTGCCCGCACTGATGGTTTAGCGGCTTTATGGTTGTCGGCTTATTTGGTCATAGCTCTGTCTATAGTGGGTTATCTGACCATAGACCCGCTGTTCCGCTTGCTGGGTGCAAAAGAAGATACCTTGCCTTTTATTCATGACTATATGGATATCTGGTTTTTTGGCGCTGTGTTTTTGATCACCCCCATGATAGGCAATGCGGTATTAAGAGCGGCCGGGGATACCAAAACCCCCAGTATTCTGATGGCCAGTGCAGGTTTATTAAATGCGATTTTGGACCCTATTCTGATCTTTGGCTGGGGACCTGTGCCAGCTATGGGCGTCGCCGGAGCTTCATTGGCCAGCCTGATCTCCTGGTTATTGGGTTTTGGACTTATTCTATATTTGTTGATGGTGCGCCGTAAGCTGGTGGATATAGGGCATCAGCCTTTTGGCGAATTTATCAGAATCAGCCGGAAAATTTTGCATATAGGTCTGCCAGCGGCGGGCGCTAATATGTTAACCCCTTTGGCTATGGGCATTTTAACCGCCCTGATGGCCAGTTATGGCGCTGAAGCTGTAGCCGCTTTTGGAGTAGGTGCCCGTATTGAAAGTATTGCCTCTTTAGTAGTGCTGGCGCTTTCGATGACTTTGCCACCTTTTGTCAGTCAAAATTACGGTGCCTGTGCTTATCATCGTATTCATGATGCCTACAGAAGCTGTATCCGCTTTATTCTGGCCTGGCAGTTGCTGGTGTATTTAGGTTTGGCCGCTTGTGCCTGGCTGTTGGCGGACGTTTTTACTGAGGATCCTTTGGTGGCGCAGTATATCCGCTACTTTATCTGGATTTTGCCTTTAGGTTATGGTCTGCAGGGCATTATTATTCTGACCAACTCATCCTTTAATGCCTTGCATTTGCCGCTCAATGCCTTGCAGTTGAGTGTGATCCGGCTTTTTGTGTTTTACGTGCCTTTTGCTTATATAGGTGGCCTGATAGGTGGGGTGATCGGTGTTTTTGTCGGTGGTTTAATAGCCAATGCTTTTACCTCCAGTCTGGCCTATTACTGGTTTAAACGTAAACTGGCTGCCTTAACTCTGAGTGGAGAATCCTGATGAGTCGTGATTTCGAGTTAGTCTCGCACTATCAACCCGCAGGCGATCAGCCGACCGCTATAGCCAAACTGGTGGAAGGGCTGGAGTCGGGCTTAGCCCACCAAACGCTGTTGGGGGTAACGGGCTCAGGTAAAACCTTTACTATGGCCAATGTGATAGCCCAGGTGAATCGACCCACCTTAATCATGGCGCATAACAAAACTCTGGCGGCGCAGCTTTATGGTGAAATGAAAGAGTTTTTCCCAAATAACTCAGTTGAATACTTTGTGTCTTATTACGACTACTACCAGCCTGAAGCTTATGTGCCGGCCAGTGACACCTTTATTGAAAAAGACGCCTCTATTAATGAACATATAGAACAAATGCGTTTGTCCGCCACCAAAGCGCTGATGGAAAGACGGGACGTGGTTATTATCGCCTCAGTCTCAGCTATTTACGGTTTGGGTGATCCTGAGTCCTATATGAAGATGCTGCTGCATCTGAAAGTGGGCGATATAGTGGATCAGCGCTCTGTACTGCGCCGTTTGGCTGAGTTGCAATACAACCGCAATGATGCCGCTTTTGAACGCGCAACCTATCGTGTGCGTGGCGATGTGATTGATGTGTTTCCGGCTGAATCTGATGAAATTGCTGTGCGTATTGAGCTGTTTGACGAAGAAATTGAGCGCATCAGTTTGTTTGACCCTCTGACAGGTGCAGTGGAGAAAGTGGTCAGCCGATACACTATTTATCCAAAAACTCACTATGTCACACCAAGAGAGAAAATCCTCGAAGCGACAGAGAAGATTAAACTCGAACTGAAAGAGCGGCGTGCTCAACTGTTGGCGGAAAATCGCCTGATAGAAGAGCAGCGTATAGGTCAGCGCACCTTGTTTGATTTGGAAATGATGGTGGAGCTGGGTTATTGCTCCGGCATCGAAAACTACTCACGTTATTTATCCGGCAGAGCCGAAGGCGAGCCACCACCCACTTTGCTGGATTATTTCCCGGCCGATGGTTTGATGTTTATTGACGAGTCGCATGTCACCATTTCGCAAATTGGCGCTATGTATAAAGGCGACCGTTCACGCAAAGAAAACCTGGTGAACTATGGCTTTCGCTTGCCGTCCGCTTTGGATAACAGGCCGCTGAAGTTTGATGAATTTGAATCCATAGCACCGCAGCGCATTTATGTTTCGGCCACACCAGCAGATTACGAGCTGAAACAATCGGCAGGCGAAGTGGTAGAGCAGGTGGTGCGACCCACTGGTTTAGTGGACCCTGTGATTGAAATCCGCCCTGTGGCGACTCAGGTGGACGATTTAATGTCGGAAGCTATGCGCTGCGCTAAATTGGGCGAACGAGTTCTGGTGACTGTTCTGACCAAAAAAATGGCGGAGGACTTAACAGATTATTTGGCAGGTCATGGCGTTAAGGTGCGTTATTTACACTCTGACATCGACACTGTTGAACGGATGGAGATTATCCGCGATTTACGTCTAGGTGTGTTTGACGTGCTGGTTGGGATTAACCTGCTGCGGGAAGGTTTGGATATACCTGAAGTGTCATTAGTGGCCATTCTGGATGCAGATAAAGAAGGCTTTTTACGTTCAGAGCGATCCTTGATCCAGACCATGGGCCGTGCTGCGCGAAATCTGGCGGGTAAAGCTGTGCTTTATGCCGACCGCATTACAGGTTCTATGCAGCGCGCTATCGACGAAACCGAAAGGCGGCGTGCCAAACAAATTGCTTTCAATGAACTGCATGGCATCACACCTACTGCTATTAAGAAAAAAGTGTCGGATGTGATGGACCTGGGGCAGGATGCCGATTTGCCAAAAGTGGCGGAGAAAATCAAACTGGCCAAAGGCAAAACCCCTTACCAGTTGCAGGCTGAAATCAAACAACTGGAGCAAAAGATGCTGCAGCATGCCAAAGATCTGGAGTTTGAACTGGCCGCACAACTGCGGGATCAAATTCATCAGCTGCGCGAAGCCTTACTGGAAATCTAAGAAAAAACGGGGTCAGGCCTTGGATCTTGAATCAAAATTCAAAATCCAAGGCCTGACCCCAATAATTATCTAAATGTTTCATAAAATATACTCTGTTACTTATCTGATTGATATTCATACAGATTATAACAATGCCGTTCAGACGACATTAATTTTCATCCCTTTACACTGCCTGCGTTTTCCCAACCAAAAGGTAGTACTTATGAAACGTTCTATGCTCGCTTTACTTATCGCTGTAGTGTCCACCGGTGCAGCAGCGAACAGCTATCAAAATGAATCTTCAGTCGATTACATCAACGGTGATGTCAACAATATCGATGTTGATGCCTGGCAACTGAAGCACCAGTATTTCTTTAATGCAGTAGACACGTCTGGCAATACACCACGGGCTGAAGCTGCATTTATCAATAAAAACGCCAGTGTATTCGGCACCTTGTCCCGTCTTTCTGTAGGTGATTTTGACCAGAACGGCTGGTCAGTAGGTGGTGAATATATGGACCAGAGCCACAACTTCTACGGTAAGCTGGAATGGCTGCATTACAGCGGTGATGACAGCCAGGATCTGGATGGTACGCTGGGTTACTTCATCAGCAATGACTGGTTAGTGGGTGCTATTTTTGAGCACAACCGCCCGGATCAAGGTGGCAGCAGCACCAACTATGGTGTGATGACCAAGAAGTTATGGGATTTAGGCACTGGCGATATGATCAACCTGGAAGCCAATATTCTGGATTACCGCAATGATTCAGCCACCCGTTATGGAGTAGGTGCGGATTATTACTTCGGCAAAAACTTCTCTGCCGGTGTAGGTTATCAGTGGATCTCTGACGGTGTATTAAGCGAAAGCGAAGACAGCCTGAGCTTACGTACTAAGTGGTTCGCTTTACCTAACCTGTCATTGTCTGCCAGCGTAGCCTTTGATGCGCTGGAGACGGGTGATGATTTGTATCAGGTAGGCGCAAGCTACCGCTTCTAATCTTATTGCCCGTCGTAGTTGGCGCCGCAGCTTTGTTGGCTGCGCCATCTCGCCCCAGTCGCATAGTCAGCTATGCTCCTGGGGTCTCAATGTCTTGCCGCCTGGCTGCAACACCAACTACTTAGGGCAATGCCCGTCGTAGTTGGCGCCGCAGCTTTGTTGGCTGCGCCATCTCGCCCCAGTCGCATAGTCAGCTATGCTCCTGGGGTCTTAATGTGTTGCAGTATTCGGGCTGGGGTAAACCCAGCCCCTACCGTTTTTCTAAGGCTATTAACCCTCAGTCAATTGCTGCCAAATGGCTTTTGCGACAGGACCCAGCTGTTGATCTTTATGTCGCACCAATGCCACATCGCCCTGAATAAATTTTGGAAACTCCTGGGGTTTTAACTGCACCAAAGCTCCACTGGCCAGTTCGTTTGTAACCTGATGCCGCGCCACCATACCCCAGCCTAAATGGGCTAACAGCGCTTGTTTCATACATAAACTGTTGTTGACTTTAACCCGCCGTGCCGACTGCAAAGGCAGTAATTTTCCACTATCAAAATTCAATGCTTCCGAGTTGGCCACCAATTGCGGTAACTCAGCTAATTGAGCCTGATAAGTTAAAGGGCCATCCAGTTGCTGTAAAAATTCCGGACTGGCGACACATAAAATATCAAAACTGCCAATGGCCACAGCTTCAAATTCACCCAGACTGATAAACACCGGATACCAGGGACTGATGGCTAAATCGGCCTGCTGATTTTTCAGTTTTTCCAGCGCCTGCAACCGGTAATCACAACTCAACAACAACTCAGTGTGGGGAAATTTTTGTTGCGCATGACGTATAGCAGGTAAAAAAGGTGTCAGATCAACGGCCTCATCAAAGGCCAGTCGCAGACTGGCTTCAGCACCACGACTTAAATGCTGGGCCAGAGATTTTAACTGGGCGCTCTGATGCAGAAGTTGTTGAGCTTGTTGATAAAAACGTCGTCCTGCCTCGGTAAATTGCAGGCGATATTGACTGCGATCCACTATAGTAAAACCGCATTCCTGCTCCAGCTTTTTCAGCGCCATACTCAAAGCAGGTTGGGTTTTATGCAGTTTGACTGCGGCTTGCAGCAGGCTTTCGCTGCTGGCAACAGCATCGAGAATATAAAGCTGAGTCAGGTTCATCAATTATTCTTATATAGAACTGAAATAAATATAAATTTTAATGTCAAATTTGCTTTTGTATAGTGCAGCTACAAAAAGCAGTCCAGCCAGAGCAAAAAAGGGAAAGTTTTACATGTCCAGACAGATGATGATAGGTGCGCTGTTATGTGTGGTGTCGGTTACAGGCTGTTCCAGGCCAGTGGAAAATACGGAACAAAATCAAAGCAGACCGGTAAAACTGCATCTGGTGCAGGATGGCCAGCAAAAGTTAATCCGCCAATTCCCAGCCATAGTGGAACCCACTGAAAATGCCCGTTTAACTTTTCGAGTCAGTGGCAAATTGACTCAGTTTTCTATCCGGCCCGGTCAGGAAGTAAAAAAAGGCGATGTGTTAGCCCGTTTAGACCCGACTGATTTTAAATTGAAAGTGGAGCAGGCAGAGGCGCGTTATCAGTTATCCAAAGCGCAGTTTGACCGCGCTGCCAGCCTGATAGGGCAAAAACTGGTGTCGCAGGCCATGTACGATGAAGCCAAAGCCCAGTTGCAGGTGGCAGAAGCTGATCTGAAAACTGCCCAGACCAATCTTTCTTACACTGATATGGTGGCGCCTTTTAGTGGCATAGTGTCGCGTTCTTTAGTGGAAAATCACGAAAACGTCGCCGCTCAGCAAGCCATACTGGAACTGCAACTCAAAGGTATGGTCGACGTGGTGATCCAGGTGCCGGAGGATGTGATAGCACTGGTGAAAAAAGACGTCAGCTATCAGCCGGATGTGATTTTTGATTCCTACCCAAGCCTGAGCTACAAAGCCAGTATTAAAGAGTGGGATACCAGAGCCGACAGTGCGACTAACAGCTTTAAAGTCGTCTTTAGTATGCCAGCACCGGAAGAATTTAATGTGCTCTCTGGCATGACAGCCAATGTAGTGGCGGATATGAGCCAACTGATGCGCACTCAGAATGCTGTCGTTGTGGTGCCTGCTACTGCGGTATTTGCTGCTAATGACCAGCCTGTGGATGCCACAGAACGTTTTGTCTGGATTTACCGCGAAGGGGTAGTCAACAGACGGGCTGTCACAGTGGGCCGTTTAACCTCTGGGGGCATTGAAGTCTTGTCTGGTTTAGCGGCCGGAGATCAGGTGGTGACAGCTGGTGTAAATCAATTAACGGAAAATCAGCAGGTCCGGCCATGGCAACGTGAGCGGGGTCTGTAAGCTATGGATGTCGCTCAGTATTTTATAAAAAATAAAACCTCGTCCTGGCTGGTCACTCTGATCCTGTTGATAGGCGGCACTATGGCCTATTTGGGGCTGGGGCGGCTGGAAGACCCACAGTTTACCCTGAAACAGGCTTTGATCATTACTTCTTACCCCGGGGCTTCGCCTTTGCAGGTCGAAGAAGAAGTCAGTTATCCGATAGAAAATGCTATTCAGCAACTGCCTTATGTCGACCATGTGACCTCTATTTCCACCAGCGGTACCTCGCAAATTATGGTGGAAATGAAAGGTATTTACCGCGCCAAAGAGCTGAAACAAATTTGGGATGAACTGCGCCGTAAAGTCAACGATTTAAAACCGCAGTTACCACCCGGTGTGCAGAGCCCGGTGGTGAATGATGACTTTGGTGATGTGTACGGCATGTTGTATGCCGTCACGGGCGAAGGCTATTCAGACGAAGAAATTCGCGATTATGTCGACTTTTTACGCCGCGAGCTGGTGCTGGTGGATGGGGTGGGTAAAGTCTCAGTCAGTGGCCGGCAGCAGGAACAGGTGGTGGTGGAGATATCCCGTTCCCGTCTGGCGTCTTTAGGTATTCCTCCGACACAAATTGCCAGCTTGCTGCAAACTCAGAACGTAGTGTCCAACGCCGGTGCTTTGCGCTTTGGGCCGGACAGGATCCGCATTCACCCGACCGGAGAGTTTCAGTCGGTGCAGGAGCTGGAGCAACTGATCATCAGCAATCCGGCGGCCAAAGAGCTGATTTATTTAGGCGATGTGGCCAAAGTTTATAAAGACGTGCAGGAAGTACCCAGTCAGATTTTAAAATTTGATGGTAAAAATACCCTGACGCTTGGCGTGTCTTTCAGTCAGGGGGTCAACGTTGTGGATGTGGGCGCTTTAGTCACAGCCCGTCTGAAAGAGCTGGACTACGCCCGTCCTGTTGGTATGGAGATCAATACCATTTACAACCAGCCTGCCGAAGTGGAAGCCTCGGTGGGTGGTTTTGTACTGAACCTGCTGGAATCTGTGGTGATTGTTATTGTGGTGCTGCTGGTCTTTATGGGGCTGCGCAGCGGCTTTTTAATTGGCCTGATCCTGCTGCTGACTGTACTTGGCACCTTTATTTTTATGCAGCAGATGCAGATTGAACTGCAACGGGTGTCACTGGGCGCGCTGATTATAGCTCTGGGTATGCTGGTGGATAATGCCATCGTCATTACCGAAGGCATTTTAATTGGTATGCAAAGACGCCTGAGTATCAGCGAGTCGGCCTCTGCCATTGTCAAACAAACCAAATGGCCTTTGTTGGGCGCTACCATTATTGCCATCACTGCTTTTGCCCCTATAGGTTTGTCCAGTGATGCAACAGGGGAGTTTGCCGGTAGTTTGTTTTGGGTGTTATTGGTCAGTTTACTGCTCAGTTGGGTGACTGCCATTACCCTGACGCCGTTTTTTGCCAGTTTGTTTTTTAAAGAAGAACTTAAAGCCGGTGGCGAAGTAACACAGGATGAACCTGAACTCTACCGTGGTGTTATTTTTGAGGGCTACAGAGCCGCATTAACTGCTGTATTGCGCTACAGAGTGCTGAGTTATGCCCTGATGATCCTGCTATTGGTGTTGTCTGTCATGGGCTTTGCCAAGGTGAAACAGGTATTTTTCCCTGCATCCAACACGCCGATTTTTTTAGTCGACTTATGGCAACCCGCTGGGACTGATATAAGGCAATCCGATGCCGAAGCGCTGGAAGTGGTGCAGTACTTAAAATCTCTGGAAGGGGTAGAGGCTGTTACTTTAACCTCAGGCCGTGGTGCAGATCGTTTTATGCTGACCTATCAGCCGGAGCGTTTTTATGCTGCTTACAGCCAACTGGTGGTGCGGGTGGAAGATAAATCGCTGTTGGCCGGACGTATGGCCGATGTCAGCTCTTACATTAACGGGCAACACCCTGGACTTCGACACAAATTAAAACGACTGGATGTAGGACCTTCGACTGCAGCTAAACTGGAAGCCCGTTTTAGCGGGGCAGATCCTAATGTTCTGCGACAACTGGCAGAACAAGCCAAAGCCATTATGGCGCAGGATCCCGGCACCCGGAATTTACGCGATGACTGGAGTAACAGGGTCAAAGTGATCCGGCCTCAGTTTAATGAAGCTTTAGCGCGCAGAGTGGGGATCAGCAAACAGGATGTCGACGATGTGCTGCTGACTCATGTTAATGGCCGTACTGTGGGTATTTACCGGGATGGCACGCATTTGCTGCCAATCATCACCCGGGCTCCGGATTCTGAGCGGCAAAGTGTCGATGCGCTGTCGGATTTGCAAATCTACAGCCCTAAACTGAATCGTTATATTCCGATCAGTCAGGTGGTCAGTAGTTTTGCTTTGGAGTGGGAAGATCCACAAATTATGCGCCGGGATCGTAAACGCACTGTCACTGTGATGGCCGATCATAATATTTTAAGTGATGACACAGCCGCTTCTTTGCTGAAACGAGTCCGGCCACAAATCGAAGCTATACCTCTGCCTACAGGTTATAGCCTGAGCTGGGGAGGGGAGCTGGAAGCTCAGACCAAAGCGCAAAAAGCTTTGTTCAGCTCTTTACCTATGGGCTATCTGGTGATGTTTGTCATTACTGTATTGCTGTTTAGCTCTATGCGTGATGCATTGGTGATTTGGGCTTGTGTACCTATGGCGCTAATAGGGGTCACCTTTGGATTGCTGAGTGTTAATGTGCCCTTTGGCTTTTTAGCTTTGCTTGGTTTTTTAAGTTTATCCGGCATGCTGGTGAAAAACGGTA
This sequence comes from uncultured Rheinheimera sp., assembly GCA_966244125.1. Taxonomy (GTDB): domain Bacteria; phylum Pseudomonadota; class Gammaproteobacteria; order Enterobacterales; family Alteromonadaceae; genus Pararheinheimera. The sequence goes on from CBIMJC010000142.1 coordinate 10,042, forward strand.
TTGTTTTACTGGACCAGATTAAACTGGAGCTGAGTCAGGGCCTTGAACCCTACAGGGCTGTATTCGA
>CBIMJC010000143.1:0-10102 GCA_966244125.1 uncultured Rheinheimera sp.
CGGCCGCTGAACGCAAAGCCCAGATGAATAGCCTCAACCCTTTGTATATTCTGCGTAATTACCTGGCCCAGCAGGCCATCACAGCGGCTGAACAAGGCGACACAGCACCTTTGCACGAACTGATGCAGGTATTACAACAGCCTTATCTGCAGCAAGAAGGCAAAGAAGCCTTTGCCGCACCACCACCAGATTGGGGCAAGGCGATGAATATATCCTGCAGCAGTTAACGGACCTGTGATGACTAACAAAACGACCAATAGTTTTATTGTGCAAATTGAACAGACACAGCTGCTGCTGACTCCTTTGTGGCCAATGCGGTTCGAACAAGTGCAAGACTGTAAAAACTGGTTTGGCCAAAGCGCCATCAGAACCGGGGCTTTAGCTTATGGTGCAGACAGAGTTGAACTGGGCTTAAGCTTTGCAAACGAATCTTTTACTTTTTGTTATGAAGACTACAGTGAAAGTTTCTGGGTCACAGCTGACAGTGCAGGTGGCGCTATGTTACTGTCAGAATTAGCAAAAGAATTCAGTCACCTGGAGATTAAATGACGGCAAAACTGCAACGCGGAATACAACTAGGGTGGCTGATGCTACTGATGTTCTGCGGCAGTGCTTTTGCTTTTCATGCTCAGGTAAACAGCTTTGATAAACAACTGTCCCGCCTTGAGCTGGGGCCTAATTTGTATTTTCAGCAAACTCATAAAGCCCTGCCACTGGAAGAGCTGATTTTTGACCCGGAACGGCATCATGCGTTTCGTCTGGTCGCCGAATACAAAAAATCGCTGCAAAGCACCGATCAGTCGCTTTGGTTGTTTACCCGTTTACAGTACAAAGGCCAAACTCCCATCCAGACCATAGTTCACTACGATTTTCCACTGGCGGACCTTGTTCAGGTCTATAGCTACAACAGAGCAAACAACGATTTGCAGCTGGTAAGTAGCACCGGGGCTTCTGTGCCTTTTTATCAGCGCGCCCTTGCCTATCGCAGCTTTGCTTTCCCACTGAATTTTGAGCCTGGTCAGGAACTGGATTTATTTATCAAAGTACAGGACGCCGCTATTGCTCCTGTGCAGCTGACCTTATGGCAAAACAATAATTTTGTGTTAGACCAGCTGTATAAAAACATTCTGGATGGTCTGCTCTGTGGTGTTTTACTGCTGATGGCCAGTTACAACCTGTTTTTGTATTTTTCGTTGCAACAACGGCTGTATTTGTATTATGCCGGCTTTTTTATCAACTGCGCTCTGGTGCTGGCGATATTAAACGGGTTAGCTTTTGCGATGATTTGGCCAGACTATCCGGAAATTAATCAGGCCATTTTGTATGTAGCCACTGGTGCGACTTTCACCTGCCTGACTCTGTTTAGCTGGCATATTCGTCAGCAGCAAGCTGGTATTCTGGGGCGTTTTGGTTTTTATCTGTGTTTAGTCAGCGCCTTGTTGTTACTCTTCAGCCCTCTCTATGCCAATAACCAGTTACGATTCTGGGGCTTGTTGGTGGTGACAACCTTGTGTCTGGGCGTCAATACTCTCTTTGCTTTGGTTCAGGCCATCAAAGGTGATCGTACCGCCAAAACTTTTGCTCTGGGCTGGTCGTTTTTCTTTGGCTGCATAGTGCTGTTAGCTTTATCACAAATAGGTTATCTGCCTACAGCCCAGGCCTGGCAATACCTGTTACTGATGGCGGTTATGGGCAGCATGGCGCTGATGAGTTTTAGCCTGCTACAAAATATCCGTGGCGCCCAACAACAAAGTCTTGATCATCAGCGTGTTGCCAATGCCCATCTGCAGCAGTACTACGACATCTATCACAATGCGGTGGAAGGCATGTTCACCAGTACCCTGCAAGGCCAACTGATCACCGCCAATCAAGCTTTATTGACGATGTTGGGTTATCAAAACCTGCAACAAATGCAGCAGGACGTAGCCAAAACTGGAATGGCCCGTTATTACGCCAACCCGGAAGACAGGACGCAGATGTTAAAACAGCTGCAACTGGGTGATAACAAGAACTTTGAAATCAGAGGATTACGTGCCGACGGTTCGGCATTCTGGGCTTTGATGTCTGCCCGGCTGGCCGAAGGCGACGGGACACAAAGTGCTTATGTACATGGCTCTATAGTGGATATCACAGCCCATAAACAAAACACTGAACAGCTGGCTTATCTGGCAACCCATGATCCACTGACCTCTTTGTACAACCGGCATTATTTTATAGAACAGCTGGAGCAGACGCTGCGTTTTGGTCATCAGGCCACCTTGCTTTATCTGGATATAGACCAGTTTAAACTGATCAATACCACCTGCGATCACAGAGCGGGAGATGCCTTGTTATGCCAAATCAGTAACCAGATGCAGCGTGTGTTAAATAACAGGGGGATTTTGGCCCGGCTGGAAAGTGATGAATTTGTTGTGCTGTTGCCGCATTTAACCAGCAACGAAGCTTTTGCAATAGCCCATCAGTTACTGGATACAGTCAAAGAGTTCCGTTTTATCTGGCAGGACAGCGTATTCAGCATTAGCGTCAGCATAGGACTGGCCGAAAACCCTCAGGGGAATCACAGCACAGAACATTGGTTAAAACACGCAGACTCAGCCTGTTTTGTCGCCAAAGAAAAAGGCCGCAACCGCATCCATATGTTTAATGCCGACGATGAAGAATTACAGCGTCATCAGTCCGAAATTCAGTGGTTAAAAACCTTAAGACAGGCATTGGAACAAGATAACTTTGTGCTTTTTATTCAGCCAATTACCGCCATACAACAGACTCAGCCCGGGCTGCATTATGAGTTGTTGTTACGCTTATCGTCAGCACAACAGGGGTTAATAGCGCCGGGCAACTTCTTAAGTTCTGCCGAACGTTATGGTCTGATGCCGCAAATTGACCGTTGGGTGATCCGCAACTATTTCCGTTGGCTGGCACAACAGCCAGAACATCTGGCAGAGCTGAATCTGGCCAATATCAATTTGTCCGGTGCTTCATTAACAGACCCGCTGTTTAAAGCTTATGTCAGTTCGTTGTTCCGCGAGTATCATATTCCTTTTGCCAAGGTGTGTTTTGAAATCACCGAAAGTATGGCGATTTTAAATGTGCATCAGACGCTGGACTTTATTTCCCATTTCAGACAACTGGGCTGTAAGTTTGCGTTAGACGACTTCGGCAGCGGTTTTTCTTCTTATGGTTATCTGAAAAACTTCCCGGTCGACTTTGTCAAAATTGATGGCAGCTTTGTCCGCGACTTGCTGATCGACCCATTTGACTGCGCTATAGTCCAGTCTATTCACGACGTTGCCCGGGCCATGAAAATTCAGACTGTAGCCGAATACGTTGAAAACATGGAGATTTGTCACAAGCTGACAGAGATGGGGATCGACTTTGCCCAAGGTTATGGCATGGCCAAACCCCGCCCTTTATATCAACAGGACTAACAGTTGATTCGCTGCTGTTTTTGCCACAAAAACTAAATTTGTTTGCCCCTATTGCTGAGTCTCAAGAGCTGTCATTACAATAGCGCCCCGCCCCACAGGGGTAATGCTGTTTGTCCGGAGCCCCTATGCAGCAGCTGCGCGATACCGCTTCTCAGCTAATGATCCTCAACGACGAAATTGCCCAGACTTACAGTCGTTACCAAAACGATCGTAAGTTGTTTTGCCGCAGTGGTTGTGGTGAATGTTGCCTGCATCCTGGCATTGAAGCTTCGGTGCTGGAAATGCTGCCTCTGGCCTTGCATTTGTACGATCAGGGTATTGCCGAAAGTACACTGGAAGCTTTGCAGCAACATAATCAAGCTGGTTGTTTTTTTTATCAGGCGACATCAGAGGATCGGAAAAGTGGCCACTGTGGTGTGTACCCCTACCGCCCCGCCGTATGCCGGATGTTTGGTGCTGCCGGTTACCGTGGCCGCGAAGGTGAAGTCTTGTTGTCTATTTGCAAAGTGATACGGGCCGACGAACCTGAAGCCGTGATAGCCACTGAGCAAAGCCTGCAAAACGAAACACCGCCTATGATGCGTAACCACAAGGCTCAAATAGCCCAGCTGGATTATGAGCTCAGCAAAGAAAATATGCCGATTAAACAAGCCACAGAAGCGGCGCTGGAAAAAGTGCTGACCAAAGCTTATTACGCGTCTTTTGCTGAGTAGCTGTTAGCTTTTCACCGGAACTGCAGTTGGCTGTTTGACTGAGGTTTTTTCTGCCACCTTAGCTTGTTCTTCTTTTACTTCAGGTTTTTTATCCGGCTCTTTAGGCAAAACCGGAATTAAAGCCGCCACATTGGCATGAGGGATCAGCTTGACCTGGTCCTGATGGTAAATCCATAAATAGGCCACGGTACGGGTAATAATCTGCACTTCGTTTAATTGCCGTATTTCTTTGCCACCGGGTTGGATCGGATAAATCAGGCTAAGTTGATATTGTCCGGTTTGATGGGTTTTAATGGCCTGAGCTATCTTTGGAACCTGATTAGAACTGACAAAATACAGATAAAATACAAAAGTAAAAACGCCCACAACCCAATTCGGTAACAATGGTGTCGAACGGTAAGACTTATCAATCCACAGGGCGTATTTGAGATATTTTTTCCTGCACTGGCGGTCAATCCAGAGCACAACAATCACAGAAACAGTACCGATGATTAAATTCAAAATGGTTCTAGGATGAGCAATGGCGGCCAATAAAAAGTCTGTGAGTTCCAGATAAGGTAAAACATAAAACTCAAACTCATCCAGTAAAGAAAGAGTAAAAATCAGCCCCATTACACTGGCGATTAGATAGCCAAAGGTCAACACTAAACTTGGGTGCTTTAGAAAGAATCGACTGACAGTTCTTAGCTCAGCATCAGACTGCTGATCCATTTTTGGACCGTAAATAGGGATAGCAACTTCTGCAGGTAAATCAGTCCGTTGTGTTGTCTGTTTTAACTCATCCATAGCAAAGTCTTATTTACATCATCATTACATGACTTTAAAGCAGGCTGAATTACAGAGCAATAACTATATGCAGCTAAGCTTTTGCTCTGTCTCAGTTTTTCAGAAATGGATCAAAGGCGCTGCAAATATTGTTTAGCGTAGCTAAGTGCTGTATCTGTATGGCTAAAATGCTGGGGCTTATGCGAGTGCTGATATTTCATTTCCAGCAACTGCTGCTGAATAGGGTTTAAACCAATAAAACAGCGCAATACACAACCATGTTGATCTTCCCAGGTACTGAAATCCGTCATCATGCTAATGGCATCTGGTGTTGCCAGCTCCCAACCCTGCATATCCATCACCCGGGCCCATTTTTTACCGGCAAAACCCTGCACCACTGCTTTTAAATCTTCAATCAGCTGTTCTGAGCCCTCTTTATTCCAGGCGCCCTGAATTTCACACAACAATACTTCGCCTTGAGGTGTGACGCTGAATTTTCCATGGGCAATAGAATCTGTCATAGCTGGTACTCCTCTGAACTCTCTGCCTGAGTATAGGTTGATTTAGTCATCTCCCAAATCAGTCAGCCCATACCGCTCAATTTTTTTCAGTAAACCCTGACGGGAAATCCCCAAAACCCGCGAGGCCTGACTCTTGTTGCCTTTATATTGGGCCATGGCTTGCTGAATTAAACGGATCTCCAGCGCTTTGACCTGTTCATCCAGACTGTTTAAATCCGAACCTGTTACCAGCTCAGCGTCTGGATCCGCATGTTGCTGCTCCAGATGCAACAACTGAATATCTGCCACACGAATCACCCCTTGCTGAGCTATAGCAGCGACACTTTCCAGCGTGTTCTTTAATTCGCGTACATTACCTGGCCAGTGCTTTTGCAAAAACCAGCTAATCGCAGCCGACTCCAGTTGTAATTTCTGGCCATACTGGGCGCTGAGTTGTTCCAGAAAAAACTGGATCAACAATGGAATATCTTCGCGCCTTTCATCCAAAGCCACAGTTTCGATAGTGACACCTTTGATGCGGTAATACAGATCTTCGCGAAATTTACCCTGTTTGACTAAATCAGGCAGATTAGCGTTAGTCGCCGATACCAGACGAATATCAATTTTCTGCTGTTCGCGGCCACCAACCGGATAAAAAGTACCTTCCTGCAACACCCGCAGTAATTTCACCTGCATCGCCAACGGCATTTCACCTATTTCATCCAGAAACAAAGTGCCGCCATCGGCCAGTTTTAATAAACCCTGCCGGTCTTTATCAGCGCCGGTAAAAGCGCCTTTGACATAACCAAAGAGCTCACTTTCTAATAAATCAGCCGGAATAGCACCACAATGCACTGAAACAAAAGCTTTTTCGGCGCGTGGACTCAGTTCATGCAAAGCCCGTGAAATCACCTCTTTGCCTGTACCGGACGGCCCTGTGACCAGCACCCGCACTTCAGTCGGAGCTATACGTTGCACCAGGGTGCGAACTGTTTCCATATGCCGCGAATGACCAGCTAACTTGGGTAAAAAGCTGTGTTGCTGCAGGCCTTGTTTGAGCTGCCGAACTTCTTTTTCCAGCTGATGTTTAGTGATAGCGCGTTTAACCACGACCGCCAGTAATTCCGGGTCTATTGGCTTGGCAATAAAGTCCCATGCGCCTTGTGCTATAGCCTGTAACGCCAGTTCCCGTTCGGCATGGCCGGTTAAAATAATCACAGGGCGCGTGGAAAACTCTGGCACTGCAGCCAGGGTTTGAGCCGGATCAAAAGCCGGAGGTAAAGCCAAATCAAGCAAAATTAAGTCCGCATCAAACTGCTGCAGTTTAGTGCGGGTTTCGTCCAGATTGGCAGCGGCAGCCACCTGATAACCCTGCTGCTGTAAAAAACGTTCCGCCAATAAACGAAAAGCCGGCTCATCATCAACTATTAAAATTCGTGCCTGTTGCGGCGTTGTTGCACTAAACATCCACACTATCCTTAGGAAATAAAAGCTCAAAACTGACAGGCCAACCTAAATCAGTACGGAAGCTGATCCGGCCCTGATGCGCATCCATAATACGTTTCACTATGGCCAGGCCCAAACCACTGCCACCACTGCGTTTGCTGATAAAAGGCCGGAATAATTGTTCGCTGGTTAAGACCGGGTCCAAAGCCGGGCCATTGTTATGCACCCGCACCTGAATCCAATCACCTGTTAAGGCCACTTCGACACTCAGGGTGGCATCGGCCTGATTCCGCAAAAATGCATTGGCATTATCAAACAGATTTAAAAACACTTGCTGCACTCTGTGCTGATCGGCCTGCAGTGTCAGACCAGCAGGGACTTTCAGTTGCAGTTTGACCTGCTGCCAGTCAAACTGCTGCAATAAGCTTTGTAACAAAGGTTCCAGCTCCATCCGGCTGTACTGCAGCTGCAATCGGCCTGAATACACCAACATATCGGAAATCAGCCGATCCGCTCTTTTCAATTGCTGCTGAATATGGCCCCTCAATTCAGCATCAACACCAGCTGAGGCCATAGAAATAATATTCAGCGGATTACGCAGCTCATGGGCCATTGAAGCAGCTAAAGCGCCCATTTCAACCAGATGTTGTTTCGCCAGCTGCTGTTTTTCAGCTTCAGCCAGCTGCAGTGACTGCGCCAACAGTTCACAACTACTGCCAAGCAAAGAGCCAAACACCTGAGCCACTAAACGTATGCCAGGCGTCATATCATCCCAACCCAGCAATTCGACTTGCCAGCGCCCCTGCTGACTGTAACAACGGATTTTTAACTGAGGTTCACTGGCCGCAAGGTGTGCAGTTGCAGGCAATTCGATTTGTACTTTTTGTTTCAGGGCAGCAGAAAGCAGCTCTGCAGCTTTTTCACTCAGTCCTGTCCAGTTTTGACACAGCGCTAATTGCTGACGCCAGGTGTTAATCAATGTCTGGTCCAGCGTAGCACCGGGATAAATTAACCGTTCAGCCAACTTAGCGACAGGCCGGTAACAGGCCGCGGTAAGTAACAACACCAGACTGGAATACAGCCATAGCTGCCAGCCCGGCACACTGGCCAGCGCTTTCATACCCAACTGCCCAAAAACCGAGCTGATCAGCGCCATCAACAACAGCAATAACAAGGACATCACTAACCAGAGCAAAGCTCTGTTTGCCAGCGCATTCACCCTCAGCATCTGATAACGCACTACGCCATACACCAGCAGCACCGGATAGCTGGGTAACAGCAGCATAGGGTAAGGAAACCAGTCCAGACCAAACGAAGGAAAGACCACTGAAGTGGCCAGCAATAAACCCCAGCCGCCAGCTAAAAACATCGCGACAATAGAGCGTTTTTTATTGCCCTGATGATAACGCCAGCCATACCACAACACGGCATGAGCCAGGACACCCAAAACCACTGTATAAAGCAGGTTTAAAAAACCATAGGAATGAAATACAAAAACCTGACCCAAAGCTATGCTTTGCAGCACATCACCGGCGTCCAGACTCCAGCTCAGCAGCACCACCAGAGCCGTCAGAAAATACAACCAGCCAATATGACGCCTTGCCCAGCTTAACCAGGGAGCGCGGACCTTATCCTGCTCAACAAACCTCAAGGCAAAATGCAGGAAAAAAGTGGGCATCAAAGGATTGGCCAATAACAGATAACGCCCCAGTTCTGGCTGGTCGTGTATGACAAACACATGGCCTAAACACCACAGCGCCATCATGGCACCAAAACCAGCTAAACCTGCCAGAGTCTGCTGATAACGTGAATGCCACCAGAGCCAGCCCGACATCAGTGCGGCACAGGCGCTGGTGACTAACATCATCAGCTCAAAAGCTAAAATTAAATCCACTGCAGCCGTCAACTTTGTTGTCACTCACTTAATTTAAAATCGTAAACGAAGTTAACATGCGCTGCAAACTTTAAATTTTATTTCTTTAAAATCATAAAGTTAAAAACAAATATAATTATGGCCTGATTCTGGCACTACAGAGGGGACCCAGCCTTTTCGCTGTCTAACTTGTCAACAAAGAGAACATTATGCCAGACCTGTCTATTCTTGCTGCCGAACTGCTGACCATGTTGCTGTTGTTGTCTGTGGCACTTGCCCCTTCTGTAGTAAGCCGGATAAAAACGTCTAAAGACTGAGGTAATTATGGAACTTGATGTCAGTATTCTTTCGCGTATCCAGTTTGCTTTTACCGTAAGCTTCCACATTATTTTTCCGTCCATCACTATAGGTTTGGCCACGCTGATTGCGATCTGGGAAGGCTTGTGGTTAAAGACTGGTAACCCACAGTATTTGCAGCTGGCCAAGTTCTGGATCAAACCTTTTGCCATCACCTTTGGGATGGGCGTGGTGTCCGGCATAGTACTGTCGTACGAATTTGGCACCAACTTCTCTAAGTTTTCTGAAATCGCAGGCGCAGTGCTTGGACCTTTGATGGCCTACGAAGTGCTGACGGCCTTTTTCCTTGAAGCAGGTTTTTTAGGGGTCATGTTATTTGGCTGGCAACGGGTCAGCGCCAAAATGCACTTCTTTGCCACTGTCACTGTTGCAGTGGGCACCTGGATTTCCGCCTTCTGGATTATTGCAGCCAACTCCTGGATGCAAACCCCACAAGGCCATCAGATAGTGGATGGCAAATTTGAAGTGGTCAGCTGGCTGGAGGTGATTTTTAACCCTTCTATGCCGTACCGTTTAGTGCATATGCTGCTGGCCGCTTTAATCACCGCCACTTTCGTCGTGATGGCTACTCATGCCTGGTATCTACGCAAAGGCCAGCACAAGGAGTTTGGCCGCAAAGGTTTGTCGATGATGTTGTGGTTCGCCTTAGTGCTGACACCACTGCAAGCCTGGGTGGGTGACTTACATGGCTTAAACGTGAAGGAACACCAGCCGGTGAAACTGGCTGCGATGGAAGGGATCTGGGCTTCCACCGAAACCAATGTGCCGCTGCTGCTGTTTGCTTTGCCTGATATGAAAGCCGAACAAAACCACTATGAAGTGGCAGTACCAGGCCTTGCCAGCCTGATTTTGACTCACGACTGGCACGGCGAGCTGCAAGGTTTAAAATCTGTGCCTGCAGAGGACAGACCTCATGTGCCTATGGTGTTTTTTAGTTTCCGTATCATGGTTGGTATTGGTGTACTGATGATAGGCGTGGCCCTGCTGGGCGCTTACCTGCGTTGGCGTGGCACCTTGTAT
>CBIMJC010000144.1:0-10036 GCA_966244125.1 uncultured Rheinheimera sp.
TTCAGTCGGGGTAGTTTTGCCGTCTTTAGTTAACAACGCGCCGTATAAGTCGATACGACGGTCACGGTACACGCCCCAGTTGCGACGGTTTTTTGCGGTTTCGTCTAAATCGAAGGTATGCACTAATACGGCTTCGCTGACTTCGTCGGCTTCCTGCACTTTTGCACCAAACTCGTTGGCAATAAAAGAGCTGCCGTAGAAGGTAATAGCGTAATCTTCTTCGGTTTCACGGCCGATACGGTTTGATGCAATCAGCGGCACTAAGTTAGCAGCGGCATGACCCTGCTGAGTACGTTGCCAGTGTTCGCGTGAATTAACGGTTTCGTCATGAGGTTCAGTGCCGATAGCTGTAGGGTAGAACAGCAGCTCTGCGCCCATTAACGCCATGCTGCGGGCACATTCAGGGAACCACTGATCCCAGCAAATACCGATACCGATTTTGGCATAGGCGGTATCCCAGACTTTAAAGCCTGTGTCACCCGGGGTGAAATAGAACTTTTCGCTGTAACCAGGGCCATCAGGAATATGGCTCTTGCGGTATAAACCTAAGTTGCTGCCGTCGGCATCAATCACGGCCACAGTGTTGTAAAAGCAGTTGCCCGCTTTTTCATAAAAACTGATCGGCAGAACCACTTTCAGCTCTTTGGCAATTTTGCTGAAATGTTTGATGGCCGCATTGTCTTCGACAGTGGTTGCAAACTCTAAATATTCATACTTTTGTTTCTGGCAGAAGTAGTTACGCTCAAACAGTTCCTGCAGCAGGATGATCTGGGCGCCCTGATCAGCGGCTTCACGGACTAAGCGCTCACCACGGGCAATATTTTCTTCTACATTCCAGCCACCAATCATTTGGGTGGCGGCCACAGTTACCTTACGCATGCAAAGTCTCCTCAAGCCAGAGCTTACAATTAAAAACAGAATTCAGATTTAAAGATGCAGCTACTCTAGTCAGTTTTGCCCCCAGGGGCAACTAACAGCGCCAACCGACAGGGGCAACCAACAGCGGCAATCAAAAGCCGGTGCTGCAAGGGCGCGCAAAATGCCGTATTTTTGCGCGCTCGTCAATGAGTTTCAGGCTGTTCAGGCAGAGTTTCAGAGCAGTTGCTGCTGCCCTGAATTAACTATGGGTGGATATGCAAAAATACTGGGTTTTTAGTGAATGTTATTTGTTAGGCTGCTTTGCCAGCTGTGCTGCCAACAGCAGCAATTCAGGCTGTAACCGGACTTTGTAATTAATATGCTGGTAGCTGTACTGCACTAAACCCTCTTTATTCAGGATATAAACCGCAGGCACGGGCAGAACTACTTTGCCGCTGCTGGCTTCCTTATTCAGATTCAGTTTGTAGGTATTTAAATAAGTCGCGCTGGTTTTTTCATCCAGATAATAAGCCACACCAAAAGCCGAGCTTAGATTGAACTGACTGTCAGATAACAGGGTATAAGTAATAGCAGCGCCTTTGGTATCTTTTAAGCTGGCCTGAATGGCAGCAGGGCTGTCTGGTGTCACGGCAATCAGCTGATAACCCAAAGCTTCAAGTTTAGGTTCAATCTCACGTAAAGCCGCCAGTTGCAGGTTGCAATAAGGGCACCAGCCGCCGCGGTAAAACACCAGTACGGTGTCTTGTTGTTTCAGGACTGTACCAAGCTCAACGGCTTTGCCTGTGGCATCCTGCAGACTGACCAGAGGCGCCTGCATACCATTTAATAAAGGCTTAATATCGTCAGGGCTCTGGGCAATACGGGGTTCTGCCAACAGGCTAAAACTGAACAGACTAAGGCTAAGTAACAGAATATGCTGAATTTTCATTTTGGTTTTTCCTTAAGTGATGTGAACTTAGATACCGGAATAGTGCAGATAATCTTTCAGCGGCTGCTGAATAAATGACGAATAATTGCTGATTTAGCGCAAAGCAAAAGCCAAAAAGCAGGGTAGAATGTTCTGAAGTGAGCAGGAGGTTGTTGTGCTGGATATATTAATAGTAGGTGGGGGTATGGTGGGCGCTTCAGTGGCGCTGAAGTTAAGCCGTGCCGGTTTAGAGGTGGGCTTAATAGAAAAGCAGCCCGTCTCAGCTTTTGACCCACAAAGCAGCCCTGATCTACGTGTATCCGCTATTAACAGACGCAGTGAAGAGTGGCTGGCGGAGTTAGGCGCCTGGTCTTTATTGCAGCAATGGCGTTTATGCCCTTATAAACGTCTACAGGCGTTTGAAGCTGAACAGGCTGGACTGACTTTTCATGCTGACGAGCTGGCGCTGACTCATCTGGGCCATATCATTGAAAACAACCTGATCCAGCAAGCGCTTTGGGCTAATTTTCCTGCCAACCTGCAACTGTTTTGCCCAGCCACTGTCACTGGTTTTACCCAGCACGCTGATTATGCCAGTGTCAGCACTGCAGAATTTGGTGAGCTCAACGCCAAACTGGTAATAGCAGCAGATGGGGGGCAGTCGCAGCTGCGTCAGTTAGCCCAAATTGGCGTATCGGGTTGGCAGTATCAGCAAAGTTGTCTGGTGGTTACAGTCACTACAGACTACGAGCAGCAGGATATTACCTGGCAGCAGTTTAATGAATCAGGCCCACGAGCCTTTTTACCTTTGCCGGGCAAGCAGGCCTCTTTAGTCTGGTACGATCATCACCATAAAGTGAAACAGCTGGCGGCTTTAGCTAAACCCGCTTTGGCGGAGCAAATTCAACAGGCTTTTCCGGCTAAGCTTGGCAAAGTTACAGTGGAACAAGTGGCCAGTTTTCCTTTGGCCCGGGTGCATGCCAAAGACTATGTCAAAGGACGGCTGGTGCTGGTCGGGGATGCGGCTCACAGTATTAATCCGCTGGCGGGCCAGGGCGTCAATTTAGGTTTTGCAGATGCCATGCTATTGTCTGAACTGCTGGAGCGCTCTTTTGCCCAAGGCAAGGATGTAGCCGATCCTGAATTGTTAAAGCAGTATCAAAACAAACGTCAGCGCGAAAATGCGCTGATGATGTCGGCTATGGACCTGTTTTATCAAAGCTTTAGCAGCAGCTTGCCGCCTGTGCGTTTTTTACGTCAGCTTGGTTTAGCTGTCGCTGAAAAGGCGGGCCCGCTGAAACATTGGGTCAGCCGTTATGCGGTGGGTCTGAGCCTTGGCTCTGACCCAAAAGTCTGATTCAACATTCAAGGCCTGATCCCAGGGTTAAGAGCCTGAGCTCTGACCCAATAAACGCAGCTGATAAATGCCACCTGCTATGCTGCCGGGTTTGGCAACAAACTTGATCCTGAAATGATTGGCATTTTTCGGCAGCAGATCATCAGGGATAGGGTAATCAACCTGATACCAGTTCGGTCCTTGGCCACCTTTCAGCTCCACATCGGTCAGCTTGTGATCATCCAGCCAGATCTCAAAGGCCCGTCCGGTATCCAGACCAAAATACTCCAGCCTTAAGGTCAGGTTGTGATGGCCCTTGTGGTTTAACTGATAACTAAACCAGCTTGTACTCTGTCGCCAGTGCCGGCCTGAATTGACCCCAGCTTCGCTTTGTTCTCCCTGATAAAAATGATCCGACTCAGGCTGCTGCTCGCCTGGGTACAGCTTATCCAGCGTTTGTTGTTCCAGCAAAGCTGCGGCTTTGTCTTGCTGTTGTTGCTGCTCTTTTTGTTGTTGCCAACCTTCAAGGCTGGTGTGCTGAAAATAAATCTGGTATCTGCTGTCGTGCAACCGGAAAAAGGGGATCAGCTCAGGCTGACCCTGCAAAAAGCCCTGGCCTGTACTGAAGCTCAAGGCTGGATTGGGCAGGCGCTGTATGCTGGCGAGGAAGTTTTTGCTATCGCCAATATAAAGGGGGGCAGCGGACACAGGGCAAGTGGGGCCTGAGGCGATATGACCCATACGGCTGTCGTCAGCAACAAAGCTCAAACTTTCGTTTTGAAAAGGTGTACTGCGACTGGCCAGCACTATAGGCCCAAACAAGACGGCAAAATAATCAGGTTTGGCTGGCATAGCCTCCAGACTTAACTGCATCGGCAGCTCCAGTTTTATTCTGTCGCCTTGTTGCCATGGCCCTGAGAGCAAAATATGTTCACCGGCTTTGGCTGTCACTTCAACGGCTTTGCCATTACGCCAGAGCCTGACAACTCCGGCCCAGGATGGATAACGCAGCTGCAGCTTTAGTCTGCTTGGCGCTTCAAAAACCAGTTCAGTAGTGGCTTCATCCGGGAATAAGGTCCGCTGCTGTAGTTTTATTTGGGGAGTGTTAATGCGGGAGCTTATCCATAAATTCACTTGCAGGGTGTTGTTATCCAGACTGTAAATAAATTCGCCATGTTTACTGTGGCTTTCTATACCAGAGCCCACACAACACCACATAGCCTGATCCACTTTGGAATAAACCCGGTAATGTTGAGGCCGCATAGAGGTAAAATAAACAAAACCGCCGTGCTCCGGATGTTGGCTGGCCAGAATATGGTTCCACAAACCCCGTTCATAATAATCCAGGTATTTGCTCTGGCCGGTCTGGCGGTACAGCAGCATGGAGAGTTTTAACATATTGTAGGTATTGCAGGTTTCCGGCCCTTCCACTTCATTCAGCATAGGGTTGAAGTCGTCTTTGGGATGGAAATGCTCGCGCACGCTATTGCCACCTATAGCCACAGTGCGCTGCTCTACCACCAAAGACCAAAAGTATTCAGCTGCATTTAACCAGTTTTTATCGCCTGTTAATTCGGCAATACGGGCTATCCCCACCACTTTAGGAATTTGGGTATTGGCATGCAGGCCTGTCAGCTTGTCTTCACCTTTTAGCAGCGGCTCCAGAATACGTACTTCGGTAAAGCTTTTAGCCAGAGCCATATAGTCAGGGTCGTCAAAAATAACAGCCATATCAGCCAGCACTTCGTTCATGCCACCATGTTCGGTCAGCAGCATCTGCTGGATTTGCTGCGTTGATAAGTTCTTCACCAGCTTTTTCAGCCAGTTGCCGTAATTGAATAACAAAGTTTTAGCGCGCTGATCGCCGCTGTGCTGGTAGATATCCCGCAGGCCAGCGAAGGTTTTATGAATATTGTAAAAAGGCACCCAGTGTTTATTCAGGCTAAATAAATCGGCTTCAATCTGTCCTTGCTGAATCTGTTGCCACAAGGTTTTGCTGCCGGGCACACCACCTAAATAACCTTGTTGCGCCTGCTGAATTTTCTGAAGTTCAGTCAGCAGATAATCCAGCCGGGCTTTGATCTGCTCATTCTCTGTAGCGCTAACCATAAAAGCCAGAGCACTCAGGTAATGCCCCAGCATATGACCATCTAAACCGGTATTTTCCCAGTTGCCGTAGGACTCCACCTTATTTTTAATACCTGCTTCACGGCGCAGTGGTGCCAGCAATTTGTCCGCATCCAATGTCAATAAATAGTGCAGATTGGTTTGTTCTGACTGCAAAAAGGGGCCGTCGGTTAAGCGAATTGAACTTAACGGCACTGTAGTAAGTTTTTGTGTTTCAGCGGCTTGTAGAGAGACGCTGAAGATGAAAAACAGAGAGAGTAATAGTCGCATTAATCACACCTTTCGGGTCAGAGCCAAGGCTCTGACCCGGTAATTAATCCTGTACAGAAGGGCGGCCAAATACAGGCATACCCTGATCATCCCAGCGCAGCGCTTTGACGTAGGTATGGCGGTTTGGATCCCAGAGTGGATCGCCAACTATTTCAGTGTAAGTGCGGGCGTGATAGACCAGCAAATCGGTGCTGCCGTCGGCCGATACCGTAAAGCTGTTATGGCCGGGGCCATAGACTTTATGTTCAAAGCAACTTTGCAGCACAGGCGCTTTTTGTTTATGCCAGCTTTGTGGGTCCATCAGGTTGGCCTTTTCATCGGCCCACAATAAACCCATGGCATAGTTTTCATCTGTGGCGCTGGCCGAATAGCTGATAAAAACTTTGCCGTGGCGGATCAACACACTGGGGCCTTCATTGACCCAAAAACCACGGATTTCCCAGTCAAATTCAGGTTTACTCAAAAGTACTGGCGCACTGCTGATTTTGTCCGGCGTATCCATAGTGGCGATGTATAAATTGCTGTTGCCTTCAATCTGATTATCTTTTTGTGCCCACAGATAATAGAGCTGGCCCTGGTGTTCAAAGGTGGTGGCGTCCAGACAAAAGGTATCCATACCCGTATCAATCTGACCTAAAAACTGCCATTGCCCTTCAACAGGGTTAGCGTCTTTGCAGCAGATCACATACATACGGTGCTGAAAGAGTTTGTTTTTGATCTCACGGCTGGGGGCTGCAGCAAAATAGATATACCAGGCACCCTGACGGAAATGAATTTCCGGTGCCCAGATTAGTTCACTATAAGGCCCTGTTTCCGGTTTTAACCAGGCTGTCACAGGCGTGGCCAACGGCAGCTCTTCAATAGTGCGGGCGCGGCGCAACTCGACTCTGTCATAAGCCGGCACTGAGGCGGTGAAATAATAAAAACCGTCCGTATGGCGATAAATACAGGGGTCGGCCCGCTGCTCAATTAAAGGCGTTAACAATCGCATAAAAACTCCGGTGCGTTATCAATAAAACAGGTTATCTGGCATTGACCAGTTCGGATGCAGCTGGCGCCTGTTCAGGCTTTGGCGGCTCCATCTGGCCTGCCACCATCTGCTGATAAAAGTTGTCGGTAATTTTGTATTTGTACATCAAAAGGCCCATCAGCAAATGGAAGAAGCCCGGGATCACCGATAACATCAGCGCTATACCCAATAAGCTGAATTCGCTTTGTACCTGATCCGGCTGATAATCAAAAAAGGCCAATAAGCTACCCACCACAAAACCTGCTATGCCCATACCGGCTTTCTGGCAAAACGAAATACCACCAAAAGCCAAACCTGATACCCGCTGGCCTGTTTTATGTTCACCATAATCCACGGCTTCGGCTATGGCCGACCAGAACACAGGCGCATGCAAATCCACTACAAAAGACAGTAAAAAATACAACACAAAAGCCAGCCAGATATCACCGGGCTGCACCAGCACAAACAGCAGCACACTTAACACAGCCACCACAATCTGGCTGTGCCGGAACAGTTTTACTTTGCAATGATGTTTAGTGATCCAGGTGGAAGCCACCATGGCCAGAATAGCGGCTACCACACCTGTCGATAAAAAGGCCGACAGCAGGGCTGCGTCACCACCCAGATAATATTTGGCGTAATAGGCGGCCACTGAACCGCGAATGACATAACCAATAGTGCCGGTGACACAAACTGCACATAAAATCAGCCACTGATCATTTTTTAGTAAAAGTTTTAACTGACTGAAAAATGGTTTGGTTTCCACCTGATGCTGTAAACGTTCGGTGGTAGTAAAAAAGCAGAATAAAAACAACACACTGGCCATAGCGCCCATCAATCCCATAGCGGCCTGATAACCAGCGGCCAGTTGGCCTTCGCCCCACTGAGCTGCGAGCACTGGCACAATAATAGTCACTAAAAAGGCGGCAATTTTGGCGAAAAATAAACGGTAACCATTGGCGGATAAGCGCTCTTTTGGGCAGTCGGTCAGTACACCAATAATGGAAATATAGGGAATAGTGACAGCGGTAAACATCAGAGTAACGAAGATGTAAGTGGCATATGCCCAGACCAGTTTGCCGTTGTACTCCAGATCCGGTGTGGAGAAAGTTAAAAACACCGAGATACCAAAAGGGATGGCCATAAAGAGGAAATAAGGCCGGTAGCGGCCCCAGCGGGTGGTAAATTTATCGGTGATCATGCCCATCAAAGGGTCTGTGATTGCGTCAATCAGCCGTACCACCAGAAATAAAATGGCAACGTCTGCGGCTTTTACGCCAAAGATATCAGTGTAAAAAAAAGTGATGATTAACATCATGGAAGAAATAACGACATTGACCGCCATATCACCGGCGCCAAAGCCTATTTTCTCCATGACAGATAGTTTATAACCTGCCATTTCGACTCCCCTGTGGATTGTGTCAGTTTTATGCTCAGTATTTCTCACCTGCAGTAAAGCCACAGCGGATCCTGATGCTAAAAGCTGTTTTATAGTATTTATGATCTTATAGTATTACTAATGAATTCGGCTGACAAGCCAGAACAGACCCTGGTATTTCCCCAGTCATTAGTTTCTATCTATCTGTTTTGTATTGTTATTTTTTGATTTTCAGCTGTATTCAGCGCAATGTTCGGCAGTGGTGTTTCTGCAGTTGATTGCGTGTTGCGTTGAACTTATGCTATTTGTAATACAAATTCAACTAAAACAGGATGGGCTGCATGGACAAGCCAAAATCTCTTCTCGTTTTGCTTCAGGTGTCATTTTTCAGTGGTTGTATGTTTTTAGTAAACCCACTCCAGGCCGAACAAGTCAGTATTCATGATCCTGTGCTGGCCAAAGAAAAAGGCCAGTATTTTTTATACAGCACAGGCCCGGGTATTACCTTTTATCAATCCAGCGACTTAAAAAACTGGCGTTTAGGCGGCCGTGTTTTTGCAACTGAGCCTGCCTGGGCCACATCTGTATCCCCTGGTTTTGATGGTCATATCTGGGCGCCTGACATTGTTCAGCATCAGGGCAAGTTTTATCTGTATTACTCCATCTCGGCTTTTGGGAAAAACACCTCGGCTATAGGGGTGACAGTCAATAGCACTCTGGATCCACAAGATCCAAGTTATCAATGGGTGGATCAGGGCATAGTGCTGCAGTCTGTGCCACAACGGGATTTATGGAATGCGATAGACCCGGCCGTGATCCTGGACCAACAAGGCCAGGCCTGGATGAGTTTTGGCTCCTTTTGGGGCGGCTTGAAACTGGTGAAACTGGATCAAACCTTGACCCGTATAGCTCAGCCAGAACAATGGCACACACTGGCCAAAGCAGAGCGGACTGCCTTTTTAGATGATGCCGAGCCTGGCCCTGCTGAGCTGGAGGCGCCTTTTCTCTACAAAAAAGGCCGATATTATTATCTCTTTGTTTCTTATGGCAAATGTTGCCGTGGTAAAGACAGCACTTATCATATGGTGGTGGGGCGCTCTGAAACTTTAACCGGGCCTTATCTGGATAAAAATGGCAAAGATTTAGCCGCAGGAGGGGGTTCTGTTTTGCTCAAAGGCAACAAAGACTGGCCGGGTCTAGGCCACAACTCAGTGTACGGTTTCGACGGCAAGGATTATCTGGTGTTTCATGCCTACGAGATGGCTGATAACGGCCTGCAAAAACTGAAGATCACTGCATTGGAGTGGGATAACAACGGCTGGCCTTTGGTAAATGAAAAAGACTGGTTGTGGTATCAGAGCCTGTTGCTTCGCTAAATTCTGCTCTCTGGCGGCAGATTGCCGCCCTTGTTGTTTTTCTTCTGGTTTCGTTTTAGACTTTTATGGTCATATTGTAATACAAATAGAAAAATAAACAGACCAGACAGGGTTAGCTATGAAATTCAACACTAAAACTTTGCCCGGCTTCATGGGCCATCCTATGTTTTTGGCTGTCAGCCTGCTTTGTACGCTGCCGGCTTGTTCGCCTGAGCCACAACAACACCAGACTGCAGCTGCTGTTGCAGCCGCATCCTCTGATGTTAAGAGCGGAACAGCGGCAGAAGATCAGAGTTTTACCAATCCATTATTTGCCAACGGCGCCGATCCCTGGCTGGAATACTGGCAAGGCAATTATTACCTGACCACCACCACCTGGACTTCACAGCTGGTGATGCGTAAATCGCCGACTCTGGCGGGTTTAGCCAGTGCCACGCCAGTTAATATCTGGTCTGAAACCAACCCTAAAAGCTGCTGTAACTTTTGGGCTTTTGAATTTCATCGTTTGCAGGGGCCTGATGGACCACTTTGGTACATGATGTACACCTCAGGCAAGCAGGAAAATCTGGATGGTCAGCATTTGTCCGTGTTGGAAAGTGCAGGGGACGACCCTATGGGGCCTTACCAGTACAAAGGTTCACCTATGCCGGATAGCTGGAATATAGATGGTAACTATTTAGAACATAACGGGAAATTGTATTTACTCTTGTCTGAGTGGGTAGGGGATGAACAACTGAATTGGATCAGCCAAATG
>CBIMJC010000145.1:0-9957 GCA_966244125.1 uncultured Rheinheimera sp.
GACGCAAAGCATTTTCCAGCATATTGGCCAGCGCTATTTCCAGCAGTTCCAAATCGCCCTTTAAAGGTGCTGAGGGGCTGCACTGTAAATTAGCACTGAGTTCTGCCGCCTGATCACCACGCCGGGCGAGTGCTCCGGCTACTAAATCGTCAGAGCTGAAATCGCTGTGCTGAATATGATGGGTGGTCAGCTGGGCTTTACTCAGCTCCAGTACTTTTTCAAAATGCTGATTTAAAATCTGGCTCTGCTGGTAAATATTCTGCGCCTGCTGCTGGCGTTGTTCTGTACTCAGGGGCAACTCCGGGTCTGCCAGCATACTGGATGCACCCATAATGGTGGCCAAAGGCGTGCGTAAATCGTGCGATAAGGACCGTAACAACATAGCTTTTTGTTGCTCCAGCTGAGCTGTTACTCTGTCTTGCTGTGCTTTTTCCGTCAGTTCCAGCCTGGTATAACTTTGCGCCAATAAAGACTGAGCTGTATGCAATAAGGTTGGGTGGCTGGATAAAAAGGAGTGTGGCACCATAATCCAGGCCGCAGCCGGATGGCCCACGGCGAGCACTGCATGATCGGCCACAGCTTTTGGTTCTTGCCCCAATACAACCTGGACAGTGCTTCCTAAACGCCGACTTAATAATTTGGCCGTGTAAGCACATTGTTTTTGCCAGTCCTGTCTTTGGCCTAAACCTTTGGCGAGCATATACATACCACGGGTTTGTGACATGGCGTAACGCAGGCGTTTGACCTGCTGCTTGGAGCGCTCAGACAACAGGCTGATTAACAACCCCAGCAACACCATCACCATAAAACTGATCAAAAAACTGGCGTCGTGCACATCAAAAGTGTAATAGGGCGGCACAAAACACCAGTTCAGCATCAGCACAGAAACCAAAGTGGTTAAGCTGGCCCAGCGCCAGCCGTATTGCTGCGCCTGCCAGGCAACCCACAGCAATTGCAGCATGGCAACATCAGTGGGGCTGATCCAGTCCCGCAGCGGCAAACACAGCAGCACTATGACTAAAGGCAGCAGCAAGGTTCCGGCCAACTCTGACAGATAAGGGAATGGCAGATAGGGAAGTTTCCATAATTTGGCCATTTCAGTACCGCCAGTAGGAAGGGGTAAACAAAATTAATAAAGTCAAAATTTCCAGCCGTCCCATTAACATACCTAAACTAAGCCACCATTTGGCTGCATCCGGTAAGGTCGAAAAATTACCTGCAGGGCCAATAATGCTGCCAAGGCCAGGGCCGACGTTGGCCACAGCCGTTGCAGCTCCTGTCACTGCGGTGACTAAATCCAGCTCACAAAAGGATAAGGCCATAGCGATAAAGGCTATGGTAGCAAAATAGATAAAACAAAAAGCTAAAACGTTACCTAACAACTGATCATCGACTTTTTTGCCGCCATAACTCTGGCTCCAGACAGCTTTGGGATGTACCAGCAATTTTAACTGTTTGATCAGTAACATAGCAGCCAGTTGAATACGGAATATTTTTAAACCACCTGAAGTTGAACCTGAACAAGCACCGGCAAAGGTTAAATAGAAAAACAGCATAATGGCCATGTTGCCCCACAGCGTATAGTCCTCAGAGGCATAACCGCAGGTGGTGATAATGGACACTACATTAAACAGGCTATGGGTCAGCGCATCAAATACGGCCCTGTTGTTATGCACCACCTGATACACAGTCAGCAGCACACTACAAAACACTACTATGGCCACAAAGGCCCGTACTTGGGGGTCACGCCATAAGGAGCTTTTATCACCTTTGGCGAAACTTACAAAAAGTACAAAAGGCATAGCGGCCAGCATCATAAAAAAACTACTGAACCAGAAAATTTGCGGTGACTCTTTATAAATACCAAAAGAGGAATCGTAATTGGCAAAACCACCTGTCGCTACTGTAGTCATTGCATGAGTGACAGCATCAAAACCTGTCATGCCGGCCAGATAATAAGCCAGCATAGTGACGACACTCAGCACCAGATAAACTGTACCTATGGCAGCTGACAAGGTGGAACTACGTGGCAGAATTTTATCTGAAGTGTCCGAGTTTTCGGTTTTGAATAATCTCATACCGCCAATTTTCAGCGCAGGTAAAATGGCGATGGCCATCACAATAATACCTATACCGCCCATCCAGTTCAGCACAGCGCGCCAGAATAAAACACCTTTGGGCATGCTATCCAAACCAGCAAACACAGTAGAACCCGTGGTGGTGACCGCAGAAACAGTTTCAAACACTGCATCCGTCAAGGTGCAATTGGGTACGATCAGCCACAAAGGGATAGCGGAAAACACACAAAGCGCCAGCCAGCTTAAGGTGGTCAGTAAAAACAACTGCCGGTGTTTAATATCTTTGGCGTCTTTGCCTTTATACACCAGTGTATAACCGAAGGATGCGGTAAATACCGCAGAGCCAAGAAAGACCCAAAAGCTACTTTCGTTGTACAAAATAGACACCGCCATGGCCACCAGCTTCACCGCTGACAACATCAGCAACAAATGCCCTAATACCCTGTACATCAGGTAACGACCTGAGCTTTTTACTGCAGCACCCAACACCATAGTGGCGGCCATAAGATTTTATCCGGCGTGAAACAACAGCAGAATTTTAAGGCTTCAGGGCAGAGCAGGTTATAAAGATTGTATAAAGAAAGAGCTCAACTCAGCAGATAGACCCTAAGTAATTGGAGTTGCAGCGCGGCGACAAGTGATTGAGCCCCCTGGAGCATAGTTGTCTATGTGACAGGGGCGAGAGCGCGCAGTCAACAAAGCTGCGGCTTCAAGTACGACGGGGCTAAAGCTGGCCCTTTAGATAACTCACCACACTACGCGCCAAAGGACTATGTTCGTAGCCACCTTCGAGCATAGAAACTAAACGGCCATGGCAATAACGATCGGCAATTTGCTTCAACTGCTGCCCCAGCCATAAATAATCCAGCTCTGTTAGTTTCATCTGGCCCATATCATCTTCTATATGGGCGTCAAAACCGGCTGAGACTAATACCAGCTCTGGCTGAAACTGCTGCATCAGCGGCAACCACTCTTTGGTAAAACGTTGCTGATACAAAGCGCCGGTTGTGCCGGCAGCTAAAGGCATTTTGACTATGGATGGGCTATGACTGACAGGATCTGTATAGGGGTAAAACGGATGCTGAAAAGAGGAGAAGAACTTCACCCTTGGCTCATGCTGGAAAATATCTTCAGTGCCATTGCCATGATGCACATCAAAATCCACGATCAGCACCCGCTGCAATCCATACTGCTGCATGGCGTAAGCTGCTGCGATCGCAATGTTATTAAAAATACAAAAGCCTTTGGCTGCTCTGTATTCAGCATGATGGCCGGGCGGGCGTATTAAGCAAAAAGCCTGAGCGCCTGATTGCTGCATCACCCAATCCACCGCATTAATACCAGACCCTGCCGAATACAAAGCGGCATTAAGGGATTTTGCATTGACCTGTGTATCATCATCCAGCCAGATATGGCCTGTATCAGGCACCACATCAAATACATGGTCGACATAAGCCGGGTCGTGCGCCAGATACAATTGCTCCAGGCTGGCAGGCGTAGCGTCCCGTTGTTGCACCACAAATTCCAGGCCTGAACTTAACAACTGGTCCTGTACAGCGTGAATACGGGATGCGGCTTCCGGATGATCATGGCCTATGCCGTACGACAAACAACGGCCATGGCTGAAGATCACTACACTCATTTACGGCTTCTCTGGTTCCGCTACTTTTAATGGCAGCTCTAAATAAACTTCATCCGGATCGCCACTGGCAATACGTTTAAAGCCGGCTTTTTCAAACACCTTTTGCATCGGCTTATTGTCGGCCCGCACATAAGCCAGCATCCGGTTCAGTTCGCGCATCCGGGCAATTTTAATCATTTCTTCCAGCAATCGTTTGGCCATACCTTTGCCATGATGCCGCTCGCGGGTGACAAAAGCCACCTCAGCGCTATTGTCGGTTTCATTCAGGTAATAACGGCCTACCGCCTGAATTTCTAACACTGAGCCTTGTTGTTTGACAATACAAAGTGCTAAATCGCGCGACTGATCGACACTGACCAAAGTACAGGATTTTTCCCTGCTCATTTGTTTGGGATGGTGGTTGTAGCGCAGCAGCAAGGTTTCTTTGGTATGAGAGTAAAAAAACTCCTGCAACCTGCGTTCATCCGCCGGGTTAAGAGCCCTTAAATCAAACTGTTCACCCGCTATAGTTAAGGTTTTGACGCCCACTTTGCCCAGTTCCACCACATCTTTGGGGTAATCTTTTTGATAATGCGGCACCCAATAATGGGTGCGGACTTCATCCAGCAGTTGTTTACGAAACTTTGGATGGGCGACCCGTATCAGCTCCAGCGCGCGTTCACGGATACTTTTACCGCGTAAAGACGCAACCCCAAACTCTGTGACCACATAATGCACATGGCCACGGGAGGTGACTACACCGCCGCCTTCAGTGATGGTGGCCACTATACGTGAGACAGTGCCGTTTTTCGCCGTGGACGGCAGGGCAATAATAGGTTTGCCACCTTTACTCATCGAGGCACCACGGCTGAAATCCACCTGACCGCCAATGCCGCTGTAAAATTTGTGTCCAATAGAGTCCGACACCACCTGACCTGTTAAATCCACTTCGATGGCGCTGTTAATAGCGATCATCGCATCGTTACGGGCAATATTAGTCGGCGAATTGACATATTCGCGGGGGTAAAACTCAACATGAGGATTGCCGTCGACAAAATCGTACAAGGCTTTGCTGCCCATACAAAAACTGGTGACAGTTTTGCCGGGGTGAAAGGTCTTTTTTCTGTTGTTGATCACACCTTTGGTGATGAGCTCCATTACACCGTCTGAGATCACTTCGGAGTGCACCCCTAAATCTTTGTGGTTGCCGAGATAACGTAAAACGGCCTCCGGAATTTTGCCTATCCCCAGCTGCAAGGTTGAACCGTCTTCAATTAGCATCGACACATACTGGCCAATACGTTCTGTCACTTCATCCAGTTTAGGTGCGGGTAATTGGGGTAAATCTTCAGCCTGTTCGATAAAAGCATGAATTTGGCTTTGATGGATAAAGGTGTAGCCATTGGTGCGCGGCATCTTAGGATTAATTTGCGCTATGACTTTTTTGGCTGAGCGCACAGCGGCTGAAACTGCATCAACAGACACCCCCAAAGAGCAATAACCAAAAGCATCGGGTGGGCTGACCATCACCAGAGCAGCGTCTAACGGCAGAATTTCGTTTTTAAACAGAGCCGGGACTTCAGATAAAAAACAGGGGGTATAGTCGGCACGGCCTTCAGCAACAGCGCTGCGGACTTTGTCACCGGCAATAAATAACGCATTGATTTTAAATAAATCACTGTAACGTTGTTCTGCCCAGCAGTTATCTGCCAGCACCATCAGTTGCACCAGCTCTATATCGTGCAGGTTTTTACAACGGGCCATTAAATCGGCCAGTAAGGCTTGTGGTGCTGCAGCGTGGGAGCCAATAAAAATGCGGTTGCCGGATTGCAGCAAGGCACTCCAGTCCAGCGATTTTATCTGTGATTTCTCTGATGTTTTGGCCATACCGCATCCTTTTATTTTTACCTTGCCAGAATAATGCCGTTTTGTCTTTACGACCTAGGTAGGGGCTGTGGCTTGTCCCCGCCCGCCGTGATCAGTATTGGCTGAAACAGAAAAACTGTTTCTGATCTGGCGCAATTCTTCTGCCAGTATCAACCAGAATTGGTCATCCAGGCACTGCGCTACATTAAGCCGGGTGTACTGATCAGCATCGGGCAGAGTGCTGAACTGTGAACCCGGCGCCAGTACCACCTGACGTTGTTGCAAACGTTCAGACAAAACACTGCTGCTGACGCCTTGTGGCAGTTTGACCCAACACAAAAAACCTGCCGAAGGCTCTGCCCATAACTGACAATCCAGCTGTTTTAGTTTCGAAAACACCAGACTACGGGCCTGCTGCAAACGACGTTTTAACTGCTCAAGATGACGGCGATAACCACCTCCTGTTAACAGCGCATAAACCAGACGCTCCATGGTATTGGAGGTGGAAATACCACTGATGAGTTTTAAGTCGGTCAGGGCGGCAATAGTAGCAGGTGCTGCAGCAATAAAACCTACCCGTAGATCGGCGGATAAAGTTTTTGACATACTGCCTAAGTAGATGGTTTCAAAGCCATTGTTCGGCTGAAACCCGGCCATCGATGCGTAACGCGAGACCGGCTGGGTTTCAAAGTCAGCGTAGATATCATCTTCAATCAACAAACATTGATGTTGTTGCAGCAGTTGTAACACGGCAAAAGCACGGGCCGGATGGATGCTTAAGGACACAGGGTTCGACAGCACCGAATTGGTTAAATAAGCTTTGGGCTGGTATTGCTGCACCAGTTGCTGCATCACAACGAAGTCCGGACCTTCTTTGGTGCGGGGCACCACCAGCAATTGCACCTGATGCAAACGCAACAACGCAAAAAAGTTATAAAAACCCGGATCATCCACCATCACCCAATCGCCGGGTTTCAGATGCAAACGAAAGATTAAATCCAAAGCATGAGAGGCGCTGTAGGTCAGCAGAATTTGGGCTGGTTCTGTGGTGATCGACAACTGCGCTAACCGCTGGGCAAAATACTGACGTAAGGGGAAATAACCCTGAGCCGGGCCATAGTCCGTTAACGACTGCGGCTGGCGTGCTAAATCCCGCATTGCCTGACGAATGTCCTGATCCGGCATCCAATCCGGCGACAGCCAGCCTGCGGATGCTTTGATCCAATGAGGTTCACGCAGCAAGGTCTGGCGCATCAGGGCCACATCCTGCTGTCTGCTGCTTTGGCTGGCGCTGGATTCCAGTTGTTGCTGTTGTTCGGTTAACCGGCTGACATAAACCCCGCTACCGGGTTGAGAGCGGACAAAACCAGCAGCAGAAAGCTTTTCATACAGCTCTGACACAGTAAATTTACTGATCTCCAAATGTGCCGCTAAAAGCCGGATCGAGGGCAGTCGCGCCCCTGCAACCCAGCGGCCGGATTGAATAGCCTGCTGCGCCTGCAGATAAAGCTGACTGCTGAAACTTTCTTTGCTGGCTTTATCCAGCTGCCACTGAGTGACTGCAATTGTCATGGAATTTTCACCTGTACAGTTCAGTTGCTTTTAGTGTCAACTGTCCTGATTGTCATGGTCTTTAGCTTTGTATACTAACTGAAGTTGGCTGAATGTACAGCCAGTTTCAGGGAGAGTCTGTGATGTCTACCGTTTCTGCATTACCCCGGGATCAAATCCGCTTATCCTTTTGGAAAAAACCACTGGTGCAGGGCTTGTGGTTTGGCAGTTTAGGCATGCTGATGTTCTCCGCGGGTTTACCCGCCACCCGGATGGCGGTGCTGGAAATGCCACCGGTTTTTGTCGGTGCGGGCAGGGCTTTGATCGCGGCTCTGCTGGCGCTGTTGTTACTGCTGCTGACCAGACAAAAGCTACCCAGCGCTAAACAATGGCAAGCTTTAGCCCTGGTTGCCTTAGGTTCAGTCTTTGCTTATCCGGTGTTATCTGCGCTGGCTTTGCAACAGGTCGGCGCCAGCCACGGTATTCTGGTCACCAGTGTGATGCCACTTTTTACCGCCTTTTTTGGCGCTTACTTAACTAAACAATGGCCACGTATAGGCTTTTGGCTGTTTGCACTGCTGGGGGCTGCTTGTGTTGCGCTTTATGCGTTACAGCACAGCACTGGTCCTTTTCAGCTCGCTGATGGTTATCTGGTGTTAGCGAGTTTTTTATGCGGTTTTAGTTATGCCAAAGGGGCTATTTTATCCAAAGAGCTTGGCAGCTGGCAGGTGATCTGCTGGGCGCTGGTGATGTCTATTCCAGTGCTGCTGCCCTGGGTCTGGGCTTATCAGCCGGATTATGCCGCTGTGTCCCTGCAGTCCTGGCTGGCGCTGGGCTATTTATCTGTTTTTACCATGTTTATCGGCTTCTTTTGTTGGTACAAAGGCTTAGCTATAGGTGGCATAGCCAAAGTCAGCCAGCTACAGCTGTTATCTCCTTTTAGCGGTCTGGCTTTGTCTGCATTATTGCTGGCCGAACCTTTGCAATGGATCCACTGGCTATTGGCTCTGGCTGTGGTGGCTTGTATAGCTTTAGGCCGGCGTTTTGGATAGCTCTTGCGTCACCAACACTAAAGCTTCATATATACCCAAGTTACTTGAAGTTGCAGGGAGGCGACAAGTCAGTGAGACCCCAGGAGCATAGAAATCTATGTGACTGGGGCGAAATGACGCAGTCAACAAAGCTGCAGCTTCAAGGGCGACGGGTATAAACCAGAGATACTTTGAGTTTAGCGATAAAAAAGCGTATAGTCGCGCGCTATTTTTGGGGCCTTGCTGATGACATTGAGTTGTCAGCAAGGCTTATATATGACTCTTTGTTGGATCAAAAACACTGTGATTTCTACCGCAAATATTACGATGCAATTTGGCGCTAAGCCGCTTTTTGAAAATATCTCCGTTAAATTCGGCGACGGCAACCGCTATGGTTTGATTGGTGCCAACGGCTGCGGTAAATCAACTTTTATGAAAATCCTCAGCAAAGAGTTAGAGCCAAGTGGCGGTAACATTTTTGTTGAACCTAACCATCGTGTGGCCAAGCTGCATCAGGATCAGTTTGCTTTTGAGCAATACAGTGTCATTGATACAGTGATCATGGGCCACGCTGAGCTTTGGGCTGTAAAAGAAGAACGTGACCGTATCTACGCTGATCCAAATATGAGCGAAGAAGACGGTATGCGGGTCGCTGATTTAGAAGTGGCTTTTGGCGAAATGGACGGTTACAGCGCTGAATCCCGTGCCGGTGAATTGTTAATAGGTGTGGGTATTCCGGTTGAACAGCATTTTGGTCCTATGTCTGCGATAGCGCCGGGCTGGAAACTGCGGGTGTTATTGGCTCAGGTTTTATTTGCCGACCCTGAAATTATGTTACTGGACGAACCGACCAACAACTTAGATATCAATACTATTCGCTGGTTGGAAGAAGTGCTGGCTGAACGCAACAGCACCATGGTTATTATTTCGCACGACCGTCACTTCTTAAACAGCGTTTGTACTCATATGGCTGACTTAGATTACGGCGAATTGCGTGTTTACCCTGGTAACTACGACGAGTACATGACGGCAGCGACTCAGGCTCGTGAACGTCTGCTGGCCGATAACGCCAAGAAAAAAGCTCAGATAGCTGAATTACAAACCTTCGTCAGCCGTTTCTCTGCTAACGCCTCTAAGGCGCGTCAGGCGACATCCCGTGCCAAACAAATTGATAAAATTCAGCTGGCTGAAGTCAAAGCCTCCAGCCGGGTGAACCCTTTTATCCGTTTTGATCAGCAGAAACAGCTGTACCGTTTAGCCTTGGAAGTGAACGGGTTAAACAAGAGCTTTGACGATTTACATGTGCTGAAAAACCTCGACCTGACGATTGAAGTAGGTGAAAAAGTTGCGATCCTGGGTACCAACGGTATAGGTAAATCGACCTTCTTAAAATGTCTGGTGGGTGATTTAACGCCAGAATCCGGTATCGTCAAATGGTCTGAAAACGTCAATATTGGTTATTACGCTCAGGATCACGAATACGAGTTCGCGGACGAGAAAAGAGACATGACGCTGTTCGACTGGATGAGCCAGTGGAAACAGCCGTCAGACGACGAGCAGGCGATTCGTGGTATTTTAGGCCGCCTGTTGTTCTCTCAGGATGAAATCAGTAAGCCAACACGGGTATTATCCGGGGGTGAAAAAGGCCGGATGTTGTTCGGTAAGCTGATGTTGCAACGGCCCAATATTCTGGTGATGGACGAACCGACCAACCACCTGGATATGGAGTCTATTGAATCCCTGAACATGGCGCTGTAAATGTACAAAGGTACTTTGTTGTTCGTCAGTCATGACCGTGAGTTTGTATCTT
>CBIMJC010000146.1:0-9919 GCA_966244125.1 uncultured Rheinheimera sp.
CCAGGGCTATGACCACAGAGGCGTTGCTTTATCTGCGGGTGTGCAGCGTATGGTTCGCTCCGACTTAGCTGCTTCCGGGGTTATGTTCAGTATCGACACTGAATCTGGTTTTGAAGATGTAGTCTTCGTCACCTCATCCTACGGTTTAGGCGAAATGGTGGTGCAGGGCGCCGTCAACCCTGACGAATTTTATGTGCATAAACCTACTGTGATGGCCGGTCGTCCAGCTGTAGTTCGCCGTAATCTCGGCAGCAAGTTGCTGCAGATGGTGTATTCCAAAGACTTAAGTCATGGCAAACAAGTGGTAGTGGAAGATGTGCCAGCCGCAAACCGCCAGCAGTTTTCACTGACGGATGCCGAAGTGCAGGAACTGGCGAAACAAGCCGTGATCATCGAAAAACATTATGGCCGCGCTATGGATATCGAGTGGGCCAAAGATGGTCAGGATGGCAAACTCTATATAGTTCAGGCCCGCCCTGAAACTGTGCGTAGCCGTGAAGACAGCAATGAGATGGAGCGCTTCCAGCTTAAAGGCACAGCTGCTGTGGTGGTTGAAGGCCGTGCCATTGGTCATAAAATTGGTTCAGGCAAAGCCAAAGTGCTGGCCAGCATAGCGGACATGGATCAAATTCAGCCTGGTGATGTGTTAGTCACAGACATGACAGATCCGGACTGGGAACCTATCATGAAACGCGCATCCGCTATAGTCACCAACCGTGGAGGCCGTACTTGTCACGCCGCTATTATCGCCCGTGAACTGGGTATTCCGGCCGTTGTAGGCTGTGGTGATGCCACCAGGAAAATCAAAAATGGGCAGGATGTGACAGTTTCCTGTGCTGAAGGTGACACAGGTTTTGTTTACGAGGGTATTTTGGATTTCGACGTGATGACCTCACGTGTTGACCAGATGCCGGCTCTGAAGATGAAAATCATGATGAACGTTGGCAATCCGGAACGCGCTTTTTCTTTTGCGAAGTTACCGCACGCTGGTATTGGTTTGGCCCGTCTTGAATTTATTATCAACCGTATGATTGGCGTGCATCCAAAAGCCTTGTTGAATTTTGAGTCTCAGACAGATGAGCTCAAAGCTACCATCAGCCAGATGATGGCTGGCTACAGCTCACCTGTTGAGTTTTATGTGGGTAAACTGGTCGAAGGTATTTCTACGCTGGCTGCCGCCTTCTCACCTGAGCGTGTGATAGTGCGGATGTCAGACTTTAAGTCGAATGAATACGCCAACCTGATCGGTGGCCAACAGTATGAGCCGCACGAAGAAAACCCTATGATAGGTTTCCGTGGCGCGTCGCGTTATATCTCTGAAGATTTCCGTGACTGTTTTGCGATGGAATGTGAAGCGTTAAAACGGGTTCGTAACCAAATGGGCTTCACCAATGTCGAAGTGATGATCCCATTCGTCCGCACGCTGGAAGAAGCTAAGGCTGTGATTGACTTGTTGGCAGCTCATGGCCTGAAACGCGGTGATAATGGCTTAAAAGTCATAATGATGTGTGAATTGCCGTCCAACTGCCTGTTGGCTGAAGAGTTCCTGGAGTACTTTGATGGTTTCTCCATAGGCTCCAATGACTTAACTCAGCTGACTTTAGGTCTGGACCGTGACAGTGGTTTGATTGCACATTTGTTTGATGAACGTAACCCTGCTATCAAAAAGCTGTTGTCTATGGCCATTCAAACCGCCAAAGCCAAAGGCAAATACGTGGGTATTTGTGGTCAGGGGCCTTCGGATCACGAAGACTTTGCCGCCTGGCTGATGGAACAAGGCATTGACTCAGTGTCATTAAACCCTGATACAGTGCTGGAAACCTGGTTGTATCTGGCAGAAAAATACGGTCAATAATCAGACCTGACAGACGCAAAAGCCAGCCTTGACGCTGGCTTTTGTTTTTTTGAAAGTGAGCTATTTAGTTGATTTCAAAGCGAAGTGCTTGGCTTCTTTGCGCCAATACCTTATAAATTAGTCATGCATAAAAATTAGCCGCTTAAGGCGTTGTCAAAACGGAGGTCTGCATGAGCGACCCGGTGCTCAAATCCAAAGCTTTAGGCTTGATGTATGGCTTATTGGCCGGCGAAGTGTTAGGTTCCGCCGTGGAAGGTCTTGAGCAACACGAACGTGACGAGCGGTTAAGCTTTGAACTGAATGAAATTTTACTGCAGAACCCCTGGCATACTTTGTCCGGTCAGCCGACCGACAGTGGGGAGCTTGCTGTGTTGTTGTGTCGACTCCTGGCGCATTATGGTGAGTATCAGGAAGAGGGCGCCTGGCAAGCTTACGAATACTGGCTCAGAACAGAACCTTTTGCTGTTCCTGAGGAATTAAAGCGGGCTTTGCTGAGTGAACAGGACGAAGAGTCTGCCGCCACCAGCGCTTTGGCCCGCGTCGCCCCGGTGGCTCTGATGGTGCCTTATCAGTCTTTGCCGCAATTAGCAGCCTGGGCCATGGCAGATACCGCTTTAACTCATCCCAATATGTTGTGTCAGCAAATCAGCGGTTTGTATGTAATGGCGCTGGGCCATGTGCTGGAAAACGATTGTAGTGCAGATGAGCTGTATCAATTGATCAAGGACTGGGCGTCACAGCTGAAGGTGGATAAACGTATTATCCGCACTATTGATCAGGCGTTGTTTGTTCCGCCAACGCCAGCAGAAGCCGAACAGCCGGATAGTGCGGTGTTGGTGTGTTTTCAGAATGCCATTTGGCAGTTGCTGTATGCGCAGGATTATCTTGACGGTATGCTGGATACACTAAAAAAAGGTGGTGACACCGCCAACAATGCCGCAGTGGCGGGAGCCTTGTTAGGCGCTTGTTATGGCGTAGCCGAAGTGCCTGAATTATTGCGCAATGCCATCACGCATTGCAGACCACTGAAAGGCCAGTTTGGTGTTCGTCAGCCCAGGCCAGAATGTTGTTGGGCTAACGAAGTGGATTATTTAACTGAACAAATCTTAACGGGCACAAAAAAACCGGCATAGCAGCCGGTTTATGTACAGGACGTACGGTATGCCGAAAATGCAGGAGCATATTTTCGGCGATGTACAGCAGTGTCAGCGACTTATTTGCTGTTACGGTTTTCCTCGCAGGACTTTTTGTCCACGCACTCACCGTACAGATATAAACTGTGGTGAGTTAACTTAATGCCGTTTTTCTCAGAAATTTCCAGTTGCTTACGTTCGATGTCGTCATCTTCAAACTCAATGACCTTACCGCAGTTTAAGCACACCAGATGGTCGTGATGATCCATACGGCTTAATTCGAATACCGACTTACCACCTTCAAAGTGGTGGCGGGTGACAATACCTGCGTCATCAAATTGGTTTAATACCCGGTATACAGTCGCCAGACCAATGTCCTCACCCAATTCCAGCAAAATCTTGTACACATCTTCAGCACTGATATGCTGGTGGTTTGGATCTTGCAAAATATCGAGGATCTTCACTCGTGGCAGGGTCACTTTAAGGCCTGCTTTACGCAGTTCGGTATTATGATCGGACATGGACTGTTCTACTCTTTCTTGAATTTCAACTGATTATAAGGCCATTAACGACAGAAGCAACCTATAAATCTGCCTCTTGATGTATGCAAAGTACAAACAAGGCGTTAGAATCCTGCCAAACAGGTCTTACCAGAGGTGATGTATGCGTTGGGCGTTTAATCCTGCTGTGATGCGGCATTTATTAAATTTGTGGCCGCCATTTTTTTTCACGGGCATTAAAGTGGTGGACTTGTCGCAGGATTACAGGTACTGCAAGGTGGAGCTAAAGAATCGTCCCTGGACCCGTAATATCAATAGCAGCCAGTTTGGTGGCTCTATGTTTGCGATGACTGATCCTATTTATCCCTTGATGCTGATGGGGGCTTTGGGCAAAGAATATATGGTGTGGGATAAACAAGCTGACATCAACTACATCACGCCGGGGCGTGGCAAATTAACTGCAGAATTTTTGCTCACCGACCATCAGCTTGAGCATATCAAACAACAAACTGAAGCAGGTGAGAAGTTTTTTCCTGATTTTGTAGTGCATGTCAAAGACAGCAAAGGGGAGTTGGTGTGCGAGGTAAAACGTAAAGTGTATATCCGCAAAAAGCCTAAATATCGTAACTAGAGGGTCAGAGTCGATGACTCTGACCCTTAATCATCACAAACCTTCCAGCTCTTTTAAGCTCAGCTCGTCATAAATTTGCTTACACCACTGCTTGACACGCTGCTCTGTCAGTTCTGGCTGACGATCTTCGTCTATACCCAAACCGACAAAATGATCGTTGTCTACCAGTGCTTTTGAGGCAACAAAGTTGTAGCCTTTGGTTGGCCAGTGGCCAACAATAATGGCACCTTTAGGCTCGATAATGTCACGTAGAGTACCCATAGCATCAAGGAAGTATTCGGCATAATCTTCCTGATCACCACAGCCAAAAATCGCGACCAGCTTGTTGTTAAAGTCGATATGCTCCAGTTCAGGGAAGAAATCGTCCCAGTCACACTGGGCCTCACCGTAATACCAGGTGGGGATACCTAACAGCAACAAATCATAACCGGCAATCTGCTCTTTTGTGCTTTTGGCTATATCCATCACATCAAACAAATGTTTGCCCAGCTCTTTTTGAATCATTTTTGCGATATGTTCAGTGTTACCTGTATCGCTACCAAAAAATATACCTACAGTTGCCATAACTTTCGCCTTCTACCTGGTCAACGCTTGTTCTAAAACCCATTCTATATAGGCGCTACGTGTCATGTTTTGCTGCTGCGCAGACAAACTCAGTTGTTCATACAACTGCTCTGACACTTTGCACTCTATACGCTTTAAACCTTTACTTCGATCGCGTTTGATTTGATTGCGTTTATTCAGTTTAAGCTGTTCTTCCCGTGGTAAAGGATTAGTCCTTGGCCGGCCGGGACGCTTTTCATGTGCAAACAAATCTATGGTTGTGCGATCTGTGGCTATCTTAGCCATGTCTCGCACCTCACTTATTCGACAAAATACTCAAAAATCACCTTGGCTATAAAAACTGCAGGTGACAGAAACAAAACTAACCAGACAAAAATTTTACCAAATCTGGGCGCATTACTTTTTTTCAGCACGTCCCAGATGGCCATCACAATAAACAGATACAGGGCGCCAACACCCAGAAAAAGACCCAGGGTCTCAAACTGCTCAATATTCA
The DNA here is from genome assembly GCA_966244125.1 of uncultured Rheinheimera sp. Taxonomy (GTDB): domain Bacteria; phylum Pseudomonadota; class Gammaproteobacteria; order Enterobacterales; family Alteromonadaceae; genus Pararheinheimera. The sequence goes on from CBIMJC010000146.1 coordinate 5,180, forward strand.
TAACGACCCACAGCCCGAAAAAATTGCGCGCACTATAGCACAATTTTATTAGGAATTAATTGCGTTAACTCAATAAAAAGTCAGTGACAATTTTGGCGAAAGCTACAGGTTTCTCGGCATGTAACCAGTGGCCTGTGCCCATTATGACTTTAGCTTTACTCTGCGGGAACAATTGCTGGATCAGGCTCTGATGTTCTGGCAACAGATAATCAGAGTCTGCACCTTTTATAAAAAGCACCGGGCCAGGATAAGGACCCTTGGCTGATGGTGCTGCTAATAATTGTGGATAATTAGCAATCAGAGCTTTGACATGAAAGCGCCAGCGGAATTGATCCTCTTCTTTCACCAGACTTTTCAGCAAAAACTGCCGTACTCCGGTTTCAGGGACAGACAATGCCAACTGCTGATCGGCCTGCTGCCGGCTTTGTAAAGTACTCAGATCGATAGAGTCCAGTGCAGATAATATTTCAGTGTGACGGGGTCTGTTTTGTACAGGCGATATATCCGCTAATATCAGTTTGCTGACCCGTTCCGGGTATCGTAAAGCAAATTCCATGGCAATTTTGCCACCCATAGAGTGACCCAGAATCATCACTTGTGCTAAACCCAGCTGGTCCAGAGTCTCCCTGACATCCTCTGCCATCAGGGGATAGGACATGTTATCGTGCCAGCCGGAACGGCCGTGATTGCGCATATCCAGATTCACTACCTGCCATTGCCCGGCCAAAGAGCGCGCTATCACGCCAAGGTTTTCATAGCTACCAAAAAGACCGTGGATCAACACAATAGCTTGACCTTGGCCTGTGATCTCGGTATGTAATATCATTCTTTTTTCCGATTTAACGACCTTAATTAGCACTGAGGGGCATGGTATCAAAACTGCTGGCTGGCGTCAGCGACTAACTTTTTTGTATACCCAAAGTAATTGGTGTTGCAGGGAGGCGACAAGTGATTGAGACCCCGGGAGCATAGTTGTCCTATGTGACAGGGGTGAAGAGCGCAGTCAACAAAGCTGCAGCTTCAGGTACGAAGGGTATATAATGGCTTCACTTTTACAAATGCGGAATAACTTCATGAAAACCATCGAAATAGATGACGATCTTTATCAATTTATCGCCAGTCAGACGCAACAGATTGGCGAAAGCGCCTCTGATATTCTGCGCCGTTTACTGATTGCAAGCCTGACAGAAGCTCAGGCGCCAGTGGCTCCTGCTGCGAAAAGTGGGGTCAAAACAGCTGTTAATACCACAGAAGTTCAGGCACAAAAAGCGACTGTGCAACAAGCCGCTGCGCAAAAAAGCTCAGCCCCAACATCTCCTGTGGAGAAGTCGGGTTCAGTGTTTGATTTTATTAGTCCGCAGGACTTGTCTGCAGAGCAAAGCGTGGTTGGGCGTTTTCTGTTTATTTTGTCAGCCCTGTCCCGCGCCCATAAAGGAGATTTTGCTCAGGTGTTGGAAATTAAAGGCCGTAACAGACTGTATTTTGGTCAGTCCGAGGCGTCTTTATTAGAGGCTGGCAGCAGCACCAATCCAAAACCTATTCCAAATACGGACTTTTGGGTGATCACCAACTCGAACACGACCCGTAAAAAGATGATGCTGACTGAAGTGGCAACTAAGTTAGGCTACAGTTCTGCAGAGGTTGAACGGATCCGCGATTTGTTATAAGGAGTTTTTATGTCGTTACATCCGCTGGCTGGACAAACTGCACCGGCCGCCATGTTACCTAATATAGCTCAACTGATGGCTGCCTATTACAGCCTGACGCCTGATGTGACTGTTGCCAGCCAGCAGGTCAGTTTTGGCACTTCAGGCCACAGGGGAGGAGCTTTACTGAAGTCCTTCAATGAGCAGCATATTCTGGCCATAGTACAGGCTGTTGCTGAGTACCGTAAACTGCAGGGTTATAGCGGACCGTTATTTTTGGGCAAAGACACACATGGCTTATCAGAGGCTGCTTTTGTCACTGCATTACAGGTGCTGATTGCCAATGGTGTCACAACCCATATTCAGCAGGACGGCGGTTTTACGCCCACCCCTGTGATCTCCCATGCAATTTTGGCTTACAACAAAGGCCGTAGCAGCGATTTGGCTGACGGTTTGATCATTACACCTTCGCATAATCCGCCTGAAGACGGTGGTATTAAATACAATCCGCCTCATGGTGGTCCGGCCGACACAGACGCGACGGATTGGATCCAAAAGCGTGCCAATGCCTTACTGGCTGCTCAGTTAAATGGGGTCAAACAGACAGGCTACGAAGAGGCGCTGGCCTCTGCGTTATGCGTCAGCATCGATTATGTGCAGCCTTATGTGGATGATCTGGCGAACGTCATTGATATGGCCGCTATCGCCAAAGCTGGTGTAAAAATTGGTGTGGATCCCTTAGGTGGTTCAGGTATAGCTTTTTGGCCAGCCATTGCCAAAACCTATGGTCTGAATATCACTGTAGTGAATGAGCGGGTTGATCCGGCTTTTAGTTTTATGCCTTTGGATAAAGATGGAAAAATCCGTATGGATTGCTCTTCAGCCTATGCGATGGCCAATCTGATCCAGCTCAAAGATCAATTTGATGTGGCTATAGGCAATGACCCTGATTTTGACCGTCATGGCATAGTGACCCGCAGTGGTGGTTTGATGAATCCAAATCATTATCTGGCTGTGGCCATCAATTACCTGCTCAGCAACAGGCCTTTGTGGTCCACTGAGCTGAAAATAGGAAAAACCCTGGTGTCTTCCGCTTTGATTGACAGAGTGACTGGTGGCCGCGGCCGTCAGGTGTATGAAGTACCTGTAGGTTTTAAGTGGTTTGTTGACGGCCTGCATCAGGGAACTGTGGCTTTTGGTGGTGAAGAAAGTGCAGGGGCCAGTTTCCTGCGTTTTGATGGCACTGTATGGTCGACCGATAAAGATGGTTTTATCCTGGGCTTACTGGCGGCAGAAATGCTGGCAAAAACCGGGGTCGACCCTTATCAGCAGTATCAGGCGTTAACCAAAGAATTTGGTTCACCTCTGTATCGTCGTCTGGATGCAGCAGCTTCAGCGGAGCAAAAAGCGGCGCTGAAAAACCTGGATGTCAGCAGTGTAAAACAGACTGAACTGGCAGGGGACAGCATATTGGCTGTGCTGACAAAAGCACCAGGTAATGGAGCCAGTATTGGCGGAGTTAAGGTGGTGACCAAAAATGGCTGGTTCGCCGCTCGTCCGTCTGGTACAGAAAACAGTTACAAAATTTATTTGGAAAGTTTTGTTGATCAAACGCACTTAATGCGGCTTGAAACAGACGCCAAAGCCTTTGTGGATAAGGTATTTTCAACAATTTAAGCCTCGAAAACAGCCTGTTAGCGTGTTGTAATAAAATTACGGTGACAGGCTTTATTTTTGCTATTTCTTGACTATTGCCCGCCATTTTTGTAATTTTTCTACAACTACAGTTATAAAAAAAAGCGGCTAACCGCTAAAAAAACCGGGATTTGGCAATGAAAAAGAACTCGACTAAAGCAAAAGCTTCAGTAGCTATTGCAGACCTTCCGAGCACGGAAGTATTAAAAAACAGCATCATTAAACATTTACACGGCACCCTCGGCACTGATGTCAACAAAGCCAGCCCTCAGGCCTGGTGGCGTGCAACCTGTGCTGCAGTGAACGAATATGTGTACGATGGTTTACGCAATACCCAACGTACGCACTACCAGCAAAACACCCGCGCTGTGCATTATTTCAGTCTCGAATACTTAATGGGCCGCCTGTTCAGTAATAACCTGCATAACTTAGGTGTATATGACGCCGCGAAAACGGCACTGGCCGAGCTAGGTCTGAATATCGCTGATCTGGAAGATCAGGAAGAAGATATGGCGCTGGGCAACGGTGGTTTAGGCCGTTTGGCTGCCTGCTTTATTGATTCTATGGCTACCTTAAATTACCCGGCTATAGGTTATGGCATCCATTACGAAAACGGCCTGTTTAAACAGGAGTTTTCGGATGGCCGTCAAATTGAGCGTCCGGACAGCTGGCGTGAATATGGCAACCCATGGGAAATTTGCCGCCCTGAATCTATTCAGGAGATCTCAGTCTACGGTTACGTCGAAACCACCTATGACCTGCAAGGCAAAATGAAAAAGGTATGGCACCCGGGCCGTATTATTAAAGGCGTGCCCTGGGATATCCCTGTGGTCGGTTATCAGGGCAGCTCAGTCAACGTCTTACGTCTGTGGGAAAGCCGCGCCAGTGATTTCTTTAACTGGGACGTGTTTAACTCAGGTGGTTATATAGACGCTGCCCGTCAGAACATCGAAGCTGAAACTATATCCAAAGTGCTGTATCCAAATGATGAAACAGACGCCGGTAAAGAATTACGTTTAATTCAGCAGTATTTCTTCTGCTCTTGTTCCCTCAAAGACATTATCCGTCGTTACAAACGTGCCAATGGTGATGACTGGAGCAAGTTTGCTGATCAGGTGGCTATTCAGCTGAATGACACGCACCCGGCTGTAGCTATTCCTGAGCTGATGCGTATTCTGGTCGACCGTGCCGAAATGAGCTGGGATGAAGCCTGGGGTATTTGCCAGAACGTATTTGCGTACACCAACCATACCTTGTTACCAGAAGCTCTGGAAAAATGGTCAGTACGCTTATTTGAAAAAGTTTTACCACGGCATTTAGAAATCATTTACGAAATTAACCGTCGTTTCCTGGTCGAGCAGGTGGATGTGTTATGGCCTGGTGATAACGACAAGAAACG
>CBIMJC010000147.1:0-9852 GCA_966244125.1 uncultured Rheinheimera sp.
ACAGGTCCAACTTTGCTGGCCGACAACACCAGACTGGAACAGATCGACAGTACCAAACTGGGTCGCCCTTTGGCTGCAATGCAAAAAGAGATCAACAGAGCCTTGCGTAGTCTGGTGGAATCAGGTTTAGCTCGTGTCACTCTGGATGAGGACTGGTTGACGGTTGAACTGAACAGCAGCTTGTTGTTTGGCAGTGGCAGCGCCAGTTCAAACAGCTCGGCTTCTGCGGTGATGACTGAACTTACGACTATTTTGCAGCAGACAAACAATTTTATCAGGGTGCGGGGTTATACTGACTCTTTGCCTATCCGTACTGAGCAGTTTCCGTCAAACTGGGAGTTGTCCGTAGCCCGGGCTGCATCTATAGTCCGTTTGCTGGAGGCGTCAGGTATTGCTTCAGAGCGTATGGCCATTGAAGGTTATGGTCAGTATGCTCCTTTTGCAGACAACAATACCGCACAAGGTCGCAGCCAAAACCGTAAAGTCGTGATAGCTTTATCAAAATATGCATACGAACCTGTGGTTAAAGAAACACCGGTAGCAGCCGAACCAGAAACAGCGGCGCAACAGGCAGCTGAAGCTGCTTCGCAGCAAGAACAAAACAAAGTAAGGGTGATCCGGTTACCTCATGGTGGTATCAGGATCACAACCAGACCGCCGGAACCAGGCGAAGAAGAACCACCTATACCCAGGTAATTGAAATTGCAGGGCAGCGACAAGTGGTTTTGTCCCAGGGAACATACTAGTGCTATGTGACAGGGGCAAGAGCGCAAAGTCAGCAAAAATGCAGCTTCAGGCAGGACGGGTATACACAGCGGGAACAGTAAATTGGTTGTTTGGACTATAGCAAATCAAAAGGGTGGAGTTGGCAAAACTACCACTACAGTGACCTTAGGCGCTTTGCTTGCGCAGCGTGGTTATCGCGTATTACTGGTTGATACTGATCCTCATGGCTCGCTTACCTACTATTTTGGTATTGACGCCGAAGAGCTTGAAGTCAGTGTCTACGATATTTTTCTGCGTGGCAAAGACATTACAGGTGAAGAAATTCTGCAGTCCATGTGTCCAAGCGGTATGCCTAATCTGGATATTCTGCCTACCTCTATGGCGCTGGCGACCTTAGACCGTTCTCACGGCCAGCAAGGTGGCATGGGCCTTATCCTGAAAAAAGCGCTGCAGAAAATCGAAAAGGATTACGACTATGTGCTGATCGACTGTCCACCTGTAATTGGGGTGCTGATGGTCAACGCCATGGCTGCTTGTGATCGTATTTTAATACCGGTGCAAACCGAGTTCCTGGCGTTAAAAGGTCTGGATCGGATGCTGGCAACTATGCAGTTGATGCACAGTTCATCGCCACAGGATTATGCCTTTACCATAGTGCCTACTATGTACGACAAAAGAACCAAAGCTTCACTGGATGCGTACAAAGCGCTCAAGGCGCAGTATCAGGACAGAGTCTGGTCTGCTGTTATTCCTATCGACACTAAATTCCGTGATGCCAGTCTGGCTCAGACTCCACCGCCTGTATTCGCGCCTAAATCGCGAGGTGTGTTTGCTTACAATACGCTGCTAACCTATTTACTGCAGTTAGCACCGGAGAACTAAGATGAGCGATTTACAAGCCAGCCAAAAAGTCATGAAGCATTATTTAAGTGCTTTATTGACGGATGACGTGGTTGAAACGCCTATTCAGGAAGCGAAAAAACAGCAGTTAAATGAACTGCTTGCTCCGGTATCCGCTCCTGTTGCAGCTCCGGTGAAAGCGCCTGTCGTAGCAAAACCTGCAGTAGTAGCACCTGTATCCGCTCCTGTTGCGAAAGCTCCGGCCGTCACTCCGGTGCCCCCTGTTGCTGCAGACGTGAAAGTCGCTGCTGAAGTTCCGGCAGTAAAAGCCGCTGCTCCTGTTGTAAAAGAGTACAGAAAAGGTCGTTTTCAGGCGCTGTTTTTTACTGTCGCAGGTTTGAAAGTAGCTTTACCTTTAAAGGCTTTGGGCGGCATTCATAAAATCATGCCGATCAACTCTTTGCCTGGTCAGCCAGAGTGGCTTAAAGGGGTGATGTTGTACCGCGAGCAAAAAATCAATGTAGTGGACACAGCCCTTTGGGTGATGCCAGAAAAATATGACCAGGGGCTGGCAGAAAAGCTAAACTATCAATATGTTATTATGCTGGGCAATAGCCATTGGGGCCTGGCTTGTGATACGTTGGTCAACACTATTGCGCTGGAACAAGACGACGTAAAGTGGCGGGAAACCGAAGGCAAAAGGCCATGGCTCGCTGGTTTAATTAAACAACATATGTGTGCTTTGCTGGATGTTGATGCCCTGATAGCCTTGTTGGCCAAGGGTATGAACAGTCAGCACTGAGTAAGAATACAGGCATTTAACTTCTGGGTAGGAGCTCGGCATGAGTAATTTAACAGCACAATCCGCTAAAACTAAAGAAGTCACAGACTTAGTGCTGCAATGGGTCACCTTTAAACTGCAGGAAGAGACTTACGGCATCAATGTGATGCAGGTACAGGAAGTTTTACGCTACACAGACATAGCTCCGGTTCCGGGTGCACCTGATTATGTGATGGGCATTATCAATTTACGTGGCAATGTAGTGACAGTCATCGACACCCGCGCCCGTTTTGGTTTACCTCCTTCTGAAGTAACTGACAACAGCCGCATAGTGATCATTGAGTCTGAGCGTCAGGTGATTGGCATTATGGTCGACAGCGTGGCTGAAGTTGTTTACCTGAAACAGTCTGAAATTGATACTGCGCCTAATGTAGGCACTGATGAAAGCGCGAAGTTTATTCAGGGGGTGTCGAACCGGGACGGTGAATTACTGATCCTGGTGGATCTGAATAAACTGCTGTCTGATGACGAATGGGAAGAGATCCGTAGCATTTAATGGCTAATTTCCTGACTGAATTTTCATGGTTATGGCTGCTTGGTATCGCAGCCATTTTGTTGCTTTCTGTCGGCATGGCCTTTGTTGCTTCCCGCCAGAATAAAAAGCTGCTGGCCATTATCAATGAAAATGCTGCCGCCAGCTGGCAACAGCAGCAACACCTTGAACAGCTGAGCCATCAGGTTGAACAGCAGGCTCAACAGCTGAAACGTGCTTATCAGGATATTGAAGAGTTGCGTTCCACAGTGATAGGTGTAGGTCAGCGGGTTTTGAGTCTGGAAAGTCATTTGGGGCAGGGGATGCAACAGGTGGCGGAGTTAGCTGAACAGCAAAAATCGCTGCATTTGTTTGATCCTGAGTCAAAAATCTATAGCAAAGCCATGAAAATGGTTCAGTCTGGCTCCAGCATGGAAGAAATAATGCTTGAGTGCGAACTGCCGCTGGCTGAGGCCGAATTACTTTTTAATCTGCACAAACAATCTAAATAATTCGGGTGAGAGTAAAATTAGGCATTCAGGTTTAATTTTATTCTGACCCGAATTATTTCAGCGTTAATTTTTGCTGAGCCGAATTATTTAAGTTCCTGTTCAGCTACAGCACTTTACTCTGCCGCCTCGCGATAAATTCTGATACCATTTCAGCAGTTTCAGTTTAACGGAAAGACCTATGATCAAAGTATTGAGCGTATTTGGCACCAGACCAGAAGCCATCAAAATGGCACCTTTAGTGAATTTACTGAAAGAAACCGAAGGAATTGACAGTAAAGTTTGTGTGACGGGCCAACATCGGGAAATGCTGGATCAGGTATTGAAGCTGTTTAACATAGTGCCGGATTACGATCTGGCCATTATGAAAGCCGGTCAGGACTTGTATGATGTCACCACCAGCATATTGTTAAATATCAAAGCTGTGTTGCGTGAGTTTAAGCCTGACATAGTACTGGTGCATGGGGATACCAGTACCACCTTCGCAGCGGCTCTGGCCTGTTATTATGAAAAAACCGCAGTAGGGCATGTTGAAGCCGGACTTCGTACAGGGAACATCTATAGCCCCTGGCCGGAAGAAGCTAACCGCAAGTTAACCGGCGCTTTAACCCGTTTGCATTTTGCGCCTACAGACACCTCAAAACAGAATCTGCTGAATGAAAATACTGATCCGGCCAACATTGTCGTAACCGGCAATACGGTCATTGATGCTTTGCATCAGGTGGTCGCAAAAATTGACGCTGATGCAGAACTGACAAAAAGTTTTGAACAGCAATTTCCATATGGTTTAAATGGTCGTCGTTTAGTTCTGGTGACTGGTCACAGAAGAGAAAGCTTTGGTTCAGGTTTTGAGCAAATTTGTGCTGGCCTGAAACAAATTGCCGAACAGTTCCCGGATACGGACGTAGTCTATCCTGTGCATCTGAACCCGAATGTACGTGAACCTGTGTTTCGTTTATTAAGCGGCACTTCTAATGTGCATCTGATTGAGCCTCAGGACTATCTGCCTTTTGTTTACCTGATGAGCCGCAGCACTCTGGTGCTGACCGATTCAGGTGGTATACAGGAAGAGGCGCCTTCTTTGGGCAAACCTGTGCTGGTGATGCGAAATACCACAGAAAGGCCTGAAGCTGTCGCTGCTGGCACAGTGAAGTTAGTAGGAACTGACGCTCAGGTGATAGTGCAGGAAGTCAGCCGTTTATTAACGGACAAAGCTTATTATGAACAAATGAGTTTCGCTCACAATCCGTACGGCGACGGTAAAGCATGTGGCAGAATTATTGACGCTATCCGTACTTTGATCTCTGACTAATTTTAACGCTCTGACAATAAGAACATAACATGATTGCTTTTGAAAACGCCAAACAACAACTGATAGCTGCACCTAAAACCTGGTTAGTGACAGGTTGTGCTGGTTTTATAGGTTCAAACCTGCTGGAAACTCTGTTAAAACTCGGGCAACGAGTGGTAGGTCTGGACAACTTTGCTACAGGAAAAAAACACAATTTGCTTCAGGTCGAACAGTTGGTCGGGGATAAATTGTGGCAAAACTTTCGCTTTATCGAAGCCGATATCCGTGATGCGCAAGCTTGTCTGAGCGCCTGTGAAGGTGTGAATTATGTCTTGCATCAGGCTGCTTTAGGTTCTGTCCCCCGTTCAATTAATGATCCTATAGCCACCAATGAAACCAACATCTCGGGTTTTTTAAATGTGCTGGTAGCGGCAAAAGAGCACAAAGTTCAAGGTTTTGTCTATGCAGCCTCGAGCTCAACTTATGGCGATCATCCTGCGTTACCTAAACAGGAAGCCAATATAGGTAATCCTTTATCTCCTTACGCTGTGACTAAGTATGTCAACGAACTGTATTCAGATGTATTTTCGCGTTGTTATGGTTTTCATGCCGTGGGGTTAAGATACTTTAATGTGTTTGGACCGCGTCAGGATCCTCATGGGGCTTACGCTGCCGTGATCCCAAAATGGACAGCGGCGATGATCGCCGGTGAAGATGTGGCGATCAACGGTGATGGTGAAACCAGCAGAGATTTTTGTTTTGTCGCTAATGCTGTGCAGGCGAACATTCTTGCCGCATTAAGCCAACCGGCAAAAAGTGAAGTTTATAACGTAGCTGTAGGCGGCAGAACCAGCTTAAACACTCTGTTTCACTCTATTGCCAAGAGTTTAAAGGCTGAAGGAGTGACCTACACAAAACAGCCTTTATACAGAGATTTCAGAGCCGGAGATGTACGACACTCTCAGGCTGATATCAGTAAAGCCAGGGAGCAACTGGGCTATGAGCCCAGTCATACCATAGGGCAGGGTATTGCTGTAGCTATGCCGTGGTATGTAAAAAACAACAGGCTGACCGGCAATTAATCAGCTGCTGGCCTGACTTTTTGCTTTGTTTTACACCGGGTGGTATTACAGATTTTTACTCGCTAAGATAACCCGGTTATGTGTAAAATGCGGGCCCTTTGGTATGGCTGCCTGTAGCGCGATATGGGCAGTTACACAGAATAGTGGAGTTTCTGTGGTGCCTGAAGTCTTCAATCTGGAGTTTGATTGTGATCAGAACTATTAATAAAATTATCGGCCTTTTTTTGTTGTGCGCTTTTGTTAACCTTAGCTACGCCGCAACAACCGCTTCCCCTGCAATGCTGGCCCAGTTAAAAAAACTGCCCAAAGCAGAACAACAAAGGCTGATGAAGCAATATGGTTTAAGTGCTTCCGATCTGAACCGCAGAGACCTGGGGTCTTCAGCATCAGAGCCTGTTGACCCTCAATCATTTGCCGATGAAGAGTCCGATTCGGACTGGCAAAATGAAAACAAAAAACCAGACGAAAAAACCAAAGGTCCTCAGCGTTTTGGTTTAACCTTGTTCAGCGGAAAAACCAGCAAGGCTGATAACTCCTCTATCCCTGTGCCTGACTTTTATGTGTTGGGTGCGGGCGATCAGCTTCTGGTGCAGATTTTTGGTAAACAAAGCTCCAGTGAATCTCTGATGATTGAACGGGACGGCACCATAGTATTGCCTGAGCTGGGTCCTGTGGTGGTGGCTGGCCTGACCTTTTCTGAAGCCAAAGCCCTGATTGCCGAACGCATTAAAAAACAAATTTTAGGTGTAGATGTTGCCGTCAGTATGGGCGAGCTGAAAACCATCACCATTTTTGTTGCCGGTGAAGCGAAAAAACCGGGCAGTTACAATGTACCGGCGCTTTCTACTATCACCCAGGCTCTGACCAGAGCTGGTGGTATCAGCGATATAGGTAGTCTGCGTGAAGTCAGCGTAAAACGCAGTGGCGCTACTGTGGTTACTTTCGATATTTATGATCTGTTGTTAAAAGGTGATGCCAGCAAGGATTTGCAATTGCAGTCTGGTGATGTAGTTTTTGTTGCACCGGTCAAAGCTTTGGCTGAAGTGGCCGGCGAAGTGCATCGCCCGGCTATTTATGAAGTGATGCCTGGTGAATCTGTTGCTAAGTTGCTTAGTATGGCCGGTGGCCTGAAAGCAGGTGCTTACCCCCAGGGGTCTGTGCTGGAACGGGTGAATGCCAAAAATGTCCGCGACTTATTAAACCTGGATTTAACTGATGCTTCAGGACTGAATCAACAGGTGCGCCAGGGCGATGTATTGCGGGTTGGTGGTACATCTGCCCGGGTTGAAAATGCGGTCACTATAGCAGGTGCTGTGGTCCGCCCTGGTCATTATGCCTGGCGGGATGGTTTGCGGGTGAACGATTTACTGACTTCGTTATGGTCCGATTTACATATTTCTGCTGATTTGGATTATGGCCTGATTATCCGTGAAGAAAATGTTGCAGGTGATTTAAAGGTTTTACAGTTCAACCTGGGCCAGGCTATTACTGAACCTATGTCGGCGGACAATTTAAGGTTATCAGCCCGTGATCTTATTCTGGTGTTCCATCAGGAAAATCAGAGCTTTGAGCGCGCCAAACTGGACCTGTATTTCCGTGAAAAAGTCGCTGAAGCTGCAAAGTATAAACCTGAAACGGACAGAGCCATGAGCTCGATGATGACGGAGCAGCAGTTAGCAGCTCAGAAACCAGAGCCTCCGCTGAATTATGAAGCTTTGACCGATCAAGCCTTTATGCTGCTTGAACAGAAACAACAACGTGAAGATTTGTCCTTAGCTGCTTCTGCCGAAGAAATGAGTGCGGATCAAAACTGGCTGGTGATGGAACTGCAGACTCTGCTGAATTCTTTATTCTCTAATCCTGATTTCCTGGCAAAAACTCCTCACTTAACCCGCAAGGAACTGCTATTGCCGGTGTTAAACAAGTTAAAGTCGAGAAGTTCATTGCTGACAGGACCAAAACTCTACTCTGTTACAGGTGAAGTGAAAGTGCCGGGTGAATACCCCCTGCCTGAACAAGCTTCTGTGAAAAAGTTGATAGAAGCTGCAGGCGGCTTAAAAGACAGCGCCTATCTGCAAAGGGCTGAATTAACCCGCGCGACTCAGGAAACTGTTGAAGCAGATATGCAGGTGGCTCACTTTAATATCGATTTAACCAAAGCAGCACGGGATGAACAGGACTTTGGTCTGGTCAGCCGCGACTCATTAAACGTTTTTGCCATCCCGAACTGGAATATTAAACGTCAGTTCAAAATCTATGGTCACGTGCGTTTCCCTGGTGTTTACACTATTCAGCAGGGTGAGACTCTTGCCAGCTTATTAACCCGGGCCGGTGGACTGAAGAGTACAGCTTCAGCCGAAGGTGCAGTCTTTACCCGCAAACAGACAAAAGAACGTGAAGAAGAGCAAATCCGCAAGCTGGCCCAGCAGTTAAGGGCAGATATTGCATCCCGTTCATTAACAGCCGAAGGCAGCACTATATCGCCCCAGGATTCAATGCTGCTGATAGCTGAGATTGAAAAAACCAAACCCGTTGGCCGTCTTGTTGTTAACCTTGAAGGCATTATGAATGGGGAAACCGAGTTTGATTTAATGGCTGAAGATGGTGATGAACTTTTTGTGCCGGCAGCCAATACTTCCATCGCAGTTGTAGGTGAAGTGCAGCATGCGGCCAGTCACAGATTCAAAAAGGGTTTATCGCTGGACGATTACCTTGACCTGTCAGGTGGTTTCCGTAAAAGAGCCGACCAGGAGCGTGTCTACGTGATCCGGGCTGACGGTTCAGTCTATATGCCTGGTCAGAAATCCTGGTTCGCAGACAGCGATAGCAGACTGATGCCGGGTGACACTATAGTTGTGCCGCTGGATACAGAATTTAAAGATAGCCTGTCGGTGTGGACTGCAGTCACGCAAATTTTCTATCAAAGTGCTGTGGCATTGGCCGCGATAAACAGTTTTTAAGCCGATTTGATTGGATCAGAACGCACTTTGTATTGATTGTTCAGGATTAGATGACATGACAGATAAAAATAACGACAGCATCCAGGCTGGGGCAGATGAGATGGATTTCAGAGAGCTGATCCGAATCATCTGGCGGGGCAAGTGGTTTATTATGGTGGTCACAGTGGCTTTTGCAGTGCTGTCTGTACTGTATTCACTCGGCCTTGCCAATGTGTACAAAAGTGAAGCCTTGCTTACCCCTGCAACTGAAAAGTCAGGGTTAAACATTCCCGGGCAACTGGGTGGACTGGCTGCTATGGCTGGCCTGAACCTTGGTGGAGCAGCAGGCACTGACAACACTGCTCTTGGTCTTGAACTGGTCAAATCCAGAGACTTTATTGGTCGTTTTGTTGAGCGCCATAACTTATTAGTGCCGCTGATGGCAACTTCAGGTTGGGACAGGGGTTCAAATGCTTTGTTGTTTAATCCTGAACTCTATGACGTCCAGAGTAAAACCTGGGTCCGTAAAGTAAATCCGCCTTTTCAGCCCGAGCCCTCCTTGCTCGAAGCACACGATGCGTTTATGGATAATTTTTCAGTCAGCCAGGACAAGCTGACCAAAATGATCAAAATCAGTTTAAAACATTATTCGCCTGAACTGGCTGCTCAGTGGCTTGCCTTACTGATCAAAGATATCAACGAAGAAATCCGGCAAAGGGACCTGCGTGAAGCGGAGCGCAGTATCGTATATCTGAATAAACAAATTGAAGAAACCAATATAGCGGATGTCAGAACTACACTGTTCTCTTTAGTGGAAGAGCAGATGAAAACCAAAATGCTGGCCAATGTGCGAAGCGAATATGTGTTTAAGGTGATAGATCCGCCGGTAGTGCCGGAAATGAAAGCTGAACCTTTAAGAGCTCTGATTGTGATTGCTTCAGTCATGTTTGGTTTTATGTTGTCCTGCCTGATCGTTTTATTCCGGCATGTATATAAGTCAGGACGAGCTTAGTTGCGATGGAAAAAATGAATAATTTAAAAGATGTAACAATTGCGGTGGTTGGCCTGGGTTATGTGGGCCTGCCGTTGGCAGTTGAGTTTGGCAAAAAATTTCAGACTATAGGTTTTGATATCAATCACAGCAGAATCAGC
>CBIMJC010000148.1:0-9845 GCA_966244125.1 uncultured Rheinheimera sp.
CGTATGGGCGCGTCACCAAAAGATTCAGTGACCAATCAATGGGGTCAAAGCTGGGACTGCCCTAACCTTTTTGTGATGGATGGCGGCGTTTTCGCTTCCAACCCACATAAAAACTGTACTCTGACCATTATGACGCTGGCCATGCGTAACTCGTCCTGGCTTTCAGCTCAATTAAAACAAGGAGCGATCTGATGGCCACACATCAAGACAATGACAATCAGGTGCCACAGCAGCCAGACTACAGATCCGGCATGACCAGAAGGGATTCGTTAAAACTGATGATGGCTTTAGCGGCCAGTGCTTTTTTGCCTGCCGCCTTAACAGGATGCGACAGCGCTCCTGCCGGTAAAACGGATGCAGCTGCAGATGCAGCCAAAGCCACCACTGAACACTGGCCAGATCTGAAGTTATCCCCTATTACAGCACCGGGTTATGGCAAGGATCCAAACTTAATTTTGCCACCTGAGTCCCCTTGGCCTTTGACTTTAACTCAGGCACAACTGACTTTAGTGGCGGTGTTATCGGACATTCTGGTGCCGCGTGAAGGTAGTGTACCCAGCGCCTCTGAAGTGCATGTACCTGCAGTAGTCAACGAATGGGTCAGCGCCCCCTACGAGCGTCAGCAGCAGGACAGAGTCACTATTTTGTCGGCTTTGGCCTGGATAGACGATGAAGCCCAGATGCGGTTTAGCAAAATTTTTGTTTTGCTTAATAAAACCCAGCAAAAAGCCATTATGGACGATATAGCCTTTGATACAGCAGAAACCCCTGCCCAGTTTAAACGTATAGCAGCAGCGTTCAGCCGCTTCCGTGGTTTGGTACTGGCCGCGTTTTTCTGCACACCTGAAGGTATCAAAGACATAGGTTATGTTGGGAATGTGCCTATTGGCGGTGATTATCCTGGCCCAACCAAAGAAGCTTATGCCCATCTGGATAAGATGCTGGCGGACTTAGGTTTAACTGAATACGCTTATCCGATTCAGGCCTGAAGGACCAGATTGTTCCATCATTATCGCAGGGGCGGGAATAAAGCCCGCCCCTGCGTTTTTTACTTTAGCCTTTGCAGTTGGCCTTTACGGCGCACCAGATTTTTATAATCCCACTGGATATCCCGGGCTTTTGTCAACCAGCGTTGTAAATCATCCTTATTGATCTCACTGCTGTGACAGTACCTTTTTTCAGCAGCTTTAAAACTGCCTTCAGCTTTTAATTCTGTTTCATCAAACGACTGACCACTCCAGAACAGCAACCGGATACAGCCCTTCAATTTGCTATAACCCACCACAGGATTACCTTCGAGAAACCAGACCGGATGTGCATGCCAGATTTTGTTGTCCGCTTCAGGTAAAACCGCATCAATCTGCGCTGCTAATAGCTGGCAAATCAGTTGTTCTTCTTCAGCCTGAGCCTGATTGTAGAGAGCAATATCCGGATGCATCATTTCTCCATGTGTCTGCAATAAATGATGTTCAGTGATGGCACGTGATCCATAACAGATTCAAACCCGCACTAAAGCACGAAAACCTCTGACCGCATAATAAGACTGAGCACCATTGTGGTAGATAAAAACCCGGCCATAACGATAGTCGCCAAAGATAGCACCATCAAGTTTGCGGATATCTTCTGGTGTTGCCAGCCAGCTGGAGGTTTTCGTATCAAAAGGGCCAAACTGCTGCAGATAACGGTAGTCGTCTTCCGTCAGCAACTGAACCCCCATAGCTTCAGCCATGTCCACAGCGCTGCTTGCGGGTTTATGTTCTTTCCTCGCCTCCAGCGCCTCGCGATCAAAACATAAGCTGCGACGCCCTTTAGGACTTTCGGAAGAGCAATCAAAAAAGATAAATTCGCCACTTTGTGGGTCAAAAGCCAGCACATCAGGCTCACCACCTGTGGTTTCCATGGCAAAAAGTGCCTGCAGCTTGTCCGGTTTAGCCTCCAGCCTGACCTGCACCAGCGCCCAGTCGAGATTTTCATGACGGTTTTTATGCTGTTCAAAGCGGTTTTTTAATACCTGAAGCAGAGCAGCCTGTTGAGAAGGATCAAAGTCCGTTGCAAATTTTGTCATATCAGAGGCCCAAAGCTGTCTCCAGCTTTTTCGTATCAAGATGAGTTTGTAAACCAGCAAGAGCCTGCGCAACATTGGGATGTGCAAACAACTCTTTCCCTGCCACCTGGCCAAAAGCGTTAAAGCCCTGCTCCACCGCGGCAGCACCTTCGTATTGAATGGCTTTTTTACTTTGTACCAGACAAGTTTCAGTCATCAGACGCATAAACATTTGCGCCGCAGCTTTATTCACCTCGTCCCGCTGAGCTTCTGTCACATTGGACATAGCGGCGACATCAGGATGCAGCGCCATAGAAGTAAACATCCATTTCACCAGCAATGCTTTGTCATTTGCACTTGAAGACTCCACCAGACAACGTGATAAGTCGTCTGAGTAGATCCCTGCCTGAACACCGGCAGAAACGCCAAGTAAGAGTACTGGCAGCCATTTTTTCAGCTTCAATTGCATTTAGTTTTCCTTCTGTTGTGTTATTCACAACAACCAGCCACGATCCCTGATTGCTTCAGGATCCAAACAAAGTGAAAACCGTTTCAATTCAATCACTTTTTGAAAGATAAAAAAAACGCGCTTAGCAGCAATCTAAGCGCGCTCAAGGGGTTACGTTTTTCAACAACAAGAACTCGATAACAAAAAGTTAAGCAGTGACAAGCTCAGCACAGCTTGTAAAAACTTATTTGGTGTAAATGGCTCCGCTCAGACTTAAAGCGCGGCCAATCTTCGCCAAAAACTGATTGATTCGACGCACCAGCAGCAGAGAAGATACGCTGCGCTCTGTTGTGCTCAGGTTCGATTTTTCTACTGTGGTATTGATACTGTTCATGTCCAACCTCGTGAAGTCTGAGAAAGTGTTCATCCGAAAACGAGGTTATTATGCTGCAAATTTAACCAGACCACTAACGAGATAATTTATAGTCTGGCCATTAGTTTTTCTAATGAAAAAACACATTGGCCGTCATATTTTATTCAGCATACTTTCATATTCACTATTCACCGGACTATACAGCCACTGATAAAAATGCTGCAAAAGCAGTTAATTATGCATAAAATCTTAATTAAAACCAATAAAAAAGGCACAACATTATTATAGTTATGCCTTTTCAGAAAGATTTATTCAATTAGCTCTGCTAATAAAAAATAAAAGTATACACCAACAAACAACATCAGGGATTGCTGATAAATTAAGCAGCCAAATCGTCTGTCACTTCTGTCAGTACTACAGCGGCTTTAGCAGGATCAGCGGCACTCTTCTCTTTTGCCTGTTCTTTATCAGCGGCCGGAGCCTTAGTGTTTTTGGTTTTCTGATTCAAGGTCTGGATCACCAGTTCTTTTTGCTGCGCTAAATACAGCGCCAGATCTTCGCGTTGTTGCTCATCCGGGATCAATTCACTTTGACCCAGCATTAAAAACAGTTCATCAGCTATATCCAGCATCCGGTCATAGGCGTCTGCTTCCGGCTTTGAACTAAACGTCATTTTTTCTACTCCAGCGCGCTCAACAATGTACTTAATAATAACGGCCATAAATCCTCCTGCTTTTGATACTGAATATTTATACAGCAACTACTGTTTATTTGTCCAGTATTATTTATAAAAATACGCATCGCCTCTTTTTTGCTTTTGCCGTAGCATAAAGTGGTGGTTAAGCCCTTAGCGGGATTAATAATTTCAGGCTAGTGTCAGAAGGATTTTGTATGCAGCATCTGTGGGCCGAACGCCGTCTTGCCGAACAGAGTCAAAGACCAAACGATCACCGTACCCCCTGGCAAAGAGACAGGGCCAGAATACTGCACTCGGCCGCTTTTCGCCGTCTGCAGGCTAAAACTCAGATCATGGGCATAGGTCAGAATGACTTCTACCGCACCCGCCTGACCCACTCTTTAGAAGCAGCGCAAATAGGCACTGCTTTGGTCGCCCAGTTAAGTTACCAGCAAGAGGATCCGGCACTGCGGGCCTTGTTAGCGCAGGACAGCCTGATGGAAGCTCTGTGTCTGGCGCACGATTTAGGCCACCCGCCTTTTGGTCACGGCGGCGAAAAAGCGCTGAACGCCTGTATGCAGCAATTTGGCGGCTTTGAAGGCAACGGCCAGACCTTACGTATTGTCGGCAAACTGGAACCTTATACCGCCAGCGGTGGTATGAATTTAAGCCGCCGTACTTTATTAGGTTTATTAAAGTATCCGATAGTACAACCTGCTGTTGAGCAGTTTGAACAGGGCCTCACCGTCAAACCCTGCAAAGCCATTTATGCCGCAGACAGCGATTTACTTGACTGGATCTTAAGCCCCTTGTCAGAGGCGGATCGCAGTGCTTTTCAGCGCACGGAAAGTTTAAACAAAGCCCCATTTTTGAAGTCGCTGCACAAGTCGCTGGATGCGTCCATTATGGAACTGGCCGATGATATAGCCTATGGTGTGCATGATTTGGAAGATGCGATAGTGACAGGTACTGTCAGTGCCGAACACTGGCGCCGTCTGGCTGAACCTGAAATGGCAAAACTGCCTGCGGATATTGCCAGCACGTTAAAACATATTAGTCAGAAATTATTTATACCCGAACATCATATTCGTAAGGATGCCATTGGCGCTCTGGTGAATTTGCTGATCACCAGCATTGAGTTGTATCAGTCCTTGCCGGACACTCAGGACCCTCTGATCCGTTACAATGCAAGGTTGCCGGAGCCGCAACAGCAGTTATTGCAGTTGTTAAAGAACTTCGTCTACGAGGCGGTGATTTTATCGCCGCAGGTACAAAGGGGTGAATACAAAGGCCAGCAAATTGTCCGCTCATTGTTTGAAGCCTTTAGTTCAGAGGCAGAACGTTTGTTGCCCGCCAATACTAAAAACCGCTGGCTGCTGGCGGACAACAAACAAAACCAGATGCGGGTTATTTGCGATTATGTGTCAGGTATGACAGATGAGTATGCGCTGCGTATGCATCAGCAATTGTTTGCGGCTTCTTTGTAAGTTCTGCAGCTGTTAACGAGGGAAAAATTCGGGTGACACAGTCGACATTAAGAGTACTGGCGGGAGCCACTGCCTTTGAACATCTGCAACAATATGGCTTACGTCAGCAGGATATCCATTTAGTTTTAGGCGCCAGTGGTGGCCCTAAATGGTTTTGTTTATACGGTTTGGATCAGTATCTGTTTGGTGAGTTTTTTAAAGACAGAAACACACCTTTATCTTTGGTTGGCAGCTCTGCCGGAGCCTGGCGTTTTGCCTGTGTCACGCAGCAAAACCCGGCCGCTGCGACTGAACGTTTTGCCAGGGCCTACAGCACTTTGTGTTTCCCACCCAAGGCGGGTATTGATGAAATCACCTCCACCTCAGCTTCAGTGCTGGACCAGGTATTTCCTGATGAGGAGGCCATAGCGCAAGTGCTGAATAACCCTGTGTTGCAACTGAATTTTATTGCAGCCCGTGAAGTGAAAGTCAGAAAGTCGGAACGTAAAGGCGCGCAACTGCGGCGTTTGCTGTTAGCAGCAGGCGCCAATCTGCTAAAACCCGCCTTGCTGCAAAAGTTCTACAAAAGAGTAGTGATGCAAAATCACACTAATTCAGCTTTGCTGCAACAGGTACCACACGAAGCTTACCCACTGACAGCGGAGAACTTTAAAGCCAGTTTACTGGCCTCAGGTTCTATTCCTATGGTGATGCATCCGGTGAAA
Source organism: uncultured Rheinheimera sp. (assembly GCA_966244125.1). Lineage (GTDB taxonomy): Bacteria > Pseudomonadota > Gammaproteobacteria > Enterobacterales > Alteromonadaceae > Pararheinheimera. The sequence goes on from CBIMJC010000148.1 coordinate 5,733, forward strand.
GATCCTGCAGGTTTGCCAGCAGGTTTGTATATGGACGGTGGTTTACTGGATTACCACCTGACCTTGCCTTATCAGCAGCAAGGTTTGATTTTATATCCACACTTTTATCCGTACCTGATCCCAGGCTGGTTTGATAAATCCCTGCCCTGGCGCCGCGCTAAAGCAGCACAAATGGACAAGATGATTTTGTTGTGTCCGTCAGAGTCCTGGGTGAAATCTTTGCCTTACAGCAAAATTCCGGACCGCAAAGACTTCGACAAACTGACAGACCCCCAGCGTCTTGCGTATTGGGCTTTAGTGCTGGAGCGTTCAAAAGAGCTGGCGGAGGATTTACGATCCGGCAATTATCTGCTGGAAAAGATTTAAGACTGGCAGGTATCTATGGATAAACTCAGAGCTTTGACTGTCTATCGAAGAGTGATTGAACTCGGTAGTTTTAAAGCTGCAGCCGATGATTTGAATTTATCCAAAGCTGCAGTCAGCAAGAACATTTATGAGCTCGAAAACTATCTGCAAAGTCCATTGATCCACAGAACGACCAGAAAACTGCATGTAACAGAGCAGGGACAAGCTTATTACCTGCAGATCTGTCAGGTACTGGACAATCTGGCTCAGGCTGATTTATCTGTGCATGAAGCGTCAGAATCACTAAGAGGCTCGTTAAAAATCAGCGTACCTATGTCGCTGGGTATTCTGGAAATCAATCCTCTGGTTTGTGCTTTTATGGCGCTGCACCCAAACCTTGCTATTGAGCTGGTAATGTCGGATCACTATATCGATCTGATGGCACAAGGGGTAGATATTGCGATCCGCGGTGGTGCTGCGCTTGCAGATTCCAGCTTGCGCTCACGTAAACTGACAGATTTAAAACGGGTTCTTTGCGCATCACCTGATTATCTGGCTAAATCCGGGCCTCTGGTCACGCCGGACGACCTGCACAAACACCAGTGCCTGATTTATAGTTTGTCTTCTTCAGCAAAACACTGGAGTTTTTACAGGCAGCAACAGTGTACAGAGGTTGAATTGCCTGTGAGCCGTTATGTGGTAAACAACGGTCTGGCACTGGCACAAGCAGCAAAACTTGGACATGGCATCGCTTTACTACCAGAGTACTTTGTCAGACAAGCCTTAGCACAAGGCGAATTAAAACAGGTGCTGAGTGACTGGCACACAGAGGATCATTCGCTCTATATCATTTACCCTTACCATAAAGAACACTCACAAAAGATCAGAGCTTTTATCGATTTTATGGTGCAACACTTTAATAAAAAATAACTCAGTTCCCCAGAGCCCCCTCTGCGGTATGGGCAACTTATGCCTGTTTCGCACACCGGCATAGTTCACCAGAAGTAAACAATTCATCCACTCAACTGGCATTTATCAGCCATTTCATAAAATTTACACTGCACCAGAACAACATTAGTTCATATTTTTTCTGGATCAGGAGATAACACAATGAAGATTTGGCACAAAATGTTGGCCGTGGTTTTAGCCGCCAGTTTGCCATGGGCACAAAGCACAGCATCCGAAAGCGGACAATTAACTCTGTCATACAGCGACGGCAGACCAGCAACTCAGGGCATTGAACAAGTGAATCAGGTTCTGAAATCTGTTGGCGTCCGGGTCAGCACAGTGGCGATACCACAACAGGCAAAAGCGGTAATAGCCCAGGCAAAACTGCGGGCGTTAACTAAAGAGGAAAGCGAACAGCTGATTGGACATTTTGCCTTGCACAGAGGCGACTTGCTGGAGCAAATCAAACTGGCCGGCCGCGAAGCGGCAGCTGTCAGAGGTGGTTTTTTATCTACCTCAGAAAAAGGCGTGGCACCTTACCCTAAGGTATACGATATGAAATCGATGACGCCGGAAGTGGTGCATTACCTGCAGAAAAAGTTTGGAAAATTACATGTCAACAGTGCGGAAAACGGCGTCGGTATTGACGAAGTGATGACCATAGTTTCAGGCGGTGCCTGGACCTGGTTTTTTGTGTTACCTGACAACACCACAGCAAAACTGACCTTAGGTTATGTACCGGCAGAAGGTGCAGCATGGCGTATCAGCTATCCGGGCCTGGTACCTCATGGCGGCTTCTTTGATGCGCCTTATGGTCTGGTCGTTGCCTATGCGCACGGTCCGGAGCATTTTGTGATGCGTTATGAAGAGCCTGCAGTACAAGGTGCTGAAACACTGGGCGGCAATCCATGGATTGATTTTAGCGCTGAAAAACCTGTGTTATTTACCGAACTTAAAACACAAGGCTAAACCTTATAGAGCCTGTTTCAAAATCCGGGTCATATAACAGGCTATTTCCGGCAGATAGCTGTCCAGAATAGCCTGTTGCTCTGCCGTGATATCTGTCGCTTTGATAAACCCCTGCCTGGCCCAATAACCTTCTGCGCCCTGCACTGCCACCAAAGCCAAAGCCCGCAAGCCCATCTGTTTAGCTTCAGTATCAGCATGAGCAAGTAACTTAGGAGCCAGAGACTGGCCGCGAAAATCGCTGCAAATCGCCATATCATGCAGGTAAAGACAGTCCGCATCCGGATACAAAGGAAAAGCAGCAGCCAGCGGCGTAATACTGCCAAGTACAGAAGGATAAGCCAGCAGATAACCTGCCATCTGCCGGTCGATAAAGTAACCCCAGCAGGTGTGAGAAAACGCAGAAATTCGGGCTGACATCACAGCAGCAGATTCCACCAGCTCAGCGCTGTAGCAATTTTGCTGAACCCGCATCAGTTCTGGCACATCAGCAACAGATAAAATAGACACAGACATCACATACACCAATAAAAAAACACCACCTGCTCCGATAGAGGCAAGTGGCTTTTCTGACTACAAGTTACTGAATTTTTTGAGTTTTAGTTCAGACTTTTTAACAGAGTTTGATCTAAACCATCAGCGGACAATAACTTCACAATAGCTTTGCAGTGATCCAAAGTAAAATCACCTTCGCTGATCTGCAGGTTTAAGGCTTCACGACGTTTTTGTACCACAGCTGACAAGGTTTTATTGTCAGCGTCAGCACCTTTTAATTTTTGCTCTAACTTGGTCAGCCATGGATACAGCTGTTTTTCAGCATCATAAGCCTGCTGACGAATTTCCGGATGATAATCTTCACAGGCATTTAAATTTAACAAATAAAAATTCAGATAACCTGCAACGGTCAGATACTGGTAGTCTACTGTTTCAGCTTTCACTGCAGAAGACAAAGTTGCAGAACTTAAACATAAGGCGGCGAACAGGCTGTATCCTAACTTCTTCATCTAAGACTCCCTAAAAAAATCGTAAATTCGATAACCAATCTACAGAGAATACCCTGCCATTTCAACACGGCAGGTTATTTATACACCGTAAATTTAGTATTCGGATCAGGGTTTATCATTTTTTTCATTTGGGCAGATTAAAATGTATCTGCAGGCACACGCACCCAACCTTCCATTAAAACCCGCGCACTGCGGCTCATTATGGCTTTGGTGACTTTCCATTCACCAGCCACGAATGCCGCTTCTGCGCCCACTCTTAAGGTGCCGGACGGATGACCAAAACGCACTGCTTTACGTTTAACTCCACCAGCCGCCAGATTAACTAAAGTGCCGGGAATAGCAGCTGCAGTGCCAATGGCCACAGCAGCTGTGCCCATCATGGCATGATGCAATTTGCCCATAGACAAAGCCCGCACCACCAGATCGATATCGGCTGTAGTCACAGCTTTGCCACTGGACGAAACATAGTCAGTCGCTGGCGCTACAAAAGCCACCTTAGGTGTATGTTGCCGGGTTTTGGCTTCATCTATATGGCTGATTAAACCCATTCTGACAGCACCATAAGCACGGATAGTTTCAAACATAGCCAGAGCTTTGGCGTCGTTGTTAATCGCATCCTGCAGCTCAGTGCCTGTATAACCTATGTCTTTGGCGTTGACAAAAATAGTCGGAATACCGGCGTTAATCAGAGTGGCTTGTAAAGTGCCAACACCAGGCACTTCCAAATCGTCCACTAAGTTGCCTGTCGGGAACATAGAACCACCGCCCTCGCCGTCTTCATCAGCGGCCGGGTCAATAAATTCCAGTTGCACTTCAGCGGCAGGGAAAGTCACCCCATCCAGTTCAAAAT
>CBIMJC010000149.1:0-9843 GCA_966244125.1 uncultured Rheinheimera sp.
AAAGCTGTACCAGGCGCGGTCGCCTTTGTGAACAAAGCCGAAGCTGCAGGTGTAAAAGTGCTGTATATCAGCAATCGTGAGTGTGAAAAACGTGCCGGCTCCAATGACAGCTGCCCGCAAAAAACCGATACGCTGCGTAACTTAAAAGCTGTGGGTATAAAAAAGATCGACGCCTCTCAAATCTGGTTAAAGTCAGAACAAAAGGACTGGAGCAGTGAAAAAGAAAGCCGCCGTCTGCTGGCCGCCAAAGACTTCCGTATCTTGATGTCGATTGGGGATGACTTTGGCGATTTCCTGCCGGACGTGAAAAAAAATATCACACCTGAACAGCGTTCAGCCCTGGTAGATAAATATCAGGACTACTGGGGTGCTAAATGGTTTGTCCTGGCCAACCCGACTTATGGTTCCTGGCAGACTATTTTAAAACAACCCAACAGTCAGTATTTGCAGTCTGTGCCTGCAGCTAAATAGTGGATTTTACTAATAAAAAAGGGCCAGAAGGCCCTTTTTTACTGCACGAGCATTAAGGTAAAGCCTTGCCTCTGGCTGCAACATATAGCGCATACCAGTGTTCACGGCTTAAGTTAACAGTTAAGGCTTTCTGACAGGCAGCAATACGTGAGGGGGACGTTGTGCCTATCACAGCTTGAATACCGGCCGGATGTTTCAGTAAAAACGCCAGCACTATAGCCTCAGCACTGGTTTGATAGTCCGCAGCTAACTGAGACACCAATGCAGCTGTAGAACGCTGGGCGGCAGTTTCAGGAGTTCTGCCACCGCTAAACAAACCTTGCGCCAGACTACCCCAGGCCTGTAGTTGTACTTTGTTTAACTGACAGTATTCCACTGTGCCGTAACTGTAATGATGGGCTGCGCCTTCCGGCATAGCAGTCAGTACATTTTGCTCCAGCCAGTTTAAATCGTTCAGGCTCATTTGCAGTTGATTAACAACCAGCGGATCAGGCAAAGCAGATTGCAATAACTGAAGTTGCGGCCAGCCAAAATTCGACACACCAAACGCCTTCACTTTGCCCTGCTGTTTCAGCTCTGCAAAAGCTTCGGCCACTTCGTCAATCCACATCAGTTGATCCGGTCTGTGCAACAGCAGAATATCCAGATAGTCGGTTTGCAGTCGTTTTAACGACTGGTGCACAGACTCCAGAATATAACTTTTACTAAAATCGTAACGCCCTACCGCAGTGGCATCGGCAAAACGGATGGCACATTTACTTTGCAGGATAAGCTTTTCACGTAAGCCGGAATGCGCTGCCAGATAGTCGCCAAATACAGCTTCAGCTTTGCCGCGGGTGTATATATCGGCATGGTCAAAAAAGCGAAAACCAGCGTCCAGAGCTGCGTCTATGGCTGTATAAGATAAATCACGTTGTTCTTTTGTGGTGGTCGGGTGATCCCAACTGCCACCCAATCCCATGCAACCATAAACTAAGGCATCGGCTTTGGGAAAATAATGCTGAATAGGTAACATCAGTGGTCCCTTTTAAAAAGTGAGCAGCAAGTTTACCTGATCTGCCCGCCTTGCCAAGAGCCAGTCCTTTTTCTGCCGTAAAATAAACACCAGCCTTGCCCCTGATGCATTGAGCACCTAAACTAACGTCCTTTTTCAATTGCCGGGTGTGGAACTTTGGAACAAACAGCGTTGTTTCGTTTAAATAAATTTATCAGTGACACAGGTTTTTGTTCGCGCCGCGAAGCAGACAAGCTGATTGAACAAGGCCTGGTGACTGTTAATGGTCAGGTGGGTACTTTGGGCACCAAAGTGACACAACAAGATCAGGTACTGATCGAGGGCAAGCCATTAAAAGCCAAACCCCGGCGGGTCTACCTGGCTTACCATAAGGCTGTGGGCATTACCTGTACCACTGAGCTGGATGTCAAAGGCAATATTATTGATGCCATAGGCTATCCGGAGCGGATCTTCCCTATAGGCCGTCTGGATAAAGAGTCTGAAGGTTTGATTTTCCTGACCAACGACGGTGATATCGTCAATAAAATTCTGCGCGCCGGCAACGAACATGAAAAAGAATATGTAGTCACAGTCGACAAACCTATTACAGAGCAGTTTTTACGCAAAATGGCGTCCGGCGTGCCTATCCTGGAAACCATTACCTTGCCTTGTCAGGTCAAACAAATTTCCCGTCAAACCTTTAATATTGTGCTGAAACAAGGCCTGAACCGGCAGATCCGTCGTATGACAGAGTTCTTAGGCTTTAATGTAACCAAACTAAAACGGGTTCGTATTATGAATGTACGTCTGGCCGAGTTAAAAGCCGGTCAATACCGTGAGCTGACGCCATCTGAAATGGCGGAGCTGGAAGCGAAATTATTAAGCTCAAGCAAAACGGAAGAAGCCTCAGTGTTAGCTGCACCAAAAGCTAAAGTCAGTTCAATCCACAGACGTACCTGATGACTAAACAGCTGCGCTGGGTCCTGCTGCTTTGCGGATATCTGCTGGTGTTACTGCTGGCAGCCTCAGCAGCGCAGCATTGGAACTACCGCCAGCTGACCAGCAAAGCGCAGCAGCAAAGTGAGAACCTCGCCGCTTTTATTCGCTATGAAATAGGCCGCTATGCTGATTTACCCAAACAGGTCGCCAGCTCTGAGTTATTGCAGTCGTTATTGCGTGATCTGCCGGGCAGTGCAGATCAGCTGAATCAATATTTGTTTCAGCTTCAGCAAAGTGCCGATGTTGCCGACTTATATCTGGTGAACCCGTCCGGCATAGTGATAGCCAGCTCCAATGCCAAAGGCCCAGTGTATTATCTGGGCCGGGACTTTGGCTTCCGGCCTTATGTACAACATGCGCTGGCGGGTCAGGATACTCAGTATTATGCCCTGGGCCATACCAGTGAACGCCGCGGTTATTACTACAGTTCGCCTGTCCGTATGCAGGACAGGATCCTGGCTGTGATGGTGGCTAAGGTTGATCTCGAACCTATAGAACAACATCAGCAGCAAATTGCCGGTTTAGCCGACAGTCATTTTATGGTAACGGGACAAAGCGACGAAGTGTTTTTGTCCGATGTCCCACAGTGGCGTTTAACCAGTCTGACCGGCAACCCATTAAGCCCCTCTGAGCAGCAGCGTTATATCACCCAGGCTATTAAACCTCTGCAGTATTCCATCGGCTCAGCCTGGCTCGCCCCCTCTTATCCGCTGTGGCAATTGCCCTTTGACAATAAAACCTTTAGTTTTTTGCCATGCCAGCGACCTTTGCCAGAGTTCGGTTGGACCTTAACAGTCTTGGCCTCACCAGCGCCACAGCAATCCGCCTTATGGTCCGCCCTGCTTCTGGTGACTTTGCTCTACAGTTCAGCCTTGCTGGCCATTTGGGTGCGGCGCGAACGGAAAAAGCGCCATCAACAGTTAGTGCAGCATAATCAGCAACTGGAACAACGGGTGATAGCCCGCACCAAAGATTTGGCAGAAACCAACAGGCAGTTAATACGCCAGATTGAACGGCGTGAACAAACCGAAACCGAACTGGCGCAAACCGAACAACATCTGGTGCAAACCGCTAAACTTGCCACTATTGGTGCTTTATCTGCTTCGTTAAATCATGAGTTAAATCAGCCACTGACCGCCTTGCAAAGTTATGCACAGACCACAGAGAAGCTGATTGAAAAAGGTTATCTGGATGACGCCAAAACCAATATTCAGGCGATGCGGCAATTGATGCAGCGCTTAAGTGTGATAGTGGCCCAGTTTAAAGATTTCAGCCGTAAAAGCTCTGGCAAAAACCAACTGGTACAGGTGAATAAACTCATTCTGGACGCATTGGGGATAGTGCGGCATCAGTGCCAACAGCAAGGGATCAAGATAAGGTTGCAATTGCCTGAACTATCCCCCACTGTGCTGGCCGACAGCATTCAGCTGGAGCAAGTGCTGGTGAATATTCTGACCAATGGCATACAGGCCATGGCAGGTCAGGCCGATGCAGCCTTTCATGTAGCGGTGAAAACCCAGGCTCAACACGTCAGTGTGCATATCCGTGATCAGGGCCCTGGTATAGAGCCTCATCATTTAGAGCGTATTTTTGAGGCCTTTTTCACCACCAAACAACGGGATGGTCTGGGTTTGGGCTTGTCTATCTCCCAACGTATAGTGCAGTCTTTTGGTGGCCAGCTTGAAGTGCGAAATGCGCCACAAGGCGGAGCTGAGTTTATTATGGTGCTGAACATCACCACAGGATCCTAAATGGCCAATACAGAGCAACAGAGTCCAACTATTCTTTTTATCGACGATGAAGCCGATATCCGCAGTGCAGTCAGTCAGTTGTTTAAACTGGAAGATTTGCTGTGCAGCAGCACGGCCAACCCTGCTGATATTTTAAGTCGTGTCAGTACAAGATTTGACGGCATCGTCATTACCGATATGCATATGCCGGCTTTAAACGGCCTGGAACTGCTGCAGAAAATTCATGCCATTGACGCCGAGATCCCAGTGGTGATGCTGACAGGGTACGGTGCTGTTTCTCTTGCGGTGAAGGCGATGCAACAAGGGGCTTATGATTTTCTGGAAAAACCTTTTGATAACGACCACCTGGTTGAAGTCAGCCGCCGCGCTCTGGAAAAACGCCAGCTGGTGCTGGAAAACCGGCAGTTAAAAGCTGCGGTTGAGCGGGAACAACAACCCGGCTTACGTATTTTAGGCCAAAGTCCGGCCATGCAGCAGCTGCGCCGCACTCTGGATGCCGTGATCAATGCGCCTGCTGATGTGTTGATTTACGGCGAAACAGGTACAGGCAAAGAGCTGGTCGCACGTTATTTACATGAACAAAGCGACAGACGTCAGCATAATTTTGTTGCCATTAACTGTGGTGCCATACCGGAGCAGTTGATTGAAAGTGAGCTCTTTGGTGCTGAAGCCGGTGCTTTTACCGGCGCAGACAAAAAACGTATCGGGAAGTTTGAGTTTGCCAATGGCGGAACTCTGCTGCTGGATGAAATCGAAAGCACCCCCTTGTCTTTGCAGGTGAAACTGCTGAGGGTACTGGAGGAACGCAAAGTAACACGCTTAGGTTCAAATCAGACGATAGAGTTGGATATCAGGGTGATAGCCGCCAGCAAAGCCGACTTAAAACAGCTAGCCGCATCGGGCGAGTTTCGTAGTGACCTGTATTACCGCTTATCCCTGGTGGATTTGCATTTACCGCCACTGCGTCAACGCAAAGATGATGTGTTTTTATTATTTGCGCATTTTGCCCGTATAGCTGCAGCCCGTTTTCATAAGGAATACATTCCTCTTCAGGCGGCAGAACTGCAGCAACTGGCGCAGCATCAGTGGCCAGGTAATGTGCGGGAACTGCGTAATATGGCTGAACGTTATGTGTTGATGGGTGCGGACATCGCCTTTAGCCAACAGCCCCATAATGCCGGCCATGGCATTAACGGTAGCATGAGTTTGCAGCAACGGGTGGAATATTATGAAAAAATGCTGCTCGAAGAAGCGCTGAACCAACATAAAGGCGCTATTAAAGCTGTGATGGCAGAGCTGGATTTACCCCGAAAAACCTTGTACGACAAAATGGCAAAATACCAGCTGACGCGCCGTGATTTTCTGGACAAGCAGGAAGACTAACTCCTGCTTGTGCGGATTAAGTGACACTGTGATTTTTTATTTGTGCGAAATTCCACACAGGCCTCAACAAAACCTCGGTAACAATAAAATAACCTATTGTATTTAAACAATATAGTAAGCGATAAAAAGCTGGCTTTCTCTTTGCAATTGACTGTCTGACAGGGAGATATTCTCCATACTCAGAGAGACAATAACAATGAAAACCAAAACCATCAGGCTGTTATCCAGCCTCTATATCCAGGTGTTACTCGCCATCAGTATTGGTATTTTTTTAGGTCATTTTTACCCGGAGCTTGGCACCGCCATGCAGCCTCTGGGCACCGCCTTTATCAAGCTGATTAAAATGATTATCGCCCCCATCATCTTTTGTACTGTAGTAGTGGGGATTGCCGGTATGGAAGATATGAAAAAAGTAGGGAAAACAGGGGGTTATGCCCTGCTCTATTTTGAAATTGTCTCTACCATCGCCTTAATTATCGGTTTAGTAGTGATTAATGTCGTCAAACCTGGTGTCGGCATGCATATAGACCCCGCCAGTCTGGATCAGCAATCCATCAGCAAATACACAGCTCCTGATCAAATGCAAAGCACTACGGATTTTTTACTGAATGTGATCCCCAGCAGTGTGTTTGACGCTTTTGCCCGCGGCGATATGCTGCAAGTGCTGTTTTTTTCTATCCTGTTTGGTTTTGCGCTGCAGCGTTTAGGGGGCCGGCAAAATCTGATTTTTGGTTATGTTGAAAAAAGCTCAGAGGTCTTGTTTGCCATAGTGCATATGCTGATGAAAGTGGCCCCTATAGGTGCTTTTGGCGCCATGGCTTTTACCATAGGCAAATATGGCATTGCGACTTTATGGTCACTGGCTGGCCTGATGGCAACTTTCTACATCACCTGTTTAGTCTTTATTTTTGTGGTGTTAGGTGCCATTTGCCGTTATCACGGTTTTTCGATCACCAAATTTATCCGTTATATCAAAGAAGAGTTATTGATCGTATTAGGCACTTCATCCTCTGAATCTGTGCTTCCCCGCATGATGGCCAAACTGGAGAAATTAGGCGCGACCAAGTCCACTGTAGGTTTAGTGATCCCAACAGGTTACTCATTTAACCTGGATGGCACAGCGATTTACCTGACCATGGCTGCGGTATTTATTGCTCAGGCTACAGATACGCCGATGGATTTAACCCAGCAGCTGACCTTATTGGCTGTGTTACTGGTGACCTCCAAAGGGGCTGCAGGTGTCACAGGCAGTGGTTTTATTGTGTTGGCCGCTACTTTAGCTTCGGTAGGTTCAGTGCCTGTGGCTGGTATAGCGCTGATCTTAGGCATAGACAGATTTATGTCCGAAGCCCGGGCTTTAACCAATTTAATAGGCAACGGTGTGGCCACATTAGTAGTGTCTAAGTGGTGTGGTGAACTGGACACATCTCAACTGGACAGAGAGCTGACCCAGGGAGCGACCACTGCAGAAACCACTACGGCAGCCAACACAGCGACTGCGGAGGTCCAGCATGGCTAAGTCGTATTTATCTGCTGCTATATCTGCCACTCTTGCTTTGAGCCCTGCAGCCCATGCTTTTGAATGGGATTGGTACGGCAAAGTTGAATTACAGGCGCTGGACGTTGATCAAGGCTTGTACAGATACGCCGACCAGGGCCGTCAGATCGAAGCGCCCTTTTCCCGCTTAGGACTAAAAGCTAAACATCAGCTGAGCGACGGGCTGGCTGTTATAGCAGTGTACGAATGGCAAGTGAATGGTCTGGATGATGCCAACAGAGATCACAAACTGGGATCCCGTAACACCTATTTTGGTGTTGCCGGTACCTATGGCGAACTGATCTTTGGCAAAAACGACACTAAGTTTAAAAAATCTGAAGGCAAAATCGATTTATTTAACGAAACCCTGGCTGACATAGCGCAAATCACACCGGGTCAGGACAGACTGGAAAATATAGTAGGCTATCAGTCGCCTGTGATTGAAGGTTTTAACTTTTCAGCCACCTACCAGACCGGAGCCAGCGACGAAACAGCCGGAGGCTATGATTGGGTGCTGGGTTATGGCGACCCGGCCTTAAAAAAGTATCCACTCTATCTGGCTTATGGCCGCACCGATGAGCTGAATAATATCACTGCCGAACGTTTATTAGCTCAGCTGCCATTGTGGCAACAAGACGGTGCTGTGCTTGCGGCTGGCCTGATCTATCAGCACAGCGAACATGTGGTGCGTCATATCCAGGGCGATGCCTGGCTGGCTCAGCTGAGTTATCAGCGCGGCGACTTTACTTACAAATGGCAATGGCAAAAAGATGACAGTCAGACCCGCCACGCCGAAAAAGCCCGCCTGAATAATCTGGGCCTGGATTATCAATGGCGAAACAATTTGACGGCTTACCTGCTTCTGTCCACACTCAATTTCGAAACCGAAAAAGACCATGCAGCCGCTGTTGGCTTTAAGTTCTTTTTCTGAACAGACCGGAGCTTAGCTCCGGTTGCTTTTGTTAAGGATCCCCTATGTCTGCTGTGACCAGCCGTTTGCTTTTGCTCTGTGGCCCCCTACTGCTTTTACTGACCATTATTTTGCCTCCTCCAGCCGCTCAGATGACTCAGGCGGCCTGGATGGTTACAGGCTTAATGGCCTGGATGGTGTTGTGGTGGATCACTGAAATTGTGCCTATTCCTGTCACTTCATTGCTGCCGATGATTTTTATTCCGTTATTGGGTATAGATAAACTGGATGCTGCAACTTCACCTTATGCTCATCCGCTGATTTTTTTATTTTTCGGCGGCTTTTTCTTATCTATTGCGATGGAAAAAACCAATTTGCATAAACGCATCGCGTTAAAAGCATTGTCTTTGGTGGGCACTTCGCCGGGTTTACAAATCGCGGCCCTGATGGGCGTCACTGCTTTTTTATCCATGTGGATGTCAAATACTGCAACTGCTGTGATGATGCTGCCCATAGGGTTGTCCATTATTGCCATGGCCAACGCATCGACTCAGGATCAGTTTGGTAAAGCCGTCTTATTAGGGATTGCCTACAGTGCCAGTATTGGTGGTATCGCTACTCTGATAGGTACACCGCCCAATGCGTTATTAGCTGCTTATCTGTCTAAAAGTTATGGTATTCAAATCAGCTTTGCAGACTGGATGATTTTGGGTGTGCCTTTGGCGCTGACGATGTTAATCGTCTGCTGGATCTGGCTGACTAAAGTTCATTTTCGTATGCCCAAAACCAAATCAGCGCCAAACGACAGCGCGCTGCAGTTAAAGGCGCTTGGGCAGATGTCGCGCTCACAAAAACTGGTGCTGACAGTCTTTGCATTGGCCGCTTTCAGTTGGATCAGTCAGCAATGGTTAGTGAAATGGACAGGGTTACCTATCAGCGATACTGTGATCGCGCTTTGTGCCGCTGCTTTATTGTTTTTATTGCCAGGAGAAAAAGGCTCAGGTACTGCCTTGTTGGAATGGAAAGACAGTCAGAATGTGCCCTGGGGCGTGTTATTGCTGTTTGGTGGTGGTTTGAGTATGGCGGATCAGATCCAAAAAACCGGCGTGGCTGAACTTTTAGCGCAACAACTGCAGTTACTGGATGGTGTGCCTCCTATCCTGTTATTGGTGGCTGTGACCAGTCTGATCATCTTCCTGACCGAAGTGACCAGTAATACCGCTACAGCTGCTGCCTTCCTGCCGTTATTGGGGCCTGTTGCTGTCTCTATGGAGTTATCGCCATTGTATTTAGTAGTGCCTGCCGCTTTAGCCGCCAGCTTCGCTTTTATGCTGCCAGTGGCGACACCACCCAACGCTATAGTGTTTGCGTCAGGTAAACTGCAAATCAAAGATATGGTGCGGGCAGGCCTGGTGCTGAATCTGGTTGGTATAGTGGCAATTAGCCTGTTTAGTTTGTGGTTAGGGCCACAACTGGCGGGCTAACTATAGGTGTTTCAAACAAGCGGCTAAGGCCGCTTTCTGATCTGCTCAGTACTGGTAAAGTGCTTTAAGGAAAAAGAAAAAAAGCAGCTTAGTAGCTGCTTTTTCTGAATTTGGAGCGGGCAACGAGGCTCGAACTCGTGACCTCGACCTTGGCAAGGTCGCGCTCTACCAACTGAGCTATGCCCGCTTAGGCATTTTGCAGATAACAATCTGCTTTGGTATTTTATTTCTTAGCTCATCTCATCATGTTACCAGTGAGATGGTGCCCGGGGCCGGACTTGAACCGGCACGCCCTTTCGAGCGAGGGATTTTAA
>CBIMJC010000150.1:0-9798 GCA_966244125.1 uncultured Rheinheimera sp.
CTCACCCATGCCGAGAATTTGCGCCTTGATATGATCAGGGCAATAGCTTAACAAACTGATGCCCTGCAAACGCTCGGTCAGCTTTTGCTCCTGCTCGTTTGCCAGCTGTTGTACAGCCTTTAACTGATCCGCATTAACCCGAAGTGAAGCTTCCGCAATAAGCTGCGCCAGTCGCTGTTTCCACTGCTGCAGCAGCGGTTGATAATCTGAGCCTAAAAAGGCCAGATCCGTCAGCTCCACCAGTAAGTTGGTGACGCCCTGAGGCGCGGACAATACCAAACCTATGCTTTGGTTGCCTATTTGTTGTTGCACTATATCCGCCACCTCGAGGAAGCGGGTTACCGACGCCAGAGACGAACCACCAAACTTAAGCACCCTCATATTTTACTCCTTGCTAATACGAAAAAGGCCCGTGACGGGGAGGTCACGGGCCTTTTTGAAAACAATACGCCGCCGACCTCCTACCCCGCAGGGTTGGTGGTAATAATGGTGAGTGTATTGCGGATTTGTGTCTTTTTCATACTGTCTATATGCTCAAAGTTTTAGACGTCTGTCAATCTAAATGTTTAGATTATTCTAAATTTAATCACAGCCTGTCAGGCCTTCAGTAAAAACCCGGTATCGCCAGGACTAAAAGAAACCACTCTGTTACGACCTGCCCGTTTTGCGTTGTAGAGCGCCATATCTGCCTGACCTATCAAGACTTCATGGGCTCTTTCTCCTGTGGCATCCAGCTCTGCAACACCGATACTGACAGAGGTCTGAATAGAGTGCTCGTGGAATGTGACAGCTTTGCTGTTGACCGCGCTGCAAATTCGTTCAGCCACTTCGACAGCCCCACTTAAAGCTGTATTGGTTAAAACAACACCAAACTCTTCACCACCGTAACGACCAAACCAGTCAGTGTCCCGCAATAAAGCACGGACTCTGGCTGTGAGCTCAATCAACACAGAATCACCACCTAAATGGCCGTACTGATCATTCAGTTGCTTAAATTTATCCAAATCAAACAACAACAATGACAAAGGTTGCTGATACCGCTGAGCCCTTTGCACTTCAAGCTTAAATTGTTCTTCCCAGTAACGCCGGTTTAATGCCTGAGTTAAGCCATCAATTCTGTTGCTCAATTCAAGCTTTTGCAGCGTAGTCTGCAGATGTTGCTGATACACAAAAGCATCTGTTGCATCTTCAATTAATAAACACACATAACGCCGGCCAGATGGGTCACTTAATGGCAACATGGTGCAGTTTTGCGCCATATACTGACTGGCACTGGTCACAGGGCGTAAATGCGGCAACTTAATTACATACTGCCGCTGCTCCCAACTGCTGAATGCAGGGCTTTGTAGCTCCAGCACTGAAGCAAATTTGCGTCTGAGCCAGGCTTCCGGCACTTCCGTAAACACCTTAAATAAGCTTTGGCCTTTTACGTCAGCAAGCTGCACTGAACTATAACGCTGCAAAAAGGCATTCAGATACACCAGTTGAAATTGCTCATCAACCACCAGCACGCCGCTGTTCAGTTGTTCCAGCACAGGACCCGTTAACCAGTCTTCTGACATTAATACTCTTCCAAAACCCGATCCAGAATGTGCCGGATGTTCAACACGGCTTCTCCCGGGATCAATAACAACATATCGCAGTTAAAAGAATGATCTGTTAACTGGTAACTAATATCTACTTTCAGCGCCAGCTCCCAATGCCCCGCAGTGTCGATCAGAGCCTGGGTCACATTGTTTTGCCGGGATGATAAAACTCTGGGTGCGCTATAGGACAAACTATTGTCAATTTGCTCAGCCAGACCATTTAAAAAAGTGGTGGTTAAAATAGAGCTGATGTCTGTCAGCATCTCCAGCTCTGACGCGCTGTCTGTGTCATAGCCTAACAATGCAGCGATGCGATGCGCATTGTCCAGTTGATACAAGACTATCGCCTCCCCCCGCAAACCATCGTTGCCTAAAAAACCCTGACTGACCAGAGCAGCTTCATTGCCGCTGTATTTGGCTTCAAACTGAACTGGAATTTGTGCCGAGTTGACCAGCTCAATAGCCGGCACCTGTAAATGCACAAAGGTATTTAAAAAGCGGGCAAGTTTGTCGCTGGCCAGGCCCATAGCGACGTTGATCAGCTCCTGCAAACAATCCCTTTGTTCTTCAGAGAATACTCATATCAATCCATAATGTTTCAAAATAACAACCAGCTTTTCCGGGCTCACAGGTTTATGAATAAAAGCCAGAGCCCCCAGTTCTGTCACCCGTTTTTGCATTTCAGGCTGGATATCAGCTGAAATGACAATCACAAAACAATCCAGGCCTTCTTGCTTAATAGCTTCAAGTACAGCTATGCCATCCAGCTCAGGCATAGTCAGATCCAAAAAGACTAAACCAATCTCCTGACTACGCAAAATAGCCAAAGCTTCGACGCCATTGCCTGCGGTCAAAATATCCGCATCAAAAGATTCAGGTAAGGATTTACGTACTTGTTTTCGCGCCAGTAAGGAGTCGTCACAAATTAATACAGGTAACGCCATTAAAACAGCCTCTTTATTATTGCTTTATGTGTTTTCAATTTTATCTGCGCAGTTCAATTATTCGACACCGCTACCATACTCAAAGCTGCTGCAATTGAACACCATTAAATGCTGCTTTTACAGCGTTCTGACAATTTATAGCAGCCATATTGCTAAAGCAGCTCTTGTTGCCTAGTCTCTAAGTTATTTATTACATATAGTATTTTCATTTAAACAGATCTTCTATAACTTAGAGTTTCAATGCTAACTACTATTAAGCCGAACCAAACAAGGTTGTTTCATGCAGCAAAAAAGTTTATCGCGTAAGCTGCTGACCAAAGTCTTGTCAGTGTATTTTATCCTGACCTTCGTGGTGACTTTAGGCCAGATTGTTGCCGAGTACTTTAATACCAAAGATCATATCAATGGTGAACTGGCGACTTTGCAGCAAACCTTTTCCGGCAGTCTGACCCGCGCCATTTGGGAATTAAATACCCAACAAGCTTTGATTATTGCCGATGGTTTATTGGCCATTC
Source organism: uncultured Rheinheimera sp. (assembly GCA_966244125.1). GTDB lineage: Bacteria > Pseudomonadota > Gammaproteobacteria > Enterobacterales > Alteromonadaceae > Pararheinheimera. Next base: position 3,046 of record CBIMJC010000150.1, read on the forward strand.
CTGCGATTGAAGGCATCATAGTGCGGGATGACAGTGGTGCTGTGATTACCCAACTGGGTCGTTATATTGATATCAGTGAACGCTATAGCAATCAGCTGGTACAGGAAGGCATTCGGTTAACAGAACAAAACTCCGGTTTATTTGGTTATACCTTTCCACTTATTTTTGAATTCTCAGGCCGCGCCACTCAGGTCGGTGATGTCACCTTATTCTCCAGTCGGGCCGTGGTACTGGACCGCATTAAAATTGGTATTTATTTTCTGGTGGGTAATGCAGTCCTCAAAACCACCTTCTTAATTATTCTGTTTCTGCTGGCGTTTCGCAGCCAACTGACTCTGCCATTGAGTGAACTGACCCAACAAATTGAAGATCTGGAACTGGATCATCTGGAAGGCACCAAAGTTGAAGTGCGTCATGATGAAGCCAATGAATTGAGTGTGATGGCAGACGCTTTTAACCGCTTGATTGCCCGTGTACAGGATTACAAAGTTCAATTAGAAAGTACTCAAAAGCAGCTGTTGCACTCCAATGAAAAACTCGATCAGCATAACTTATTGCTGGAGCAGGAAGTGGCGCGAAAAACTTCAGGCTTAAGTCAGGCCATGATGGATTTACAGCAGCAAAAACAAGAGCTTGAAGTTAAACAGCAAGCCTTGCGTGAAGAAATAGAACGCCGCCGTCACAGTGAAGAAGCCCTGCGCAGCAAACAAAGCGAGCTGGAAAAAACTGTGGATGATTTAAAGCAGGCGCAGGACCGTTTAGTGCAGTCCGAAAAAATGGCGGCTTTGGGTGGTTTTGTCGCTGGCATCACCCATGAAGTCAATACCCCTGTAGGTATTGGCGTTACCGCCACCAGTTTCCTCGCTGAAAAGCTCAATGCCTTAGAGGCAGCTTATAAAGACAAAACCTTGTCACCAAAAGTGCTGGAGCATTTTATTGAGGAAGCCAAACAAAGTACCTCCCTGCTGCAATCCAACCTGACCCGGGCTTCGGAGCTGATTGCCAGCTTTAAACAAATTGCGGTCGACCAGACCAGTGATGCCATACGCACTATCAATCTGGCTGAGTATCTGCACGAAGTGATCCGCTCTTTGCAGCCTAACTTCAAAAAGACCCGCCATCACATTGATGTCAATTGTCCGGAAAGCCTGATGCTCAGCTGTCCTGCCGGGGCTATTTCGCAGATTTTTACCAATCTTCTGATGAACTCATTAATCCATGGTTTTGAAGAACTTGAGGAAGGTTATATCCGCATTACTGTGCTGGATGAAGGTCAGATGGTAGACATTACTTATTCTGACAATGGCCGGGGTTTGACTCAGGAACAACTGGAAAAACTCTTTCATCCGTTTTTTACCACCAAACGTGATCAGGGTGGCAGCGGATTAGGCACTCATATCACCTATAACCTGGTGCGGCAGACGCTTGGAGGCTCAATTCAGGTCAGCAGCGAACCTGGCCATGGCCTGAGTTACCATATCCGTTTTCCAAAAAACTTAAAACGTAACGCCTGACCCCAGACAACGAAAGTGCAGTAAGCTGCACTTTCGTTTTTCCACTGAAAAACTCAAAATCTGCCTGCTGAACTCTGTATACTAAGCCGCATTTCTTCCAGCCAGAGTAGTTTATTATGTGGTTTAAAAATTTACGTTTATATCAGGTCACTGAGAACCTGAACACCGATCAGGACCAGTTAGAGCAGGCCTTAGCTGCATTCAAATTCACCCCTTGCACCTCACAGGAAGCCGTTAAAATGGGCTTCACCAGCCCTTTGCATCCAAGCCTGAAGCAATACTGTCACCAGACCAATGACGTGATGTTATTTGCGGTCAAACGGCAGGAAAAAGTACTGCCGGGTTCTGTGGTCAATGAGGAACTGGCACCCAAAATTGATGCGATGGAACAGGAAAAAGGCCGGCCTTTAAGCCGTAAAGAAAAACAGGCGTTAAAAGAAGAACTGATCCAGACCCTGTTACCACGCGCCTTTAGTAAATCCAGCGTCACTACAGCTTTGTATGACAAACAACAAGGCTGGCTGCTGGTGGATACCAGCAGTGCCAGCAGAGCCGAAGAATTACTGGCATTACTGCGCAAAGCTTTTGGCTCTTTACCTGCGATGCCGCTGTTGGACAACCACCAGTTGAATCAGCAACTGCACTTCTGGTTACAAGGCAAAGAATTACCGGAAGGTTTTCAGTTAGGAGCTGAAGCTGAACTCAAAGCACCGGACGAAGAAGGCGCCAAAGTACGCTTTATCAATCACTTACTAAGTGCAGATGAGGTGCAAAGCCACTTACAGGACAAGCTGGTGACCAAGCTGGCTTTAGAGCAGGATGAAAAAGTCACCTTTTTAATCTGTGACGACGGCAGCATCAAACGCTTAAAATTCCACGACCTGTTATCTGGTGCAAACGAAGAAATGGGCTGGGACGATGTCATTGGTCGTCTGGACGCCGACTTATTGCTGATGACAGACGCTTTACGTCATGCACTGACACCCCTGAAAGCCAATATCAGCAGTCAGTAAAAGCTGACCGCAGCAATAACAAGGCCCGCTTATCAGCGGGCCTTTTTGCTCCATTCAGCCATGTTTAGCTTAACAGCGCTTTAATTTCCTGAGAAATTAAACGGACTTCAGCTATGTCCATAAAGTTAGCATCAGGCACTATCTTGCGATCTATATAAGGTTGCAGCGCCTGCAACCGTGCAGAGCCCTCTAACGGGCTTTGCACCAAAGCACCAAGCCGGATAAAGTCGATATAACTGACTTGTTCAGCCTGATAAGAGGCGTTGTTCCAGTTCAGTACAATCTGTACATAAGTGTCAGAAAAATCCCAGGCCCGCATAATACTGGAGCCGATCTGGCCGGATAAAGAGCTGATAGCGTTTTCTAAAAACTGTGGGTCTCCAAAAACTGTCTGATAGCGCTCGGCTTCCGTCAGAATAGGCAAAGCACCTATCAAATGCATTAAGCCCGCCAGCGTCATCACGTCCAGATTGAGGTTACAGTGTTTATTATCCCCTATATACAGCTTCAGACAGGCCAGAGCTATGCTGGTGACATTAACACTGTCGCGCCATACCTGCGCCATTCTTTCTTTGATCTGTTCATGTTGTGAAACAAAAAGTTGTTCCATCGCCATAGCTGTGGCTATGTTTTTTACCTGACTCAGGCCAATGCGGGTAATGGCCTGATTCAAAGAATTGACTTTAATGGAGCGCCCCATAAAAGCGCTGTTGGCCACTTTAATCATACGGGCAGCTAAAGCCGGGTCCTGAGCTATCACATCCGTCATCATCATCAGGTTGCTGTCAGGATCGTCTGCTGTTTTCCGAACCCGGATAGCCATTTCAGGTAAAGTTGGCAACACCAGCATATCTGTGCGGATCTTCTCTACCAAAATGGTTAATAAGGCATTTTCAGCCGACATAACAAGGTCCTTACGACTTAGAATTTCAAACCATCAAAGGGTAATGCTAACTTAGCCACACCACAAAAGAAGCTGGCATTCTACTAGTTTAGAATCACAGCGTCATGCTGGCTGGCGTAATAATGCCAACTTTTGTATTAATTGCTGCCATTGCGCTTCAGTATAGGCTTTGGCCTGGGTTTTGCCCCAGACAGGAGCTGGCCAGGCAAGATCCTGCTCATAACGCACTATGTGATGCAGATGCAGTTGCGGCACCATATTGCCAAGCGCCGCAATATTGAGTTTTTTGGCCTGAAATTCGGCCTTTAGAAAAACAGATAAATGGGCACTTTCCCGCCATAACTGCGCTCTGTCCTGTTCAGTTAAATCAATAATTTCGACCATAGCGACCCGGCGGGGGATCAAAATAAACCAGGGGTAATTGGCGTCATTTTGCACCCGCAGCTGGCACAAGGGCCAATCGGCCAACCAAATACTATCCCGTTCAAACTCTGGTGCCAGTTCAAAAGCATTATTGCTCATTTATTATTTCCTGTTCAGTCATGAACTCTGCGTTCACTAAGGCAGTAAAGCGCTCCATCAGCTTAGTGATCCGTTCCGGCTCAGGCAGTTTTGCCGCTTGTTCCAGTTCCGACATCAGCGCTGTCAGCTGCGGATATCCCATGCTGCCTGCGCTACCTTTCACGCTGTGGGCTTCATACTGTAAAGATGGCCAGTTGGCCTGCGAAAACCAAAGTTGAAACTGAGCCAACAACGCGGGCAGGTTTTGTTTGAAGTCCAGTTTTAACTGCAAAATAACAGGATCAGAGGCCAGCTTTGCTGCGAATTCATCATCCAGAGCGCCGCCAGTCTGACAAAATTTTTGTATCACTGCTAAAAAGTCTTTTTGCACTATAGGCTTGGATAACACGGCCTGACAGCCGGCTTTCAGATAGCGGCTCTGATCTTCGCTCATCACATTGGCAGTTAAAGCCACTATAGGTAAGTCCATCCCTGCATGACGGATCAAAGCTGTAGCTTCCTCACCGCCCATCTCTGGCATCTGCATGTCCATCAATACTAAATCAAAATGCTCCAGCAATACCCTATCCACGGCTTTATGGCCATTTTCAACCATCACAGCTTGAATACCCAGTTTCTGCAACAACACCTGGATGAGCAGCTGGTTGTCCATATTGTCTTCGGCAACCAATAACTTCAGCTTCTGGTAATCTGTGGGCATTTCGACAACCACAGGCTCAGGGTCAGGCCTTTGATAGTCTTGGATCAGGCTAATATGTTGATGCTCACAGGCCATAATAATCTCAAAACAACTGCCAATACCTTTGACACTGTCTACCTGAATATCCCCCTGCATCTGTTCCATCAGTTTTTTCGAAATACACAAACCTAAACCCGACCCCCCAAAATTGCGGGTCACTGCGGCATCGGCCTGCACAAAAGGCTGAAACAACTTTGTCAGTTCAGTGGCAGTAATGCCTATGCCTGTATCTTTAATTTTGATCCGCAGCAGTTCTTCCGGCGTCTGATAAGACACATGGATCACTACTTTACCTTTTTGAGTAAATTTGACGGCATTGGACGTCAGGTTCAACAGCACCTGACGGAATCGTAAGGTGTCGGTATAAACAAATTGTGGTAATGGATAGTTCAGCTCCAGCAAACACTGCAGTCCCTTCTGCTCTGCCTGCTGTTTTGTCAGTTGATAAATATCATCCAGCATAGACAGCAGATTAACCTGCTCAGTCAGCAATTCCAGCTTGTCCGCTTCAATCTTGGATAAATCAAGAATATCGTTAATCAGCGCCAGCAAATGATCGCCACTGCGCAGCACCCGGCTCAGGTAATCAAGTTGTCTGTGCGGGTCATTTTCATGAATGGCCTGCTCACTAAAACCTATAATGGCGGTTAACGGAGTGCGGATTTCATGGCTCATATTGGCCAAAAACACACTTTTTAATCGGTTTGCCTGTTCAGCCACTTCCCGGGCCAGAATAAGTTGCTGATTGGCATCTTCCAGCTGTTGATTGGCATTGGCTAAATCCTGAGTTCTGGCCGCTACTTTATCTTCCAGTTGCAGCTGATAAGCCCGTTCACGTTCACGGTACACCCTTAACTGGCGCACCATCACGTTAAAAGCAGCAAACATATCGCCTAACTCATCCTGTTTTCTGACAGGCAATACGGTGGACAGATCACCACGTCCTACCGCGGTTTTGGCCGCTGTCAGTTCCCGGATTGGCGTTAATACAAAACGGGCCAATACCCAATAAATAAGTACAGGCAAACCTACACAAAATAGCAGGCAAAACAAAGCAATCAGAAAAGGCTTATACGCCATACTTTGGTCTAACAAAGCAGGTTTTACGCCCATAATCAGTTGATAAGGACCAGCGACAGAGACACCGGTCACCAGCATAGGCTGACCCAGCAACAAAGTGGGTACAAATTCATCCTGATCAACACTGGCCTGAATCTCCGTAAAGTTTACCGGTGAAAAAGCACTGCCCATTAACAGGGTGTTTTCCGAAAAGGCGATGGTGGCAGCCTGGCTGACAATCAGAGGAACACGCAACTCTCCCTCTAACTTACTGATAGCACTTTGAAACAGCTCCGGAGTTATCACCAGAACCACATAACCCCACAGCCGTTTAATATCACCGGATGACTGGCCGGACAGGTACACTTTTTGAGCTACATACAGGTGAAGCTGACCCGAGTTTTGTTCGCTGGACAGAAAAAAACCACTGTCATCCATCATGGACTGTAAGGCGGAAAAATACTGATTCCTGAATCTGCTGATTTCCGGTGCGCTTTTTTTCACTGGTATAGTCAGCTGATAATCGCCGTTTAAGCGGATAAACTTGATAGCGGAAATTTCCGGGTGCTGGCTGCGATAACGTTCAAATTCATCCACCAGCTCGGGCTGAGCCTTATTGTCGCCGCTGACAAAACGTTCGACTAAAGCCTGATTAGACAAGATAAATAAACTTTGCTGATAAGAGGATAATTTCAGCCGGATTTCTTGTTGTCTTTGTGTCAGTTCATTTTTGAGCTGCAAAAACAACTGCTGCTCGTAATAACGTGCACTGAAGTGATATGACAAATAACCCAGACATAACAAAGGCAGGACCAGGATAGGTAGCATGTAGACTACTAAAGTTTCACGTAACCTCATGAAGATCCTGATTTATACCCTAAAAAGCGCCCTGTCCGTGACCAAAGCATACCCAGAGCGCCCCTGAACTACAAGACTAAGCTTTAAATAGCGTGCGGATCCAGCGCTCTTTTTCCTGGCTCAAAAGACCCCAGTGTTGCCAGC
>CBIMJC010000151.1:0-9741 GCA_966244125.1 uncultured Rheinheimera sp.
AAGCCTTAACTCAGCTTTCAGGTTCGGGCCAGACGGTGTTAGTCGATTGCCTGACACTTTGGCTGAATAATCAGCTGTATCATCAGCCAGAACAAGATTTTGCCCTGGCGCGCCAGCAGTTAGCTGACGCTGTGCGTCAGTTTAAAGGACAACTGATCCTGGTCAGTAATGAGGTTGGTATGGGGCTGGTGCCATTAGGCGAGCTGAATCGCATTTTTGCCGACCAGCAAGGTTGGTTAAACCAGCAACTTGCCATACTGTGTGATGAGGTGATTTTTGTTGCAGCCGGTTTGCCACTCTATTTAAAACGGGGCACTGATGCAGCAGATTGATTTAGTCCGTCATGGCCCTGTAGCCGGCCCTGCTGCTTTATACGGCTGGACAGACGTAGCGCTGCATCAATCAGCAGCAGCCTGTCTTGAGTGGTTAAATCATCACACTTATCAGCAGGTGCTGAGTTCGCCTTTACAACGCTGCCGCCGCAGTGCCGCGGCTCAGGCACAACGTCTGCAACTTAGGCTGGTGATTGAACCGGATTTCAAAGAAATGAATTTTGGCCGCTGGGATGGTGTGCCTTTTGATGAACAAAGCCCCTGTTGGCCTGCACAACAGAACTTCTGGCAGCAGCCTTTTGCCGTCACCCCGCCTGAAGGTGAATCCTTAACTGATTTTCAGCAGCGACTGTTACGCGCCTTTGAACGACACAGTCAGTACCAGAGTGGGCAGGCATTGTGGCTGCTGCATGCCGGGGTGATCCGCCTGCTGCTGGCGTTCTTATTAAATATCAACTTAGAACAAAGCCGCTGGCTGCAGCAGTTGTCCATTGGCTATGGCAGTGTCAGCCGGATCAGCCGTTATAACGAACAAAGTCCCTGGCAGATCCACTGTATTGCCGCGCCGGGTTTTTCATTTTCACAACAGGATTTTTAATGACAGATTTAAAACAACAAAACCATAAAAAACGCCAGCAGAAACTGAAAGAACAGGTCGATAGCCGCATCGCCGCAGCCACGACCGACAAAGCTTTATTGCTGGTGATCACAGGCAACGGCAAAGGTAAATCTACTGCTGGTTTTGGCACTGTAGCCCGGGCAGTAGGCCATGGTTTAAAAGCCGCTGTCGCCCAGTTTATTAAAGGCACATGGGACTGTGGCGAGCGTAATTTGTTGGAACAACATGGTGTTGAGTTTGCGGTGATGAACACAGGTTTTACCTGGGATACGCAGGACAGAGCCGCCGATATTGCCGCAGCAGAACTGGTCTGGGCCAAAGCCGAACAGTTTTTACAGGATGACAGCATTCAACTGGTTTTGCTGGATGAACTGACCTATATGGTGAGTTACCACTATATAGATTTAGACAGAGTGGTGAACGCGCTCAATAACAGACCCGCCACTCAACATGTGGTGATCACAGGCCGTGCCGCTCATCGCACTTTGATTGAGATGGCCGATACCGTCAGTGAAGTGCAGTCAATCAAACATGCATTCGACTCCGGGATACAAGTGCAGAAAGGAGTGGACTGGTGAGCTTACCCTTCGTACTTGAAGCTGCCGCTTTGTTGACTGCGCGCTCTCGCCCCAGTCACATAGGTAAACTATGCTCCTGGGGTCTCAATCACTTGTCGTCGCGCTGCACCTCCAATTACTTTGGGTATTTGGCAAGGTATGTATTAAGTTGTGCGTTGTGCTGCTTCGCGCTATTGACAGCAGCTGTACAAGCCAAACCGGCCCAGCGTATTGTGGCGCTCTCGCCGCATTTGGTGGAGCAGTTGTATAGCCTTGGCGCCGGCGACAAAATTGTCGGTACTACAGACCATGCTGATTATCCGGAGGCTGCGAAAAACATTCCGAGGGTGGGCAACTATGCCCAGTTGCAGGTAGAAAAAATTCTGGCGTTAAAACCGGATCTGGTATTGGCCTGGACAGACGGCAATCCGCCGGCGGATTTAAGTAAACTGCGCCGCTTTGGTCTGCATGTCGTGGATTCCAACCCGCTGCAACTGACAGATATTGCCAAAGAGCTGCGTCTGTTAGGTCAGCTGACAGGAACCGAAGCGGCCGCAGAACACCAGGCGCAACGGATGGAACAAGGTTTGGCTGAACTGCGCCAGACTTACAGCGCTAAAGACAAAGTGGTTGTATTTTATGAGTTGTGGCAACAACCGCTGTCGACTGTGGCGCAAAAAGCCTGGCCACAGCAACAACTGGAACTTTGTGGTGCCACCAACCCTTTTGCTAACGCCATAGGGGATTACCCCCAGGTGAGCTTGGAGCATGTGGTCGCCAGTCAGCCACAACTTATTATTCAACCTGTGTCAGTCAATGAGCCACGCGCCCTGCTCGACTGGAGCCACTGGCCAGCCATTCCGGCCGTTAAATATCAACAATTTAGCCAGCCAGATTCAGATTTGGTGCATCGCACCACCAGCAGAATGCTGCAAGGGGTGCGGCAACTTTGCGCCGATATCGACAAGACGCGGCAATTTTTTGCCAAAAAGTCCTAAAGTTACTCCAGTCACTGCCGATAGCCTGATTAGTCAGAACTATACTGAAAACGATTCAGCCCAAAGGGAGTGTATTTATGTCATCTGTGAACGGTGTCGGCGCGTCAAATGCTTCAGCCCAGGCTCAAGCCAACAAAGCAGAAAGCAGTGAAAAAACCGAAGAGAAAAAACTCTCTGGTTACGATGCTTCCCGTATGAACAAGCAAAAGCTGAATGCCGCCATTATGGAAAACCAGCTGAAACTGAGCGCAGGTGAAGACGATAACTCGATGAAGTTACTCTATAAAACTGCACTTGAAGGCATTAACAAAGAACTGGAAGCTGAATTTGGCCCTAACGCCGCTGAAAAAATTAAAAACAGTGGTGTTGATACCTCCCCTCAGGCCACTGCCGACCGTATTGTTGGTTTTGCGACCGCTTTTTATCAGAAGTACTCTGAACAAAACCCGGATATGCCGGAAGAGGAACGTTTAGACAAATTCCTCGCTCTGGTGGGCGGTGGTGTGGATAAAGGTTTCGAAGATGCCCGAGGTGTTCTGGATGGTTTAGGTGTGCTCAATGGCAAAATTGCCGAAGACATCGACAGCACCTATTCGCTGATCCAGGACGGTTTTGCCAAATTCCGTGAAATGATTTTAAACCCGGATAAAACCACAGAAGATCAGGATATTACTGAATCTGTTGCCGCCAATACCGGCAGCGAACTGCGGTTTTCGGTGAAAGTGTAACTTTTATCCGCTCTGACGACTCCTGACGTGCTGGTTTCACTGAAACGCCGAAACCAGCAGTTTCTTCAGCTGGCCTCCAGATTTGAGGCCAGTTTTTTTCTTTTGTTGCTTATTGAGCATTCAAGCCTGTTGCCATGAACTGCGCCGGTTTTTCCGCACTGCCCTCCTCACTGATCCAGATCTGTTTGTTTTCATCGATACACAGCCCTTCCACCTGGCCTGTGGTCGGCAAAGTTCTACTTTCCAGCAACAGCAGATTTTTATCGTACCTGGCTATCTGGGCCTGAAAGCCTGACTGAGTTAAAAAAGCCCAAATCGCCTTACGTGGATCGGTATAACCAACCAGCCACCATTGCGCTGTGTTTTGATCAAACACCGCATCTGTCACCAAAAAACCCGGGGGCGCAAAAGGAATAGCCTGACCAAGCTTTTGCACTGCCAACTTCGGATCCAACTGGTAAGCTGCAGGGATCTGGCTTTGCCAGCTTTTACTGATGAGCCACAAAACACCTTGCTGATACACCAGGGCCTCAAAATCCAGATCGTGCTGATAAGGCTGACGTTTTTGATCCGGCGGTAGCTGTATCTCAAGCCGCTCAGCTGGATAGGGTTGCGGCAACCCCGTCCAGTTCAACGGGACTTTGTAAATAAACAAGCTCTGTTTCTGGCCTGCATTGTTACCGGTATCGGCCAGATACAAAAAATTCCCGTCTGAGGTGATAGCTTCCCAATCGCTATTTTTGAAGGACAATTCAAGCTGAGCACGAATCAGGCCGCTGCGGTCAAAACGGTACAACACGGATGGGCCACCTGAATCATTAAAGCTGATAAAGTCTTGCTCAACACAAAGCAAAGCCGAGCTTTCTTTCAACTCTGGCGGCAAGACCGCAACAAACTGAGCTTCAGGCTCAAACTTCTGGTTGAGGCTACAGCCGCTTAACAGCAATGACAGTCCGGTAAACAAGGACAAACAACTGTATCTGACGGAATGCTCCACACCCTCTCCCTTTCACAATAGGACAGACTATTGAATTGCAACATAAAACACTTGTTGTTCAGGTGCTATAGTCGATAGTAATCAAAATACTCCGGATATTAAACAGAAAGGGCTGGCAGGTGAACAAAGAGTTAAAAGTCTACATAGTAGACGATGACGAATCCTTGCGTTATGCGCTGGAGGGCTTATTAAATTCAATGGGTTATCAAACTCAAAGTTTTGGTGATGTGGCTGAGTTTTTATTGCAGTACAAAGCGGGTTCAAAAGGTTGCCTGATATTAGATGTGCGTCTGCCTGGCCTTAGTGGTTTGAGCTTTCAGGCGAAATTGCAGGATTATGCGATTCAGCTGCCTGTGATCCTGATGACAGGTCATGGTGATATACCTATGTCAGTCCGGGCCATGAAAGCCGGAGCGGTGGATTTTTTAACCAAACCTTTCCGTGATCAGGACATGCTGGACGCTGTGGCCACGGCTATGGAACGGATTCATGATCAGCAGCATGCAGAAAAAAACAGCGAAGGCATTCGTGCCTGCTTTGACAGCTTAACCAGCAGAGAAAAACAGGTAATGACTCTGGTCTGCCAGGGCAAGATGAATAAACAAATTGCCTGGGAGCTGCAACTAAGCGAAGTGACGATCAAAATTCACCGGGGTTCTGCCATGCGTAAAATGCAGGCCAAAACCCTGGCTGATTTAGTCAAAATGGCTGAAGCACTGCATTTAAATTAAGGATCTCTGATGAAACAGCATGATATGGAGATCCTCAACCTCATCCAGCTCAGTGTGTTGACTTTTACCGCTGACGGCATCATTACCGGCTGGAACAAAGCCGCTGAGCTTTTGTATGGCTGGAGTGCAAAGCAGGCACTTGGACAACATCTGTGTCAATTACTGCGCTGCGACTGTTCATCCGATATCGCAGCTGTGCTTGATTCGTTAAAGTCCAGCACCCAACAGCTTCAGGTAAAACGCTTCAGTGCCAGTGGCGAGTTAAAACTGATCACTATCAGTTGGTCTTGCCGTTATGATCAGGCGGGCCACTTGCTGGAAATTATTGAATCAGGCCGGGATGTCACCCAAAGTCAGCAGGTTCAGGATGAGTTACGCCAAAGCGAGCTGCGCTACCGCACTATGTTCGACTCCATGTCAGTCGGTTGTTTTGAGATAGATACCAGTGCGCTGAATCAGATCTTTAGCCAGTTACGAACCCAGGGCGTCACGGATTTAGTGAGCCATGCTCAGCAACACCCGGATTTTTTAGCCCAAGCCATGCAGGCCTCTAAAGTGGTCAAAGTGAATGCCGAGGCGATGCGGATTTTTAAAGCCAGCCAGCCTGAGCAGTTGCTTGGCCCTGTCACTCCCTATTGGAACAGCGGTAACAGCGATACCTTTTGTCACAGCATTAACGCAGGTTATCAGCGCCGTTCTAAATACGAAGCAGAAACTTGTATGATGGTCAGTGATGGCACCACAGTCGATGTGCAATTTTCCATGTTCGCCTCACCGGCCTTACGCGACTCTGGCACTGTGTTTATCTCTTTAGTGGATATTACCCAACGTAAACAGGCTGAACGTGAACTGATGAAAAGTGAGTTTAAATTCAGAACCTTGTTTGAAGCCTCTGCCATTTCCTTTCAGCAACTGGATGTCAGTCGCCAGACGCAGTTATTCAGAGCATTAAAAGCCCAGGGGGTCACCGACTTAAAAGCCTATATAGACGAGCATCCGGAATTTGTGCAACAGGCGATGGATGCAGTCTGGATAGCCGAAGCTAACCCCTACACTCTGACCTTGTATGGCGCAAAAACCAAAGCCGAAATTTTGGGCCCTGTGACGCCTTATTGGATCCCGGGCCAATGCGATACCTTCAGACGCAGTATTGAAGCAGGGTACAGAGGCGAAACAGGCTATCAGGCCGAAACCAAAATCCGTCGGCTGGATGGCAAAGTGATCGATATTTTATTCGCATCCGCCTCTACCGCTACCTTAAGGGAATTAGGCCTGGTGGTGCTGACCATAGTAGATATTACCGACTGGGTGGCTGACCGTAATCAGCGTGATAATTTTCGTGATGAATTAGCCCATGCAGCCCGGGTATCCATGCTTGGGGAATTGACCGCCTCCATTGCACACGAAGTGAATCAACCCCTGGCGGCTATAGCGACCAATGGCGAAACCGGTTTACGCTGGCTGAACCGGCAGGAGCCGGATTTAAATAAAGCCCGTGATTTAATGCAGCGCATGGTCAATGACGCTTACAGGGCTGCCGATATTATCAGTCGTATTCGCGCTATGGCCCGCCATACCAAAGTGCAGCAACAACGGATTGATTTAAATGCCTGTGTCGAAGAGTCTGTGCTGTTTTTACAACACGAACTTCGCAACCAGCATATTGAACTGGAGCTGGATCTTGCGCCGGATCTGCCCCCATTACTGGCAGACCGCATTCAACTGCAACAGGTGCTGATTAATATTCTGGTCAATGCCATGCAGGCTTTGTCCGGCAAAACCAACAGCCAGCCAAAAACAATGCCTTTTATTCATATTCAAAGTGTCTGGCTTAATCCAAATCATCTGCAACTACAAATCACTGACAATGGCCCGGGCATAAAACCTGAACATTTGCCTCATATTTTCGACAGTTTTTTTACCACCAAAAGCGCAGGTATGGGTATGGGCCTGCTGATTTGCCGCTCAATTATTGAAGCTTTGGGCGGTACTATCGAAGCCAAAAATAATGACGGCAGTCCGGGAGCCTGCTTTGTATTGCTGCTGCCACTGAGTTAAAACCTGAACAGTTAAGGCTATACCTAAGTATGAGCCAAACCACCCCGATGGACTAATGCCTTGCGTTGCCAATACTCCTATCTTATGCCATGACCACCTTGTCTTCAGACAAGCCTTATGGACTAAAACAGGACAACCCAAATGACAACAGCTCTTGTAACAGGCGCCTCCTCCGGGATAGGTGCCACCTACGCCGACCGCTTAGCTAAACGTGGGTACGACTTAATTCTGGTGGCGCGAAATGCAGAGCGCTTAGCCGCCCTAGCAGACAAACTCAGTTCCACTTATCAGGTCAAGGTCGAATGCTTACCAGCTGATTTAAGTTCAGCCGAAGGCTGGCGTGTGACTGTAGCCCGCATCTATAAGGACACTAAGCTGTCGATGCTGATCAACAGTGCAGGTATAGGCCCGGAAGGCCCGGTACTGCAGTCGAACGAAAGTGAACTGGAAACCATGATCCAGCTTAATGTAATGGGCTTACATCAGCTGACCTTAGCAGCCGCTAAGGTCTTTTCAGCCCGGGGGCAAGGCACTATCGTCAATATTGCCTCTGTTGTGGCTTTACTGCCGGAGAAATTTAATGCGGTCTACAGCGCCACCAAAGCCTTTGTGCTGGCATTAACTCAGGGACTGCACTCTGAGCTGGCTCCTGTTGGTGTAAGAGTTCAGGCTGTGTTGCCAGGACTCACCCGCACCGAAATATTTGAACGGGCAGGTTTTGATATTAATCATCTGGACCCGGGCATGATAATGGAAGCCGGTGATATGGTCGATGCGTCACTGGCAGGTTTAGACCAGGGTGAGCTGGTCACTATTCCATCCTTGCCTGATGTAGCCGACTGGCAAGCTTTTTTACAAGCCCGTTATGCTTTGGCTCCGCACTTATCACTGCAATACCCGGCTAAACGTTATACTGTATAACGCTATGACAAAAACCTAAAAAAACCCCGGGAAAGGTCCCGGGGTTCAGCATCAATGCCAGATGGCGATTGATTTAAAAAGGTCATGCCCGCTGAAATCAGACCAACTCAGCATCCAGCGTGATTTCAGCATTCAGCACTTTGGATACAGGGCAATTTAATTTGGCAAGGGTCGCCAGTTCGTGAAAAGTGGCTTCATCTATGCCGGGAATAGCAGCTTTCAGAGTTAAGGCAATGGAAGGGATCACAAAAGCATCACCTTGTTGCTCCAACGCAACGACGGCCTGAGTATCCAGCTGAGCCGGAGTAAAACCTGCCTTGGATAAAATCAGTGTAAAAGCCATAGTAAAACAGGACGCATGAGCCGCCCCTATCAGCTCTTCCGGATTACTGCCTGGTGTACCTTCAAAACGACTGGCAAAGCCATAAGGGTAAGCAGACAAAGCGCCTGTTTGGGTGGATATTTCACCACGACCTTCTTTTAAGCCACCAGTCCAGCGTACTGAAGCACTACGTTTAATTTTCATCATGGTCTCCTTTGATTTCAGTGACCGATCAGACCACAGTGCTCGCTATAAAACGCACCAAGACCGGCATGGGTAGAACAAAGTCAGAGTAACTTCTGACCGTTAGGTTCAGGCTTTGGGTAATAAAGTCAATAAGTCAGCATTGATCAGTCGCAGATCGCGCCTTTCACTGTGCAGTTAAACTTACCATTTGAGTATTAAGCAAAGTTGACAGAGCGCCTATTGTCTCTTTGGGTAAGGCTCTTATACGGAAGTATTAAACGAAGAGAAAACAGGCCAGGCGAACATGCCCGGCCCGGAGGAATAAACCACTAACGGCAGCAGTACAAAGCCAGAGCTTTTTGTACATCCAAAATTGAGCCGTCTTTATTAAAAGTTTTAGTGATGGGGCTGTCTGTGCTGCTCAGCCAGATATGCAAGTCAGATTCCAGATCAAAATGGCCTTTAGTTTCTGCACTAAAACGCACTATGGAACGGTAAGGCACGGACATAAACTCTTTTTTTGAGCCTGTTAAGCCTTGTTTATCCACCAGTATTAAACGTCTGTCGGTAAAAACAATCAGATCACGAATCACTTTATAGGCCTGTTGCAGCTTCTCGTCCGGCAACAAAATCTGGCTGAACTCTGCTTCAATATCCGCCAAATCAATTTGTCCTGCGTTACCTAATAAACCACTAAAAAGTCCCATTTTTATTCCTTGTTCAAGCCAGTTTGCCTGAGCTTATCCTTGCCCTGCGTTGACAGCAAGAATTAAAAACTCAAGATCTTGCCATCCCAGTTCAGCAATAAGCCACTGTGCTCTGCCTGAAGCAACTCTGCGACCTGCGCCAGACGCTCTGCAGTCTGAGCTGGTGTTTGTAACTGTCCTGCCGGCAAATTACGCTGAAAAGGGGCAGATAAAACGGAGTCTGTAGTACCGGGGTGCACAGTCACCACAGCTGCAGTTTTATTACTGCGCTTCAGCTCTATGCCGGCGGTTTTTATCCATTGATTCAGCGCCGCTTTGGCACTGCGGTAGCTATACCAACCACCTGACTGGTTATCGCTGATGCTGCCCACTTTGGCACTTAATTGCAGATAACGAATGCCGGGGGTTTTGGTGAGATATGGCCAGAGACCTTGCAGGTAAAACACTGGAACTTCCAGATTCAACAACAAGGTTTTACGCAGCAAGACACCAGAGCTTTGATTTAAGCTTTTTTCCGGCGAAAGTTTAGGTTCGCCCCCCTGATGCAACCAGCCGATGCAGTTAAACATCAGCTCAACCTGATGC
>CBIMJC010000152.1:0-9699 GCA_966244125.1 uncultured Rheinheimera sp.
TCTAAAAACAGCTCAAAGGTCGCACCGTCATGTAAATCTTCGCCCGGATGAATTTCGTAACACAGATCCACACCAGCTTCGTCAAAGGCATCAAGAATAGGTAACCAGCGTTTAGCCAGTTCAGCAAAACCCTGCTCCACTAAACCTGCAGGACGCTGCGGCCAGGGATACACCAAATGCCAGAGTAAAGCGCCGGAAAAAGTCACATGAGCTGTTAAGCCTAAATTCTGACTGGCTTTAGCGGCCAGTTTTAACTGTTTGATAGCCCATTCGGTGCGCTCTGCCGGTTTACCCCGTAAAGCTTCAGGTGCGAAGTTATCAAACAGCTCATCATAAGCCGGATGCACAGCCACTAACTGGCCCTGCAAATGAGTAGATAATTCCGTGATTTCAACCCCAGCGGCGCGGCACTTTGCCTGAATATCGTCGCAATAGGCCTGACTGCTGGCAGCTAACTCCAGGTCAAAAAAAGCCGGGTTATTGGTGGGCACCTGAATGCCTTTGTAGCCTAAGTCAGCGGCCCATTTCGCCATACTAACCACATGATTAAAGGGTGCTTCATCACCCATAAACTGAGCCAGAAATATGGCTGGCCCTTTGATTTTACTCATCTGTAATCCTTGAGCCAGCGTGCTGGCTAATCAAAAAGTGGAATGCTGCAGCTTTAATCAATAGCGGGCACGGACAGCCATTTTTCGTTGCTGTGCTGACTGCTGCTGACAGTTTCAATAAATGCCATACCCCGCATACCGGCTTTGATGCCTGGTACACCAGTTGGAGTGCCACGTTCGCCTTTGCGAATAGCAGCAGCAAAATCACGGTATAAATTCCCCATAGCTTCCAGATAACCCTCAGGGTGACCTGCAGGTAAACGGCAACGACGCGAAGCTTCCGCACCTAAACCCGGCTGACCAGCACCAGCACGTAACACCTGCACAGGAGCGCCATGAGGTTTCACCAGCAGCGTATTAGGTTCCATCTGGTGCCATTCCAGCCCTGCTTTATCACCATAAATACGGATCTTCAGCGCGTTTTCTTCACCGGCACAAATCTGACTGGCCATTAATACACCACTGGCACCGCCGTCGGTGCGGAATAAAGCTGCGCCATCATCATCCAGACGACGACCCGCTACATGGCTTTTGAGTTCAGCACAAAGTTCAGTGATATGCTGGCCACTGATAAACTCCGCCATACCAAAAGCATGAGTACCAATGTCAGCCATACAGCCACTGGCACCGGCCTGAGCCGGGTCTGTGCGCCAGCTGGCTTGTTTGTTCTGACTACTTTCTAAATCTTCAGTCAGCCAGCCTTGTGGGTATTCGACAAAAATTTTGCGGATAGTGCCCAAAGTGCCGTTTTGCACCAGCTCTTTGGCTTGCCATACCATAGGGTAACCAAGGTACGTATGAGCCAGGCCATAAAGACTATTGCTGGCGATCAGCTCAACGGCCAGTTGACGGGTTTCAGATAAGGTGACGCCGGCAGGTTTTTCACAAAACACATGGAAACCTGCGGCTATAGCGGCACGGCTGATAGGCACATGCAGCTGATTTGGTGTCACTATCACCAGAAGTTGCATACGCTTGTCTTCAGGTAAAGCTGCTTCTTGTTGCAACAGTTCCTGCCAGCTGCTGTAAAGACGAGTCGGGTCAATGTACAAATCGTCGCCTGTGCGCTGGTTGTTACCTGCATCGCGGCTGAATGCACCGCATACCAGTTCTATCTGGCCATCTAAAGCTGCAGCATGGCGATGCACAGCACCAATAAAGGCCCCTTCACCGCCGCCGACCATACCCATACGAATTTTTTGCTTAGCTTGGGCTTTCATGGTTATTCCTTGTGGTTTGAACACAGACAGAGTCTGACTGTAGATCAAAAATTGAAACTGTAAAAAATGTAACGGATTACATTTTATGCCGTCAATAGAAAATCCGTCATTTGTCGCAAATCACGCACTTTAAATGCGCAAAAGCTAAAAATCGCCGCACCAAATAAGAGCAATTGCACTAATAAAGCCAGAGCTTTTAGTTAAAACAACCTTCCCATTTTTTGAAAACTGTTTTATAAATGATATCGGTTACATCATTGATTTCATTTGGATCTGGCCAGAGTAAACAGATGCGTAGCATTGAATATCCAGATAAAATCCGGAGCAAATTCTTAGAGTGAAACAAGCCCATGTCCACTATTCGTGACGTAGCACAGCTGGCCGGTGTATCGGTAGCCACAGTGTCCCGCGCTTTACAGCAACCCGATTTGGTGTCGCTGAAAACCCGCACCAAAGTGCTGAGCGCAGTGAAGCAGCTGGGCTACAAGCCCAATCTGATGGCAGTGAAGTTTCGTTCGGGTAAAACCCGTAATCTGGTGGTGCTGGTGCCAACAGTGGCCAACGTATTTTTTGCCCGGGTGATCAGTGGCATGCAACAGGCGGCTCACGACAAAGGTTATTCATTGTTGTTGTGCAACACCCTGGCCGACGAAGAAATGGAACAAAGTTATGCCCGTATGGTGCATACCTCACAAGCGGACGGATTAATTCAGCTGCGGGCTCACAATCCTTTTGCCGAACTGGAGATGAAAGCAGACAGCCTGCTGCCTATGGTCAATGCCTGTGAAGTGTTAGACCGTATCGCCTGCCCTACTGTGCTGCTGGATAACAGAGCAGCGGCCTGTGCTATGACTGAACATTTACTGCAGCTTGGCCACAAACGTATTGCAATGATCAAAGGCCCGGCCCGCAGCCCTTTAACCCGCGACAGGGTGGCCGGATACAGGGATGCACTCAATGCTGCCGGTGTGGCTTTTGATGAAAATCTGCTTTGTCCGGGCGACTTCAGCCTGCAGTCCGGCCATAAAGCTGCAATCGAATTATTGGCCTTACCCAATCCACCTACAGCGCTGTTTTGTGAAAACGATGAAATGGCCATTGGCGCTATTCAGGGCATTAAGCAAGCAGGTCTTGTTATCCCTGCTGATATTTCTGTGGCCGGTTTTGACGATATTTCTTTTGCCGCCTTTGCCGATCCGCCGCTGACCACCATAGCTCAGCCCGCTGAGGAATTTGGCAGTACAGCGGTCAGCTTGTTAATAGATTTACTCGAAGGTCGTCTGGGTAAAGCACCAAAAGTCATTTTACCTTTTGACCTTATTCAACGTGCCAGCACAGGTCCTGCTCCGGCAGGGAGAGGCTGACCTCAATCATAGAGCCAAAGCAGGAGCAAGCCATGCCATACGACCACTCGACCTTTAGACAAAATCCGCAAGTGCCGGATCAACAGCGGCGACAATTTCTGAAACTCAGCGCCCTGGGTTTAGGAGTCGCAGGTTTAGGCATGGCATCTTTGCCATTGTCGGCAGACAACAGCACCGCAGTTAGCAAACCAGTACCGGGTTTACAGCTTTATACTCTGCGGGATCTGATGGCCCAAAGTGTAGCGGACACTTTAAAACTGGTGGCTGGTGTAGGTTATACCCAGCTTGAATTTGCCGGTTATTACGATCAGAGCCCGGCTGCGTTAAAAAAAATCATGGATAACGAAGGCCTGAGTGCTCCATCCGCTCATGTCCCTTTGGATCTGATGCAAAAAGAGTTGGATAAAGTGATAGAGCAAGCTTTAGTAGTGGGTCACAAGTACCTGGTATTGCCTTACCTGATGGACACAGACCGTAAAACTATTGACCAATACAAAGCCTTAGCTGAGTTTTTAAACAAAGCAGGTGAAAAAATTCGCTCTGCAGGTATGCAGCTGGCTTATCACAACCACGACTTTGAGTTTGTGAAGTTGTCCAATCAGGTGCCCTACGATGTGCTGCTGAACGAGACGGACGCCAAACTGGTGCAGATGGAGCTGGACTTGTACTGGGTGGTGAAAGCAGGCTTAAGTCCGTTGGAACTGTTCGCTAAACAGCCGGGACGTTTCCCGCTTTGGCATGTCAAAGATATGGACAAAGCCGGTGGTTTTGCCGATGTAGGCAAAGGAGTGATTGATTTTCAACCCATCTTTGCCAAAGCCGAAGCCGCAGGTTTACGCCATGCATTTGTCGAACGCGACCAAACCGATAACAGAGTCGAAACCATACGTCAGGGTTTTAGCGCTTTAAATCGTTTATTAAGCTGATTATCTTCGTTTTATTTTGTTCAGACAAAGCCGGACTTTTTAGTCCGGCTATTTTTTTCTGCCGCACTTTTTCCTCTGTCATCCCCCCTCTGGATTGATTATTTTATGCACAGGCTTGACATCAGTTAAATTCAGAAGTAAAACGATTAAGAGATGAATTAAAAAAGTTCATCTGACGATGAAACAAAGCAACTCTATATCGATATTTTATTCAGTTGCTTTTTTTAAATCGCCAAACTTAATCGATTAAGCTTGTCAGCCATAGGGTCATCCAACATCAGACCGAAGGCAGAAAAGCCCTGAATGATTAAAGCAGTTTTACTACTCATTGCTGTACAGATAATAAAAACATTGTGATGCACCATAAGTTGACAACAGGATAATTCGATATGAACAGACAGCTATTTAAACCCGCCTTGTTATCTTTGGCCGTTTCTTCAGCTCTGAGCTCAGGTTTAGCCCTGGCACAGGACGCAGCTCCCACTGCAGAAAAATCAGCCGAAAAAGTAGAGATCATTGAAGTTAAAGGTATTCGTGGTTCTTTAATCCGTGCTCAGGCCGAAAAAATGGGCAACTCCTCTATTGTGGAGTCCATCTCTGCTGAAGACATAGGCAAATTACCTGACTCTTCTATCGCAGAATCCTTGTCCCGTTTACCTGGTTTGTCCGGTGAACGTGTCGGTGGCCGTACCTCAGGTATTTCAGTGCGAGGCTTTAAGGAAGACTTCACCGGTACTTCGCTGAACGGCCGTGAGCTGATTGGTATAGGTGACAACCGTGGTGTCGAATACGACCTGTACCCGTCAGAAATTATGACGGGTGCCACCATCTTCAAAACCACGGATGCGACTCTGATGGTGCAAGGTATAGGTGGTACAGTAGATTTACGTACAGTGCGTCCGCTGCAGGCTCAGGAAAGCTTAACTTTAAACGGTACCTACGAAGCCAACCAAAGCGACTCAGACAACCCGGAATTCGATAACAAAGGCAAACGTCTGGCTTTATCTTTTGTCGAAAAGTTTGCTGATGACACCATAGGTCTGGCTTTTGCCGCCGCTTCCACTGAGTCACCCAATAATCAGCGTAAATACGGTGTCTGGGGTTACAGCGAAAATGCCGATGGCCAATTACTGCCAACGGGTCTGGATACCCAGTCCATCAGCACTGAGCTGGAAAGGGACACTATTTCTGCCGTATTAGAATTCCGCCCTAACGATAAGCTGGATATTACGCTCGATGCTTTGGATATCGACTATTCAGACTCAGGTGTATTACGGGGTTTTATCGAACCCTTCTCCTCTGCCAATGTCACAGGTTCAGGTGCCAATTCCACAGGTACTCAAATCAATGCCAATCCGGTACTTCGTACAGATCCGCTGCAAAAAGACGGCAAGCTGCAGGTGTTTGGTCTGAATCTGGAGTATCAACTGAATGACAACTGGTCGGTTGAGTTAGACGTCGCCTCCAGTGAATCAGAAAAACATGACTCCCGTGGTGAATCTTATGCAGGTTTAGCACGTTCAGGCGCTCTGGACTCGTCACAGTTGGGCAGTCGGGAATTTGTGATGACCCCTGATGGTATTTTCTTTACGGGTTCATCCGGCCTGGAAGCCTTTGCAGATCCTGCCTTATTGCAACTGACAGGTCCTCAGGTCTGGGGCGGTGGTATGGCGAATTTAGCGGATCAATTTACCACTGACGTATTACAGGCCAACGGCGACCCATTCAGCTACTTTAACGCCCAGGACGGTTTCCTGAACTATGCCGACTTTACTGAAGAATTAAAAACCTATCGCCTTGAAACTGTTGGATTAATTGAAGATTTTTACATCAGTAAAGTCACTTTAGGTGTCAATTACAGCGACCGCTACAAAGACAAAGAAAACAAAGGCTTTTTTGCCACAGCTGAGTCTTATCCGTTTTCAAGCGCTATACCGTCGGCTTATGTTTATGGTCTGGCAGATTTAAGCTGGGCAGGTTTTGGTCAGGTGGTGGCTTATGACGGTTTTGCGCCCTACAGAGATGGCACTTATAGCTTAAATGACGCAGGTTTACTGGAGCCGGATCGTCTGGGTGACACCTACGATGTGGACGAGGAAGTCACGACTTTTTATATCAAAGGCGACTTTGAAAACGAGATTGCAGGTATTCCTTATACCGGTAATATTGGCTTGCAGTATGTTCAAACTAAGCAAAGCTCCAGCGGTTATGTTGGCATAGTAGGCGCCAACTTTGCGGTCTGTGATGCCAACAGCGATCAAGTGATAGACACAGACTGTATGGTGACCAATGGCGCTGACTACAACCATGTGTTGCCCAGCTTAAACATCAGCTTTGAAGTGGGTGATAATAAGTATGTCCGTGCCGCAGCCAATAAAACCATCAGCCGGGCCCGGATTGATCAAATGAAAGCCTCAGGTTTTGTGAAGTTTGATCAAAACATCGATTTAATTGCCATTCCTAACACCATTGCTGATGTAGAAAACTACGGTACTCCATGGTCAAAATTTGCCGGTAACCCAGAGCTGCGTCCACTGGAATCCAATAACTTTGACCTGTCCTTTGAGAACTACTTCGAAACCGATGGTTATGTATCTATGGCACTGTTCTACAAAGATTTGGTGAACTGGACCCGTGATGGCGATAGCCTGATCAATTTCCGCAATGATGAAACGAATGGCGGAGCCGACTACTTTATTCCTGGCTTCCACGACCGCATTATCGATCAGGACGGCACATATGGCCCTGCCGATATCGCCTACTCAGCCGGCGATTTAGTCACACCACCGGATTATGGCTACTACTCCTTTTTTGAAGATGGCTTAAAAGGCAAAGTCAAAGGTCTGGAATTCACTGCCAATACACCTCTGAGCATGTTGCATGACAGTCTGGATGGTTTTGGTTTAGCCGCTTCAGCCACATTGATAGACGCTGAGCTGGAAGATGGCAGCCGTATTCCTGGCCAGTCTGACCGCGTGTACTCCTTAACCGCCTACTATGAAATGGCAGGTTTTGAGTTCAGGGTCGCAGCGACTGACCGCTCCGACTTCAGCACCTACCAAAGGGGGGGCTCAAATAAAATTGAGACAGCGTCACGCAACGGTGTGCGTTTAGTTGATGCTCAAATCAGCTATGACTTCACCCAAAGCCCCTGGGATATGCTCGAAGGTCTGCGGGTATCTTTGCAAGGCACCAACCTGACTGACGTGGATGAGGAAACAGTGGATGACAATGGCATAGTCACCACCCGCCGCCAGTTTGGTCCTTCTTATATGCTGAACTTTAACTACTCTTTCTACTAAGAGCGGCAGGACGACCAAAAACAAGCCCCTGAACTATCCTATGGTTGGCAGGGGCTTTTTTATAGCCAGACGTTATCAATAACAACAATAAGGACAGCGCATGCAAACAGCAGTGAAAAAACTGGTGATAGCAGGAGGTGGCACAGCAGGCTGGATGGCGGCAGCTTTGCTGAAAAAAGTCTTTGCCGACACTCTGACTGTTGAACTGGTTGAATCCGAAGACATAGGCATTATTGGGGTGGGTGAAGCCACTATTCCGCCTATCCAGATCTTTAATCAGTATCTGGGGCTGGATGAAAAAGAATTTCTGCGCGAAACCAAAGCCACCATCAAACTGGCGATCAAATTCGAAAACTGGCGGGTGCAAGGTGAAAGTTATTACCATACCTTCGGAGCTCCCGGCGCCACTTTGGGCGTGACCAATTTCCAGCATTATTGGCTTAGGGCCAAAGAGCTGGGGTTAGCGGAGTCCTTATGGGACTTTGACTTAAATTACCTGTGCTGCGAGCAAGGCAAATTTAACAAAATCAAAACCCCTAACCCTGTGTACGATATGCCTTATGCCTATCATTTTGACTCGGCTTTGTATGGCAAATACCTGCGCAAACTGGCAGAACAGGCGGGCGTTGTCCGCACCGAAGGCTTGATTGAACATGTCAGGCAAAACCCTGAAACCGGCTTTGTCCAGGCTTTGCAGCTCAAAGATGGCCGTGAAATTGCCGGAGATTTATTTATCGACTGTACCGGCTTACGTGGCCTGTTAATACGTAAAACTTTGGGGGTGGCCTATGAACACTGGGATCACTATTTACCCGCCAACAGCGCTTTGGCTGTGCCGACTGAGCGTTTTGAGCAGACCCTGCCCTACACCCGCAGCATAGCGCACAAAGCAGGCTGGCAATGGCGCATTCCGCTGACGCACCGTAATGGCAACGGCATTGTCTATAGTTCCAACTATTTAAGCGACGACCAGGCTTATCAGACGCTGATGAATAATCTCGACTCCAAAGCTCTGGCTGAACCGAAAAAAATCAACTTTGAAACAGGCCGCACCACAGAGCAATGGCATAAAAACGTGGTGGCTGTTGGTTTAGCCAGCGGTTTTCTGGAACCCCTGGAATCCACCAGTATTCATCTGATCCAATCGGCCATAGTGCGGCTGATGAAAATGTTCCCGAACCGTGGTATCAGCGAAGCGCAAGTGAAGGCTTATAACGCTGAATCCAAAGATGAATTTGAAACTATCCGCGACTTTATTATTTTGCATTATCACGTCAACCAACGTGACGACTCCGACTTCTGGCGTGATATGCGCCAGATGGCGATTCCGCACCGGCTGGAGCAAAAGCTGGCTTTGTTTAAAGAAACGGCCGCTATTTTTAACGACGCCAATGATATTTTCCGCGACTCGTCCTGGCTGCAGGTGATGTTAGGCCAGGGCATAGTACCGACAGATTATCATGCTGCAGCCCGCTCTTACCCCAAAGAGCTGTTGCTGGAGATGATGCAAAACATCCGCAAGGCCAAACAGCAGCCGTTGCAGAAATTAACAGGCCACGACCAATTTTTGGATCTGTACACAAGGCTCTGAGATGCAGCAACAAGATTCCATACTGATTGCAGGTGGTGGCACAGCAGGCTGGATGACAGCCTGCTTAATGGCTCAGGCCTGGCCGGATGCCCAAATCAGCCTGATTGAATCGCCTGATATCGGCATTATTGGCGTCGGTGAAGGTTCAACCCCCAGCCTGAAAGCCTTTTTCCAAAAGCTCAATATCCCGGACAGCGAATGGATGAGCGCCTGCAACGCTACGTATAAAACCAATATCCGTTTTATCAACTGGAGTCCGGCGTCAGGCAACAGCAGTTACAGTCACCCTTTTATTTCGCAGCTCGACACTTTTAGCGAAAAAGCCTTTTATTCCAACTGCTTTAGCAGGCGTATGGGGCTGGCCTTTGAAACCAGCCCGGACAAGTTTTTCTTTAATAGTTATCTGGCGAGTGCAGGCAAAGCTCCTGTTACACCGGCACATTTTCCGTTTCGTATTGAATACGGCTATCACTTTGACTCTGCCTTGCTCGGCCAGTTTTTACGGACTAAAGCACTGCAGCTTGGTGTCAGCCACCTGCCACTGACCATAGAGGCCGTGACTCAGGAGCAGGATGGCCGTATTAAAGAACTGATTTGCAGCGACGGCCGCGTGATCAGTGCCGACTTATTTGTCGACTGCACTGGTTTTAACAGTCTGCTGATGCAAAAAACTCTGGCTGTGCCC
>CBIMJC010000153.1:0-9622 GCA_966244125.1 uncultured Rheinheimera sp.
TGCCTTTTTCAGTGGCGAAAAAAACCTGTGTTTTTTACCGCAAAGCCAGATCCAGAGTTTTAATTATTTTAATGCCTTAAGGCCGGATTACCACAGTCTGCATTTGTTGCCTGAATACGGCCATCTTGATGTTTTTATGGGAAAAAATGCGGCAGTGGATACCTTTCCGCTAATTATTGCAGAGCTGAATAAAAGCTAAAACGGGCCTGTGTTCTGTGCTGCCAAAACAAATAATAATGAGGGAGTGTTTTATGTTTGGTTTACCAAAGCGGATAAAAAATTACACCAACAGGTTTTCGCTGGTGGATGGGATCCCATTTAAATTGCCTGTGTCGGCGGTGAATTCACCGGCACTGATGGCCGTTTTTCCTATAGATGCAGAAAAAGCCAAAGATTTTTTACCCTCGGGTATTCATCCGCTGCGGCTCTGGAACTCGGCTTTACTGATAGTCACAGTGATTGATTACCGCGACACTCCCATTGGCAAATACGTTGAATACAGTATCGCCATAGGTTGTACCCACGGCGAAAAACCTGCGCCACGACTCTTGCCCGCCCTTTTTATGAACTGGTTTAAAACCGGCCAGTATGTGGTGGATTTACCTGTATCGTCCGAAGTGTCGGTCAAAGGCGGCAAAGGGATTTGGGGTATGCCAAAACATCAGGGCAGCCTGAACTTTTTAATCACTGAGGATAAAGTCAGCAGCCAGTATGATCTGGACGGAAAACTGGTGACTTATATTGAAATAGATAAACCTGCCAGCGCCTGGCTACCAATTAAAACCAAAGCCTCTAACTACTGCTCCTTTCGTGGCATGTTGATGAAATCTGATATTTTCCTCAATGCCAGGGCAGGTTTGAATCTATTCAGCAAAGCCAAAGCCCGTTTTGTGATTGGCGATCACCCCCGCCTGCAGGCGTTAAAACAGTTAAATATTGGTAAGGCGATAGCCACGATATTTTTGCCGTCCATAGGTGGTGTGCTGGACGATCATATCGAAAGCTGGTTCCTCGATTTTGAGCAGTTGCCTAAGGTCGCGCCTGAAGGTTTTGAATCAGTGATCAACCTGACCTTAAGTGAAGCCTGGTTACCACCGCCTACAGCCCCTATTCCGCCGGATTCCGGGGACAATTCATAAATGTCGGTTCAGGCCCACATCCCACAAGGTGCTGCAGCAGAAGTTGCAGCTGACGAGACTGGTGTAAAAAGAGCGCTGATTTTACCGGGCGGGGGTTTACGTTTGTCTTATGCCGCTGGGGTGATGGATGAGCTGTTTAAGCGTGGCCTGACCTTTTCGCATATGGATGGCACATCCGGTGGTTCGCTGAATCTGGCTATGCTGCTGTCGGGTTTAACCAGCACTGAAATTTGCGAGCGCTGGCAAAGCTTAACAATGCGCAGCACTTTTTCCTTTATGCCGCTTTTGAATTACCTCTGGCCAGGTTGTTTTGTCGCGGCCAGTTCCAGCAAAGCTTTTCGGCGTAAAGTCTACCCGCACCTGGGTATCAATTTTGACAAAATCCGCGCAGCCACAGGCGTTAAAGCCAGTTTTAATATGTGCAATTTTGCCATGAAAACTAATCAGGTCACCCAACATACAGAACTGACGGAAGATCATCTGATAGCCGGTATGTCTCTGCCCGCCACTATGCCACCTGTCGATATCGACGGCACTTTGTATCTGGATTCCGGATTTATTCAGGACGCCAACCTGCTGGATACAGTCAAAGCAGGCGCGAATGAGCTCTGGCTGGTCTGGGTGATGGGTAATATTCCCGCCTATCGCAGTGGTCCGCTGAATGCCTATGTGCAAATGCTGGAAATGAGTGCCAACGGCGCTTTAATTAAAGAATTACGCCTTATCGCTGAGCTGAATCAGCGTATTGAAAAAGGCGAACAACCTTATGGCCATCAAAAGCCCATCACCTTGCATCTGATTAAACCTGCTCACCCCTTACCCCTGGATTCAGCTTTGTACACAGGCGCTATCAGCCATGCAGAACTGATTGAGAGGGGCCGGAGCGATGCCACGACTTACTTTCACTTTATGACTCCTGCGGGAGTCCCCTTAGAGCCAGAGATCCTAAAAATGACAGCAGAAAAAACCGGTCTTCAATTTAAAGAAACCATGAAAGGTGGTTTTTCACTGGACGCGACAGACCCGACTGATGGTCTGCATAAAGGCCAGCAGGCAGGCACTGAACTTGCGATGCACGCCACTGTAGGTATCACAACAATGACAGATTTTATCAGCGATCCAGAGCACACAGGCACCCTGATTGGCACTATAGATTTTCCACCTTTAGGTATGGGTATTGAGGCGCACAGTGGTGTGTTTAACCTGTTTAAACCAACGGACGATGCAAAACTTACTCTGATGGTGTACGAGCTGGCCTTTGAACATCAGGGTCAGTCTTATTATCTGGCTGGCCGCAAAGAAGTACGGCAAGGTTCCATTTTTAAACTCTGGCCTGAAACCACCACACTTTATACCCAGTTGCATCAGGGCTCTGACAAATCTGGGCCTGTGATAGGAGCCGGTACCTTAAGCCTTGGCGCTATTGATCTGTTGAAGTTGCTGTCCACTGTCACAGTCACCAAAGCCGATGGCTTTAGCTCCAAAGTCAAAACCATCAATGCCTTTACCGGCTTTTTTGCCCGTCAGTTATGGGCCACTTATGTCAGCCACAAAGTTAAACACTAACCAAAAACAAAAAAAGGCCGGATGCAGAGCTGGCCTACAGGAAGCAACAAGATGGATATTCAATATGAGTATGAAGCCATAGTGATTGGCAGTGGTTTTGGTGGCTCGATCAACACCTGCCGCTTATCAAAAAAATGGCCGGGACAAGTGTTATTACTCGAACGCGGCAAAAGATACCCTATGGGATCCTTTGCCCGCTCTCCTCACGATATGGCGCGTAATTTCTGGAACCTGCCGCAGGAAAAACGCGACATGCCGGAAAAACTGCAAGGTGAAGAAAGCCACGGTTTATTTGATATCCGTAATTTTGATCATATGGATGCCGTCATCAGCGCTGGCTTAGGGGGTGGCTCGTTAATTTATGCCAACGTGTTTTTACAACCACCGGATGAAGTCTTTGACCACAACTGGCCAGCTAACGCCAAAAAAGACGTGCTGCAACCTTATTACGCCATCGCCAAACAAGTGCTGGGGGCGCGGCCTGTACCACAAAATGACGATCCGAGACGCAAAATTATCCGCACCGGTTTATTTCAGAACTTTGCCAAAGCCGATGGCCACGACTCTCAGCTGTTGGATATCAATGTGTTTTTTGGCAACGATTTTGACAATCCAACGCCTATAGGGGTGCAGGAAAAAAACCGTTATGGCGCAGTACAAACCTCCTGTGTTTACTGCGCTGAATGTGATGTCGGCTGCAATACCCATTCAAAAAATACGCTGGATTTAAACTACTTATATGTCGCCGAACACAGGTATCAGGCCCATATTCACACTCAGGTGCTGGCGCAAAAAATAGTGCCCATCGATGCTACAGGTCAGGATAACCCGGCCATGAATGGTGAATTTGGTTACCGGGTCTACTGGCAGGATTTAAAAGATGCCCATAAAGAATGCAGTGCCCTGACCCGCCGTGTGGTGGTGTCGGCCGGAACTTTAGGCACCAACGAGCTGTTGATGCGCTGTCGCGATCTGTATAAAACCTTACCCAATATCAGCCAGCAATTGGGCCGGCATTTTTCCGGCAATGGCGATTTTTTATCTTTTGTTATTGCAGGTGACAAGCCGGCAGACCCCAACTATGGCCCTGTGATCACCCAGGGCACAGATTACAACCTGTTTAAAAACTTCGACCGCGACAAAGCTTTTATTCTGGAAGATGCCAGCTATCCAAACTTTGCCGCCTGGTATACCGAAGGGGTTAAACCCGGCGCCTCCAAGCTGCAGGCTTTGGTACGCACCATACGTCTGGCTTTTGCCCGCTTTGTGCATGGTATCAGTACAGGGCATTTAGGTTATGCCTTAAGTTCATTACTGAAAAACGACTTGTCCTACAACACCAGCGTCCTGCTGTGTATGGGGCTGGATAAAGGTGACGGTGTAATGACACTGAATAAAGACGGCTATTTGCATCTGAAATGGCCTTATAAAAACAGTATGTCCTTGTACAAGGCCATTCTGGACACAGGCGAGCGCTTTAAACAATGGTGTGGTGGCAAAGCTTTTATTCCTATGCCGAACTGGCTCTGGCCTATGCGGCGTAATGTCACTGTGCATTCGCTGGGGGGCTGTCGTTTAGCAGATAGCCCGGAGCAAGGGGTGACCAGTGCGGAACTGGCAACTTTTGGTCAGGTGTTTGGTTACAGTGGTTTGTATGTGGCAGACGGTTCCTTATTGCCCACTGCTGTAGGGGCTAACCCAATAGCGACCATCAGTGCTGTATCAGAACGGGTGGCCGAAGGTATTACAGGTATAGCCCCCACAGCAGATCTGTGACAAGGCTCAGCAGATGAGCGAATGGTTGCGTTCTCTGTTTCGCCAACTTTTTAATCTACAGAGCAGCACTGCTGCTCTGCACCTTTTAACGAGGTTAACTCCAATGAGCAATTTTCCTGCTTATGATGAAGTGCATGTCATTTCCGATATCCATATGGGCGGCGCTGAACCCAGTTTTCAGGTGCTGCGCGAAACCAAAAGACTGGCTGGTTATATTCAGTGGGTAGGCAAACAAAACCCTGCAGGTCAGGTCGCTTTGGTACTCAACGGTGATGTGTTTGACACTTTGGCTGAAAAATCTTCTGATTACATTATGGTCGACAGGGCTGTTGAAGTGGTCAGCAGTATTATGGCGAATCCATCCTTCTCCGGCATTTGGGCCGCATTGGCGGATTTTGTCGCGCTGGAAGGCCGCACCCTGGTGTTTATTATTGGCAATCACGATGTGGAGATCTCTTTTCCCGTAGTGCAACGCCTGATCCAACAGCGACTGGCCGGGGATAATCCACAAAAACGTGCCCGCATTGAGTTTTCCACTATAGGTGCCGGCTTTAGCTGCACTGTAGGTGGCGCTACTGTCTACTGCACCCATGGTAATGAGGTCGACCCCTGGAATTTCAACAGATACGAAGATCTGGCCAAAGTGGGCCGACGCCTGAATGCGGGCCGCACTCTGACCCAGCAGGAATGGACACCCAATGCCGGTACCCGCATGGTGAAAGAGGTAATGAATCAGGTCAAAGAAAAGTACAAATGGATTGACCTGCTCAAACCTGAAACTCAGGCCGCTGTCGGCACTTTAGTAGTGCTGGACCCATCACAGGCGAAAAAAATCGGCGATTTATTATCTATTGTCGGACGAAAAACAGTAGACGGCGGACAAGTCAATCAACGCTTATCGATGGATGGTTTTCAGACCCATGAAGAACAAAGTGCCAGCCCACCTGCATTGACACAAGTGCTTGGCAGCAACCTGACTCAGGGCATGAGAACTTACGCCAGTGCCGACAGTCAGACGGTGGATGCTATGTTGCTGCAAGCCGAACAAAACCTTGGCACTCCTAATGCTCAGCTGTTTGAACAGGATGGACAATTGGGCACTGGTCAGCTGATTTTTGACCGTTTAACCGGCTGGATCCGCAATATTCCCAAAGATGAAGCCTTGCGCCGTGCGATGAAAGACTGGTTATCCGGCGATAAAACCTTTGATATCAATGACAAAGACGACACTTACAAAGAAGTGACTGCAGCAGTTGGCAATAGCATCGACTTTATAGTTACAGGCCACACCCATCTGGAACGCGCCATCGACATGGGATCTGGCCGTTATTATTTTAACTGCGGCACCTGGATCCGCTTGCTGAGTTTTACGCCGGATATGCTTAAAGATCAGGCATCTTTCCTGCCGGTTTATAACATCCTGATCGACGGCAAAATGGAAAGCATCGACAACGCCAGTTTTGCCGGCAAACCTTTTGTAATGAATCAAACCAGCGCCGTCTCTATTAAAAAAACTGCCACTGGCACTATAGGCAGCCTGACTCATGTGCTGGGGGATGGCACGGGCGAGCCGCAAATTATCAAACAATTTGAGAGGTCTTAACATGAAAGCGCAAAGCACAGAAATTCGCAGCGTAAAGCTTGAACTGTTAAGAGCAGGCCCCACTCACAATCAGTTATTGTCGCCTTTAACCAATTACATTGCGCTTTGTGGTTCAGATGGTCCTGTGACCCTCAATATCCCCTTTGAACACCGCCAGTTGCTGATGCGGTTAAAACGGCTGAAGTACCCACTGGATAAAGATCCGGCTACGGACGATCAGCGCCAGGCAGAACTGCGCGATATAGGCGAAAGTCTGGGTCGTATTTTTGCAGAAGTACCGGCACTGATTTCCGAACTGGGTGCAGCGGCGGCGGAAAAAGGCAGTCTGGTGCATTTAAGTTTGTCGATGTCGGCTTTTGAATTAGGTTTATTGCCTTTTGAAGCCGCTATTGCAGCAGATGGTTTTCCCGGCACTGGAGCCCCATTGTTTTTACAGATGCGTACTCCAATCTCCATTACCCGCGAAGTACGTCGTGGCCGGCCTTTACCTTTGAATTGGGCCAGACCGCCGAAAATTCTGTTTGCTTTTGCAGCGCCAGCCGGCAGTTATGTGCCGTCCCAATCACATTTACAAGCGCTGCGTGAAGCCATAGAGCCCTGGGTAAAACTCAAAGACAGCCCGGAACAGCGTATCAGCGAAGTGAAAAAACTGCTGACAGTGTTACCACAAGCGACTCTTGAGCAACTGCGCACTTTATGTGCCACAGAAGAGTTTACTCATATTCATATTCTGGCTCATGGCGCCCCTTATCAGCAGTCCGGTGACGAGCATTATGGTGTGGCTTTATGCAGCGAAGTAGGCCCGGATCAAGTGGATGTGGTCGACGGAGAACGACTGGCGATGGCTCTGACGGCTAACGATGCGTTAGGCACCACCCACTGCCGCCCCACTGTAGTCACCTTAGCTACCTGTGATTCAGGCAATATCAACTCAGTACTGACACCAGGCGGCAGCATAGCGCATGAACTCAATAGCTCAGGTATTCCCTGGGTGATCGCCTCCCAGTTCCCACTCTGGATGAAAGCATCCGCCATAGCCGCCAAAGTGCTGTACAGCGGTTTACTCAAAGGCGATGATCCACGTTGGGTATTACACGAATTACGCCAGCGGTTACGCACTGACGCCCCTGAAACTCACGATTGGGCCAGCATAGTGGCTTATGCGACTGTTCCGGCTGATTTTGCGGTGCAGGTGCAACAATTCCATGCCAGCCAAACCCAGCGCAAAATTGAAGTGAAGTTTGACCGCATAGATGAGCTGGTGAAAACCATTACTCAGGATTTAGCCCGAGCAGAGCAACGGACAGATCTGCATGAAGAGCTGACGGCTTTGTCCGAAGCGATACGGCAGGAGCTGAAAGAGTGGCGTGACGAGCCTCATGATCATTTAACCAAAGAAGAATGGTCGATGCGCCTGGGGTTAAGTGCAGCCAGCGAAAAACGTATTGGCATAGCTCTGGATTTAATAGGTGCAGGAAAAGAAGCGGATCAGGCTTACAAAAGCTGTTTTGAGTTTTATCAGGCCGCCTGGAACATCGATCAATCCAACCACTGGCTGCTGACCCAATACCTGTCCGTGATCGCTATTCGTAACAGAACAGACGATGCAGCGGGTTTACAAAAACTCTCTGAAAAATACGGCACCACCTGGTGTGCAGCGCTTGAAATGACCAGCTGGAAACTGAGTCTGAGCTCAGGCAAAGACAAAGTCTATGTGCTGGCGACTCTGGCAGAACTGACCTTACTGAATGCGGTTTATCATCCGGATAAAGCAGACCTGAAGGCTCTTCAGCAGACTATTGTGCAGCACTGCAAAGCCATGCTGGATGAGCCTTTGTCTGATAAATTCCCAATTTTATCTACAAAACGGCAGTTTGGCCGTTACTTGCAGGAATGGCAGAGCCCTATCTGGGCTGATTTGGCACAAACTGCGGTGGATGCGTTAACAGAAGATCAGTAGTCTGAACAAAACAGCGGGCTAGCCCGCTGTTTTGTTCAGAGATAGATTAGCTTACACAACGGGCGCAGCTCGTTTACCATGCGCCATCACCAGCCCAATCAAACCTATGACGGCTACGACCACACCTATAGGTTTACTGTAGTCCATAGGTAGGTTCAGACCTATACCAGCAGTGGCAATATAAGCCACTGTCATACTGGTACCTATGACGGCAGGAATACTGACAACCCAGTGGAAAGTGCCGCGGTCAAGTAAGTACTTGGTTGCCAGCCACAATACGCTGGTGGATAACAACATATTAGAAAACGCGAAATACCGCCAAATCAGTGAAAAATCCAGCAAGGTCATAAGGTAAGCAATAGCCAGAATAGGCACTGACAATAACAGTCTGTTGCGCAGACTTTGTGGAATAGCAAAAGCATCCACTATGGTTAAACGCAGCGAGCGAAAGGCGGTATCACCCGAGGTAATAGGAAATACAGCAACCGCCAGTATCGCCATGACACCACCAAACACGCCCAGATAGCTGGTGGCAATATGATTGACCACTAAACCCGGACCGCCCTGAGCCAACATGGCTTTTAACTCAACATAACCGCCAGGAAAAGCGGCAATACCGGCCAAAGCCCAGACACAAGCCACTATGCCTTCACACACCATAGCGCCGTAATACACAGGCCGGACGTATTTTTCGTTGGTTAAACAACGGGCAATAATAGGCGCCTGAGTCGAGTGAAAACCGCTGATAGCACCACAGGTGATAGTTAAAAACAGTAAAGGCCAGATGGGGGCTCCATCCGGATTGGGCGTTAAAAAATCATGTTCATGGTGGCCTTCAAAATAAGCAAAAATATCAGTGACCGCAGGTAAATGTGGCGCTTCCATTAACAAAGCAGCCGCTATTAAAGTCGTCATAACGATCATCAGCACACCAAAAGCCGGATACAGTTTAGTGATGATTTTGTCGATAGGCAGCAAAGTGGCGAGGAAGTAATACAGCAGGATCACCAACACCCAAAAGGTATTACCGGCTAAAAAAGTGCCTTCAAAATACGACAAATTACTTAACAGCCCGGCCGGGCTCATAATAAAAACCACACCAACAAAAAACAGCAGCATGGCGGTAAAGACCAGCATAAAACCTTTAAACACAATGTTGTAATAATGGCCTGCTATTTCGGGTAAACTTTTGCCGTCTTCTTTGATGCTCATCACACCAGAGAAATAGTCGTGCACTGCCCCACCTATAATATTGCCAATCACAATCCAGACCAAAGCCACAGGACCATACACAGCACCCAGAATAGGGCCAAAAATAGGCCCCACCCCTGCGACATTTAAAAACTGAATTAAAAACGCTTTAAAAGGGCTGATGGCTACATAATCCACACCTTCGTTAAAACGCTCCTGAGGTGTAACAGCTGTTGGATCTATGCCCGCCTGTTTTTCAACAAAGGGGCTGTAGAATTTATAACCGAGGATCAGTATGGCAATACTGACAAAAAAGATAAGCATAGCGGCAGATTCCTTCTCTCTTGCGATAGGGTTGGGCACCGTCGTAGCGGTGGCTTCTATAAG
>CBIMJC010000154.1:0-9601 GCA_966244125.1 uncultured Rheinheimera sp.
TGAACTTTGCTCGCTACAGTGCTGGTACAGGACAACAATAAACCACTGATCACAATCACTGAAATTTGAGTCAACTTCATCTGCTACTCCTTGTGTTGCAGGCTCTCTTTGTGCGCTTTAAGTAAGTCTTCAGGCGGCGGAGGCAATTGTAAATAAAAGCCCTGCTCTGTCAGTTGCTGCCTGACCTTATTGATATCTGCATGGGCTAATTTGCTTTTGGTTGCCAGATTAATCAGCGTCACCAGTTGTGGTTGACCAAAGGTTTTTAGTAAGGCTTCAGGTACAGCGCTAAAGTCATCGCGGTGCAATACATACAAATAGGTTTGGTCCAGCTTCGGACTTTTATAAACAACACATAACATAGGACAAAAACTACTCTGACTAACTTGCCTAACAGGGGCGCAAACTATAACATGAAGCACCAGCCTTGCGTACCAAGCAAATAAAGGCTGACACGAATTTTTGCCGTCATTAAACAAATAATAAAGTGCGCATTTTGAGCTATGTCTGATCATTCCTTTGAATTAAAAGGCAGTTTGTTTCCACTGTCTGTATTGTATTGTCAGGATCTGTCTGCAGCTGCCGTAAAAACTCAACTGCAACAAAAACTGGCGCAAGCTCCTGCCTTTTTTTACCGCGCACCAGTGGTGATTAATGTCGAGTCTGTTACTCAAGCTCCTGATTTTGAAGCTATTGCTCAAGTATTTAAAGAGCTTGAGCTGGTGTTAGTGGGTGTATGTGGTGCATCAGCTGAACTAAAAAAAGTGGCTCAGGCTGCAGGTTTAGCTTCATTACAACTGAGTAAAAGCAAAACACCGGCTAAAGAAAACAAAGAAAAAGAGACCAAAGCAGAAGCAGTTATTGCAGCTCCTGTGATGGAAACCAAAGTGGTGGAGCAAAATATTCGCTCTGGCCAACAAATTTATGCCAAAGGTGCAGATTTAGTGATCCGTGGTACGGTAGGTGCCGGCGCTGAAGTCATAGCCGATGGAAATATACATATTTACGGTACGCTGCGTGGTAAAGCCATAGCAGGCGCTGCCGGAGATAATCAAAAACGCGTGTTTTGTCACAAGCTGGAAGCTGAACTGATCTCCATAGCCGGAAGTTACTGGCTCAGTGACAGTCTGCAAGGCGCATATTGGGGTAAGTCGGCTTGCATTGGGTTGCAGGACGATAAGTTGGTTTTAGCAGATTTGCTTTAAGGATATTTTGCGATGGCAAAAATCATTGTTGTTACATCAGGTAAAGGTGGCGTAGGCAAAACTACGTCAAGCGCGGCTATTGGTACAGGGATCGCCATGCGCGGTTTTAAAACTGTCATCATAGATTTTGATATTGGTCTGCGAAACCTGGATTTAATCATGGGCTGCGAACGCCGTGTGGTCTACGACTTCGTCAACGTGATTAATGGTGAAGCCAATTTAAAACAGGCTTTGATCAAAGATAAACGTATCGAAACCCTCTTTATTCTGCCAGCCTCTCAAACCCGCGATAAAGATGCGTTGAGCAAAGAAGGCGTAGAACGCATTCTGAATGAATTAGCGGAAGAATTTGATTACATCATCTGCGACTCTCCTGCAGGTATCGAGTCTGGCGCTATGATGGCCTTGTATTTCGCGGATGAAGCTGTAGTAGTGACTAACCCTGAAGTATCTTCGGTGCGTGACTCAGACCGTATTTTAGGCATGCTGAGCAGCAAATCACGTCGCGCTGAGCAAGGTTTGCCAGGCATTAAAGAACACTTGCTGTTAACACGCTACAACCCTGAGCGTGTCGTCAAAGGCGAAATGTTGAGTGTGGAAGACGTGGGTGAAATTCTGGCGATTAAACTGCTGGGTGTGATCCCTGAATCTCAGGCCGTATTAAATGCATCAAACTCCGGTACTCCGGTTATTCTGGATGAAGAAAGCGATGCTGGTCAGGCCTATTTAGATACTGTCGCCCGCCTGCTTGGCGAAGACGTGCCTTTCCGTTTCCTGAATGTGGAGAAAAAAGGCTTGCTGAAACGTATTTTTGGAGGCTAAGCGCATGTCGTTATTGGATTATTTCCGTTCAACGAAAAAAAATACCGCTTCAACTGCCAAGGAGCGGTTACAAATTATCGTTGCTCATGAACGTAATCGCCGCAACAGCCCGGATTATTTGCCGCAGCTGGAACGCGATATTCTGGCCGTGATCCGCAAATACGTCGATATAGCGGACGATCAGGTGTCAGTCTCGCTGGAGAAAAGCTCGGATCAACTTTCTGTACTAGAGTTGAACGTCACTTTCCCAGACGATAAGAAGTAACGACTTAATTCGGGTCAGAGTAAAATTAAATCCGGGATTTAATTTTACTCTGACCCAAATTTTTATCTGTCTTAATTATTCGTTAAAGTCATCCAGCAGGATCAAACCCAGATCCGCAGTTAATCCCTCGCCATCCCGGGCTACAGCAGTATAAATTTTGTTAGCCTCTAAGCTGACAGCCACAGGACCTATAGCCGCAGTTTTACTGCCTGTTGGTGTCACAGTGACAAAATAATCACCCGCTGGCACCTGCACATAACCAGAATCAGCTTTAAAAGGCACATTACTCAGCGCGGCTGTGGCTGCTGAAATATCAGAAGTCGCCGTCAGATACACATCAACAGGACCAGCCAGACTGGATCCATGGATCACACGAAGTTGTGCAGCTGTTGCAATACGGCGTGGATTATCCATCACCACCAAAGGCTCAATGCTGTCTTCAGTCAACGAACCTACAGCGTGCACTGTGTAATAAGCTCCGGCTTCTAACTCCAGATCAGCATTGATCACGACCACTGAGTTGTCCGCATCAGCTGCCACTTTGACATTGTAGGTGTCAGGCTCAAGCTCTGCGTAGTCTGTAAAGTTTGGGAAAGCCAATGCATTAATAGCTTCTGCATCGTTGACCAGGACATCAACAGCAGGGGCATCAGACACATCATGCACCACCCGTACCGCAGACACAGAGCCTTGATCCAACAACTCCAGACTGGTATTACCGCCCTGCACTAAGGCCAGCAGGGAAACGGGCGAAGGTCCGGCAAAACGGTTGTCCAATGCAGCTATGGTTAAGTCTGACGCCGGAGTTAAAGTTACAGTGCCGGAGTCATACACTACAGTAGTCAGGTTGCCAGCCGGAGTGATACGTACTCTGTAATCCCCCGCTGGGACAGTTACATCGCCTGTAGCGTCGGTAAATTCAAGAGTTGCGGCTACTGTGCCTGCTGATAATTCAGCGGCAGGAGCCGTTAAGTGTACGTCCACTGTCGGCGCTGAGGCTGCGGCATGCACTACACGCAAGCGCACATTGCCACTGCTGACCGCAGTTTGAGGAAAGGACACTACTATAGGTTCAATGCTGCTGTCTGCGGCTTTACCAGCAGCAAATACCACGTAATCTGTGGCTTCGGCCAGCGCCAGCGTCGTTTCAGGTATCACCCTTGCCACAGCATTGCCTGGCAATTTGGCGTCCACAGCCACGGCAAAATTACCCGGGCTGGCCACCAACGCATTGGCAGCGTTACCAAAAGCTAAGTTTGATATGACGACACCAGCGGAACGACTGACAGATACATCAGGTGCATCTGACACCGCATGCACCAGCTTCACTGAAACACTGGAAGGCTTTTCAGGTACAGCAGGCAGGTTATTGTCGGAATCGTTACAACCGATCAATAAAAAGGCTGCGCCCATTGCGAGCGACTTCATTGTCAATTTGATCATTTTTTTACCCTTTTGATTGTTGATGTAGCAAAAGGGTTACGAGAATGTGTTTTCGGACGATCAGTGCAGATTTCTGCAAAAAATAGCAGGGTTTAGCCGAAAAAATGCGCTAAACCAAAGTTAAAAAGTGCCGTATTACGAAATCACACAGACTTTAGATCAGTGACTGCACATGAGCAGGAACAGGCAGGTGTCTGACAAGCACGTCACGGCGCCATCCCCGTAAAAACTCTG
This sequence comes from uncultured Rheinheimera sp., assembly GCA_966244125.1. Taxonomy (GTDB): domain Bacteria; phylum Pseudomonadota; class Gammaproteobacteria; order Enterobacterales; family Alteromonadaceae; genus Pararheinheimera. The sequence continues at coordinate 3,970 of CBIMJC010000154.1, forward strand.
GGACAGGTAATGCTGCTCTGTCTTCATCACTGACCCGCCAACACCAGTTAAAGTACTCTGTACTCTGGCGTCGTACCGCCATAAATTCCGCAGGAATGCCGGACTCTCTGGCTGCGGCTTTAATGGCGTCGGTGATTTTTTGCATTTCTTCTTTAAATCCCTGAAATACATCAGTGTGATAAAAAGGTGCAGGACATAATTCCAGTGGCAGGGCCTTGGCTTTTTCAATTAAAGCCAGAATTGTTTTGCCATGGCGACGTACTTCCCGGCCAGGTAATTCAGGAATGTTAAACATCGACTCCAGACTGCCGGGACGGCGTTTGGCAATATCCAATAAATGATGATCTTTGAAGATAAACCCCAAAGCCATATCGTGCTGCTGGGCGTACTCCTGACGCCAAATCACCAGTTCACGCAAAATAGCCAGTTCACGGGGGGCCAGCAGATTGCTGTTTTTCAGCTCCAGATGACGAAATGCCAAAGGTAAAGCAAAACTGCGGCGTGTTATTAAATGTTCACCTTCGGCACGCAACAACTCGTAATGGCCTTTGGCCACCAGCTCAGTTTTCAGCGCCTGATACAGATCCAATAAATGTTCTACATCTTTAGCGGCATAATCCAGCTGCAATGCAGATAAAGGCCGTGCTATCCAGTCAGTTCTGGACTCACTTTTATCCAGTTCAATAGCACAGACCTTTTGTACCAGCTTTGCATAGCCCTGACTGCCGCCCCAACCTACCAGCTCGGCAGCCAGTTGAGTGTCGATAAGAGGCAACAGCGGCAACAAATTTTTTGTGGCCAAAGCTTCCAAATCTTCATTGCAGGAATGCACCACTTTGCAAACAGCAGGATTAGCAAATAACTGCTGCAACGAGCTCCAGTCATCAATAACCAAAGGGTCAACCAGCGCCAGTTGTTTACCATCAAACAGCTGGATCAGGCCAAGTTTTGGGCTCAGCGTCGTCTGACGGACAAATTCAGTATCAACAGCTAATACCTCAGCACTGGCGGCTTGCGTACAATAAGCGGCTAAAGCGGAAGATGAGGTTATAAGCTGATACATCATAGGTGATCCTTGATTGACTCTGTCTGATTCTCTGAGCAAAATTGAAGTTAAAAAAAACCGGCCAAAGCCGGTTTTTTCTGGTTTAACCTTTCAGCTCCCGCCTTAAGATTTTACCCACATTGGTTTTTGGCAATTCAGTGCGGAATTCTACCAGCTTTGGCACTTTATAGCCCGTCAAACGTTCCTTACAGTGTTGAATTAATTCAACATCCGTCAGGCTTTGATCTTTTTTCACCACAAAAATCTTCACAGCTTCGCCGGTCGCTTCGTTTGGCACACCAATAGCTGCCACTTCCAGCACCTTGTCGTTCATCGCCACGACTTCTTCAATCTCGTTCGGATAAACGTTAAAGCCTGAGACTAAAATCATGTCCTTTTTACGATCCACTATGTAGAAGAAACCGTCGGCGTCCATACGGGCTATATCACCAGTAGCTAACCAACCTTCTGCATTCAGGACTTTAGCTGTTTCATCTGGTCTGTTGTAGTAGCCTTTCATCACTTGCGGGCCTTTCACCCACATTTCACCGGCTTCGCCCGCAGCAACCTCAGTACCATCATCATTCATCAGCTTGATGTCGGTCGAAGGAGCAGGAAAACCAATGCTGCCGTTGTAAGCTGGCAGATTGTAAGGACTGACGGTAACCAGCGGTGCACATTCAGTTAAGCCATAACCTTCCACCAGACGGGTGGAGGTGACTTTTTGCCAGCGTTCAGCCACAGGACGCTGCACAGCCATACCACCGCCCAAAGCCAGCTTCATGTTGCTGAAATCAAGCTGGGCAAATCCAGGGGTATTCAACAAACCATTAAACAGCGTATTCACCCCTGTGATCACTGAGAAAGGGTACTTGGCCAGTTCTTTAACAAAGTTGGGCATATCCCTTGGGTTAGTGATCAACAGGTTAGTACCACCATATTTCATAAAGACCAGGAAATTGGCTGTTAATGCAAAGATATGGTAAAGCGGTAATGCGGTGACAACCAGTTCCTTACCATGAGTCAACAGAGGACCTATACAGCCATCGGCCTGTTCCAGGTTAGCCACCATGTTGCGGTGTGTCAGCATAGCGCCTTTGGACACCCCAGTGGTGCCGCCTGTGTACTGCAAAAAGGCTAAATCATCCCCAACAACGGCAGGCTTTTTATACGCCGAAGCGTTACCTGCAGCGATCACCTCTTTGTAGGTGATATATTTTTTCAGATGATGAGCAGGGATCAGCTTTTTGACATGCTTGACTACCAAGTTCACGATAGTGCCTTTAACCAGACCTAACATATCGCCCATATGGGTCAGGATCACATGGTCCAGCTTTACGTTGTCCTGAACATCGGACAGGGTATGAGCAAAGTTTTCAACAATGATGATAGCTTTGGCTTGTGAATCCTGCAGTTGGTGCTGCAATTCACGAGGGGTGTAGAGTGGATTAACATTCACCACCACACAACCTGCGCGCAGAATACCTAAAATACAGACAGGGTATTGCAGCAGGTTCGGCATCATCACAGCCACTGCGTCACCTTTTTTCAGACCCAATTGCTGCTGCAAATAAGAGGCAAACTTTAAACTCAGTTTGTCCAGTTCCGCATAAGTGATGCTTTTGCCCATATTGATGTAGGCGGTTTTATCAGCGTAGTCTTTGATACTTTCTTCAAAAACTTCCAGTAATGATGCGTAGTGATCGGCGTTGATATCAGCCGGAACGCCTTCAGGGTAATTTTTTGACCAGACTCGATCCACTGTCCTCTCCTCGTGGTATTTATTATTTTTTAGTTATAGTAGTTATAGTTAGTGCATGGCGCTTTGCACAGACATCGGCGATTTCTGCTACAAAATGGCACTGAGTTTTTACTCTAATCCTGCATCATCCCACAATTGCCTGCATTTAACAATTGCCTGCGGAACAGCCAGATTTGGCTTTGACTATAACAGCATAAAAAATCGTCAGGAACGATTTTTAACAGCTTTAGCTGGCCCGCATGGGTGCTCTGCAGGATCGCAGAGTATAAAAAATCGTCAGGAACGATTTTTAACAGCTTTAGCTGGCCCGTAAGGGTGCTCTGCAGGATTGCAGAGCATAAAAAATCGTCAGGACAATAAAAATTGCCGAATTGCGATGGCTGTTTGCTCTGGCTGAGTCATATGACAATGATGTCCCCCCTTTAGCTCAACTAACTCAAGCTGCTGATAAGAGTGCAGATACTGCTGACGAGCCTGTTGCATCATTTCATGTCCATCCTGTGCCAATATAGCCAGCACAGGGCATTGAATATCCCCAAGCAGTTGCAGGGCCTGAGCAGGCAACAATCTGTAGGCAGAAGACTCACGCAGCCTTATATCTGCAGACCAGGTGATGCCATCAGGACAAGGCTGAGTGCCTCTTTCTGCTAACAGCAGCGCAGTGTGCAGATCAAAATCACTCTGACTTTGCCTGGCAAGTGCGGCGCTGTGTAAGTCTTTGTACACAGGTTTTTGCTTCTGTGGGCTTTGCCATCTGTGCAGAATTGCAGTGCGGACCTGTTCAGTGATTTTAGCGGAGTCGCCTGTCACCAGGCCCATACTGTCAATCAGTACCAGTTTGCGCACCATCTGCGGCATCACAGCCGCCAGTACAGAACCAATCATACCGCCCATTGAATGACCAATAATATCAACCTGTTGCCAGCCCGCAATTTTAATCAGAGTGGCCAGATCGTAAATCCAGTCTAAAAAGTGATAATGAGCATCAGGGCTGCGGTGCTGAGACTGGCCATGACCAGGTAAATCAATAGCCACCAGATTAAATTCGGTTAAGAAGGAACTCAGAGGTAAAAAGCTGTTGGCGTTGTCCAGCCAACCGTGCAGACATAAAGTGGCTGATTGCTCTGTTGGTCCCTGCTGCCAGCCTGCGATAGATAAAGCAGGCAGAGAAAACTGCACAGCCAGCATTACTCGCTGGCGGCCTTAACAAATTTCAGTGTCATGCGGTCACTTTCGCCTATAGCCAGGTATTTCTCACGATCCACAGCGCCCATAGCTAAAGTGGGTGGCAGTGCATACACACCTTTTGGATGGTCTTTGGTGTCCCTGGGGTTGGCATTGATTTCAGATTTAGCCTGCAGCGTAAAACCTGCCTGCTCAGCAACGGCAATGATATAAGACTCGTCCAGATAACCTTCAACAGCAGAACTGGAAATCTCAGATACGCGACTGGCTCTGTGTTCAACTATACCAAACACACCACCTGGTTTGAGCACATCAAACACAGCACGGAACACATCCAGCAGGTAACCTTGTTCATTCCAGATATGCGCATTACGGAAGCTCAACACCATATCGTATTGCCTGGATGAGCCAAGGAACATGTAAGCTGGTGGATCAAATTCGGTTTGTTGCACTGTGCCAAAATGTTCTTTGTGCTTCAGAATTCGCTGGCTGAGTTTTTCGCTGATCCGGCTCCAGAATATTTTTCTGTCATCCTGCATAGTGCCATCGTCTACCCGAAAGTTGGCGATGCTTAATTTACCCTGATCTTTTAAATAAGGCGCCAGAATGTCAGTGTACCAGCCTCGTGCTGGCCAGATTTCAAGCACCGACATGGTTGGTTTGATGCCAAAAAAGGTCAGGGTCTCGACCGGATGCCTGTACTTGTTTCTGGCTTTGTCTTCTGCACTGCGGAATGGATGTTCAGCTAAAGCAGCTAAATCCGGTGTGGACGGAGTTTCTGCCAAAGCAGCTGCGCTGAAAAGCGCAGCAGAAAGTAAAAAGACATTAAGGTTGCACTTTATTCTGGTTGTTATTGTCAACATGAACCGGGCCTTGTGTTGTCGATGGTGATTTTGTGATAGTACGAACACGTACACCAGGGCCATAACCCCAGTAGTAAGGATAAGGATATGGACGCATCAGAGGCCAGCTATCTATAACTTCGACTCTCTCTTCCAATTTTGGCCACAAATACACTTTTGCATCTTTAATCACAGGATAACGATACTCGTACTCGTCCACTTTACCCATTTCTGAACGGGTCAGTTCACCAAGTACAGTAACGGATTTACCGCGCTGGTACACCATGGGGTCTAAAAAACCATTGATATAGGTGACGAAGCGGCCTTTGGTTTGATCAGACACTGCAGGACGGCCGTTGCTGCCTGAAGGAAAATAAACAACTTCCAGCCGGGTTTGATTAGCTTTATTACTGATTTCAGCGATGACACCACTCCAACGCGCTGTACCAAAATCAATATTTTGTTGCACTGCATTTTCATAGCTGGTTAACGCCACATTGTCGGCAATACGCACCTGCTCCGGATAGCTGGCACAGCCAGCCAACATCATCAGACTCAAAGCAACAACTGCAAACTTTTTACTCATGACAATTTATACCTCATTGGCTACAACCTTCTTAGAGCAGATGTAGCAGCTTTAGTTCCATCCCTACTCTAAGCCATGCATAATCTGCTCCGCAACACTTATATCTAAAGTTTCAACTTTAGATCTTTCAAACCTGCTTTTACGTCTGTTGGTCGCGTTTACAGCCGTTACAGTTTTGTCATAAATTGGTCACTGACGTAAGATAACCTCAC
>CBIMJC010000155.1:0-9562 GCA_966244125.1 uncultured Rheinheimera sp.
ATTTGGCATTGGTTATTACCCCCCTTTGATATTCCTGGATCAACCCGGTTTTAAGTAGTACCGGGTTTTGTTTTTTTAAGCCCTTCTGTTGTTCCGTTTGCTCCCGGCGATACTTTTATTTCTGCGCATTTCCACATTCTTATGTACAGCTATCCTGCCGCCTTTGTTTGGCTGAACTTCGCCCTGACTGCTCATTTTTAAATCAGCTAAAAAGTGGTTAAAAACACTACTTTTATGTTTTGAATAAAATTTAATCTATAGCTGAATGTCGCCATTAATTTATAAAAATCATTATAAAACAATTGATTATAAATTATTTTCAACTTGGCACAGCAGCTGCAATGTATAGATATCAGCAGATGAACTGATGATGAATTAAACCACTAACGAAAATTGAGGAGAGTCAAAATGGAAATAGTAGCACTGATGGTTGTATTAGCCTGGTTCGGAGTTGTAGGCAGCTGGGCTGTTGACGAAATCTGAATAAATTAACCAGGTTAAGGAGGAACAGGACATGTCGCTGATTATTATCAACATTGTCGTGGTCTGGGCTTTAGCTGGTTTGATGTGGATGCTGGATAAAGCGGTAATTAACAAAGTTGGGGAGTAACGCGATGAGAAAGACTGATAAAAGCGCCTGGTTTGTAAACAAGGCAAAACGCAAAATTTCTGGTGTATGTGCAGGTTTCGCCGCCTATTACGACCAGCCGGTTTGGGTTATCCGCGCTTTGGTTGTGGTGATGGCATTGTATTTTCCGGTAGCTGTTTTGGTTGCTTATATAGCCGCCGCTTTGATACTGCCAGAACGTTGGGTGTACTAAGATGAGTTCGCCAAAACAGGCGACCGGGCAGGTCGCCTGTATAGCCGTCGTATTTGAAGCTGCAGCTTTGTTGACTGCGCCGCTCTGCAACTCCAACTACTTAGGCTATAGATAAGGCTTTAAACTTTCTTCCGCGCCGTTAAGCGCACCCACTCTTCTTTGACTGCGATTGGGTCAAACTCAAATTCTGCCGCATAAGCATCGATCACCGACTGAGCCTGACTTTCCAGAATACCGGACAGCGCCAATAAGCCACCAGGTTTGACATAAGCACTGATAATGCCGGAAAGTTCTGCCAAAGGACCTGCAAGAATATTAGCTACTACCACATCGGCTTGTAATGAGGCGGGTTGATCCTTCGGCAAATACAGCTCAATCTGTTGCTCTACGCCGTTACGGGTGGCGTTGGCGAGACTGGATTCAATAGCTTGAGGGTCTATGTCGATACCGACCACACGCTTAGCACCGAGCTTTAAGGCGGCAATGCCTAAAATGCCTGAACCACAACCAAAATCAACCACTAAACTTTGTGACAATTCCTGCGCGTCCAGCCATTCCATACAAAGCGCTGTAGTTGGGTGAGTACCGGTACCAAAAGCCAGGCCAGGATCAAGCATCACGTTGACTGCCGTTGGGTCCGGAATATCACGCCAGCTCGGACAAACCCATAAACGCTGACCAAAACGAATAGGGTGGAAGTTATCCATCCATTCCCTTTCCCAGTCTTTGTCTTCCAGTTGTTCAAGCTTGTACTGCACACCGTTTTTAAAGATGGCGGCTTTTTCCAGCTGACGCACCACTTTGTCCATTTTGTGCTCGGCATCAAACAAGCCCACCACCACGGTGTTTTCCCAATACAAGACTTCACCCGGCAGAGGTTCATAAATAGGGGTGTCTTTGGCGTCCACAAAACTGACAGCTTGCGCGCCCCAGCTCATCAGCATATCGCTGACCTGCTCGGCCTGTTTTTCAGTGCTGTTTACGCGTAATTGGATCCACGGCATGGCGTTGCTCTTCACTCTCTGGAATTGGGCGCGAATTGTAGCAGTTTGGCGGCGTAAAATCAGCGCTTAGGTGGTGCAAAAAGCAAAGCCACCGGGAGGGTGGCTCTGTAGGGGCTGGGCTTGTCCCTGCCCGCATGCGACTGGGGCGAGAGCTTGCAGTCAACAACGCTGCGGCTTCAAGTACGCCGGGTATTTATTTCAGGCCGAGTTTATGTTCAAGATAGTGGATGTTAGTTCCACCTTTATTGAAGTTCTCGTCTGTCATAATCAGCTTGTGCAGTTCGATATTGGTTTTGATACCACCGACCAGCAGTTCGCTTAATGCATTACGCATACGGGCTATAGCGATATCACGGTTTTCACCGTATGTGATCAGTTTACCCACCATAGAATCGTAGTTTGGCGGTACTGTGTAATCCGCGTAAATATGTGAATCCCAACGTACACCGTTGCCACCTGGCGGGTGGAAGCGGGTGATGGTACCTGGCGACGGAATAAAGGTCTTGGCATCTTCAGCATTGATACGGCATTCCACGGCATGACCACGGATCACAATATCAGATTGCTTAATGCTCAGTGGCATGCCAGAGGCGATGCGCAGCTGCTCTTTAATCAAGTCCACACCAGTGATCATTTCAGTCACAGGGTGTTCTACCTGAATACGGGTGTTCATTTCGATGAAATAAAACTCGCCGTTTTCAAACAGGAATTCGAAGGTACCGGCACCGCGGTAGTTCAGGTCAATACAGGCCTGCACACAACGACCACCGATAAAATCACGCAGTTCCTGAGTAATGCCCGGAGCTGGTGCTTCTTCCACTACTTTCTGGTGACGACGTTGCATAGAACAGTCACGTTCACCTAAGTGAATGGCTTTACCCTGACCATCAGCCAGCACCTGAATTTCGATATGACGTGGGTTTTCCAGGAATTTCTCCATGTACACCATGTCATTACCAAAAGCAGCACCTGCTTCGGTTTTAGTCATCGCGATAGATTCAACCAGTTCAGCTTCGCTGCGTACCACACGCATACCACGACCACCACCACCACCGGCCGCTTGTACGATAATCGGATAACCGATACGTTTCGCTATGGCTTTGTTGACTTCAGCGTCGTCGCCTACAGCACCGTCAGAACCTGGTACACAAGGTACACCGGCCTTTTTCATCGCTTCAATGGCCGAAACCTTGTCACCCATTAAACGGATAGACTCAGGACGTGGGCCGATAAACACCAGACCACTTTCTTCCACTTGCTGCGCGAAGTCTGCACGTTCAGCCAGGAAACCATAACCAGGGTGAATCGCCTGGGCATTGGTCACTTCAGCGGCAGCAATCAGCGCAGGAATATTTAAGTAACTTTGTGGCGATGGCGCAGGACCGATACAAATGGTCTCGTCGGCCAACAGCACGTGTTTCAGATTACGGTCTACTGTGGAGTGCACAGCCACCGTTTTGATACCGAGTTCTTTACACGCACGTAAGATACGCAGTGCAATTTCACCCCGGTTGGCGATCAGTACTTTTTCTAGCATGAGTCTGCCTTTTAACTTATTCGATCACAAATAATGGCTGGTCAAACTCAACCGGCTCGCCGTTTTCTACCAGAATTTGTGTCACCACACCGGCTTTATCGGCCTGGATCTGGTTCATCATTTTCATCGCTTCGATAATACACAGGGTGTCGCCCACTTTAACGCTCTGGCCTACTTCAACAAAAGCTTTTGACGTTGGAGACGCTGCGCGGTAGAAGGAACCTACCATAGGTGAACGCATTTGGTGACCTGTGACTACCGGCTTGGCAGCTTCAGCAGGAGCTGCGGCGGCAGCTGGTGCTGCGGCTGGAGCCTGTTGCATTGGCGCAGCAGCATAATGCATAGGAGCATATTGCTGTACCGGACCATTGCGGCTGATACGAACGGATTCTTCGCCTTCAGTTATTTCAAGCTCGTTAATGCCTGATTCTTCCAGCAGTTCGATCAATTTTTTAATTTTTCTGATATCCATGACGTAGTTGCCTAATTAATTTGATGGAATGGTTGATAAGGACGACACCGCCGATTCCAGTGCGTAGTGGTAGCCTTTAGCTCCTAAACCACAAATCACACCTTTGGCGATATCGGATAAATACGAGTGACGACGGAATTCTTCCCGGGCATGTACATTGGACAAATGCACTTCAATAAAAGGAATAGCCACAGAGAGCAGCGCATCACGAATAGCCACACTGGTATGGGTATAAGCGCCCGGGTTAATAATAATAAAGTCCTGTTGTCCTAAACTTTGCTGAATGGCGTTGATGAGCTCATGTTCGGCATTGGATTGCAGATGAGTCAAAGTGACATTCAGCTCTTTGGCATGAGCTGTTAAGCCTTCAACAATTTGCGGTAAAGTAGCGGCGCCATAAATTTGAGGCTCACGTTTGCCTAACATATTTAAGTTAGGGCCGTTGAGCAGCAAAATACGTAAGTTTGTAGACATATAGCGCGAATATCCCGTCATTTTTATTGATTGCTAACTATCTTGCCAAAGGCATAAAGCAATTGCATCTTTTTTGTTCAGCGACCAGCTGTCGCTGCAGATTTGCCGCTTATTATAGTGAAATCGTTGCAAATGGCAGCAAAATACTGGTCTTATCAGCAGAACGGAACTTTTTTACGAAGTTGAAACTGAAGTGGGGAAATTCAGGCAAAGTCAGAGCCAGTCTGACTTTGCCGTGAGTAGTGCGGAGATTTTTACTGCAGTATTGAGCCTAAATGGGCACTAAAATCTTTTGGTCCCATAAAGCCAGTGATGCGGGATTGCGTTAATTCGCCGCCGTTTTTGTCAAATAACAGCAAAGTTGGCAAACCTAAAACCTGAAAATGATCGAGCAATTGCTGATCCTGATCGGTCGCATGGGTGACATCCACCTTAATTAAGGTGAACTGCGCCATTAAGTTTTTCACTTGAGCATCGGCAAAAGTAATGTGCTCAAACTCTTTACAGGCGACACACCAGTCGGCGTACAAGTCCACCAGCACAGGTTTACCTGCTTCAGCTGATTGTTTTACTGCCTGTTGCAGCTCATCCAGAGTTTTGACCAGTTTAAATTCGGTGTTTTGCAGGGCGGCACTCTGACCCGTCACTTGAGTCACTGCAGTGCCAGGTAACCAATACCATAAATTTGCGCCTGTAGTGCCGAACACAATCACTAAAGCCAGCATCCAGCTGATACTCTGGCCTGTGGTGCCTTTTGATAGCTGCTGTGATAAGCGGTGTAAATACACAGCCAGCATGAGCAGGACTACAGTTGCGGCAATCACCACCACATAAGCAGGCAGGAAACGGCTGAGTAACCAGACAGGTACTGCTAATAACAGGAAACCGAAGCTGGCTTTGACCAGATCCATCCAGGCACCGGCTTTAGGTAAAAACTTACCGCCTGTGCTGCCTAAAATCAGCAAAGGCAAACCCATACCCATACTTAAGATATAAAGAGTTAAAGCGCCCAGGGCTAAATCGCCGGACTGAGCTACATATAACAGTGCTGCTGTCAGTGGCGCTGTAGTGCAGGGGGAGGCGACTAAACCTGATAACAAACCCATTAAAGCCGCACCTTTGATGCTGCCCCCTTGTTGTTTGTTGCTTAAGCTGGTGACCTTGTTTTGCCATTTCTCCGGCAGGCTTAAGTTAAAGACACCAAACATAGCCAAGGCCAAGGCGACAAATAAAATACTAATGGCAACCAAAACAACAGGATGCTGAAAGTAGGTCTGGAACTGCAAACCTAAACTTGCGACCAGTAAACCTAACAAGGAGTAGCTGACCGCCATACCCTGCACATAAGCCATCGACAAACTAAAAGCGCGTTTACCGGAAAGCTGTTGGCCTTGCCCTACAATAATGCTGGTTAAAATCGGATACATAGGAAAAACACAAGGCGTAAAGGCCAAACCTAAACCCAGCAGGAAAAACAAAAACAGGGTTTTGAGGGTGCTGTCGCTTTGTAATTTATCTAAGAGTTGCAGCTGTTCAGAAACCGGGGCTGTCGCAGTGGTCGCTGAACCAGCTGAGGATGAATTGTCTGTAATACCTAAAGCTGCAGCAGCATCTGCTGTGCTGGCTGTGGCTGAGTTTGCCGAAGCGGAACCTTCAGGCGCAATCAGCGGAATGTCCAGCGTTTGCACCGGGTAACATAAACCTGCTTCAGCACAACCCTGATACCTCAGCTTTAACAAGGCGTCTTTGCCAATCTGACTCAGTGGAATATCCAGCACCACCTGATGGAAATAGACTTCGGATTCACCAAAGTATTCATCCGTAATCATCACCCCTTTTGGATACTGCGGGTGAGAAAAAGCCGTATCGACGCCGGCAAACTTAAACTTGTCTTTATACAGATAGTAGCCGTCCGCTATGGTGAAGCTGACCTGCAACTTGTTTTCCTGCTGGCGGAAATCCATCACAAAAGCCTGCTCTACCGGCAGGAACTGTGAACCTTGCTGCAAGGCGGCCAGCGCATTAGTGCCTTGAGCCTGGCTTATAAAAGAAAGGCTTAACAGCAGGCTAAATAAAAAACTCTTAATCACGACTTGTTACCTCTTGAACCCACTGTAAATAGGGGGCGAATACTTGTTGCGCGGCAATGGCAATAATTTCGGGCACCTGATACGGGTGCAAAGCACAAATGGCCTGTTCAATTTCAATAAAATCTTCTTTTCTGGCTTTAATTAACAACGGAATTTCAGTGCTTTGTTCAAGTTTGCCCTGCCAGACATAATGCGATTGCACCGCAGGCAAAACGTTAACACAAGCTGCCAGTTTTCGCTGCAGCAGCTGCTGTGTGATGCGTTCTGCCACCTGTAAATCAGGACAATTGCATAAAATCAGTTCCATCATCATGGTCAAACCCCCTAGTCACAGCAAACAAGACCTACCCATCTCGTATTTTGTTGCATAAAACGAATTGATTGCGCAAAAAGTGAGCAAATGATCTCAGTAATGAGATTTTTTAAAAAATAGCCCTTGGGTTCATAAGGAGATTGCCCCATATAGCAAGCACAACAAATTTAACACCCAATGTTAAAACTCAAATCGCTTTTAGGAGATAAAAAAGCATGAACATTCGTCCATTACACGATCGCGTTATCATCAAGCGTTTGGAAGCTGAAAGCAAATCTGCTGGTGGTATTGTGCTGACTGGCGCTTCTGCTGAAAAATCTACTCGTGGTGAAGTGGTTGCAGTTGGCAACGGTCGCATTTTAGAAAACGGTACAGTCCGTCCTTTAGATGTGAAAGTCGGCGACAAAGTGATCTTTGGTGCTTACGTAGAACGCACTGAAAAAATCGAAGGTCAGGAATATGTCATCACCAAAGAAGACAACATTCTTGGCGTGATCACCGAATAATTTAAACCGAACTTTCTTAGTTAATTAACAGCATTCAGAGGAATTTTTAAAATGGCTGCAAAAGACGTACGTTTTGGCGATGAAGCCCGTAATAAGATGCTCAAAGGCGTCAACATTTTAGCAAACGCAGTGCGCGTTACTTTAGGTCCTAAAGGCCGTAACGTTATTCTGGACAAATCATTTGGTTCGCCAATCATCACCAAAGACGGTGTATCTGTGGCCAAAGAAATCGAGCTGGAAGACAAGTTCGAAAACATGGGCGCACAAATGGTGAAAGAAGTTGCTTCTAAAGCCAACGACGAAGCCGGTGACGGTACTACTACTGCGACAGTACTGGCACAAAACATTATCAATGAAGGCGTAAAAGCTGTTGCTGCCGGTATGAATCCAATGGATTTAAAACGTGGTATCGACAAAGCCGTTGTTGCTGCTGTTGAAGAATTAAAAGCTTTATCTCAGCCATGTGCCGATACCAAAGCTATAGCTCAGGTAGGTACTATCTCTGCAAACTCTGACGATGAAATTGGTCAAATCATTGCCAATGCCATGGACAAAGTAGGCAAAGAAGGTGTGATCACTGTTGAAGAAGGTCAGGGTTTAGCCAACGAGCTGGCTGTGGTTGAAGGTATGCAGTTTGACCGTGGTTACCTGTCTCCGTACTTCATCAACAACGCTGAAGCTGGCCAGGTAGAACTGGACAATCCGTTCATCCTGACTGTGGATAAAAAAATCAGCAACATCCGTGAATTACTACCGGTATTAGAAGGCGTGGCCAAGTCTGGCAAACCACTTCTGATCATCGCTGAAGACTTAGAAGGCGAAGCTTTAGCAACGCTGGTTGTGAACAACATGCGCGGTATCGTAAAAGTGTCTGCGGTAAAAGCCCCTGGTTTCGGTGACCGTCGTAAAGCTATGCTGCAAGACATCGCTGTATTAACTGGTGGTGTGGTGATTTCTGAAGAAATCGGCTTAGAGCTGGAAAAAGCTACGCTGGAAGATTTAGGTACTGCCAAACGTGTGGTGATCACTAAAGACAACACCACGATCATCGATGGTGCTGGTGAGCAGGACGCTATTGACGGCCGCGTGAAGCAAATCCGTCAACAAGTGGAAGACGCCACTTCAGACTACGATAAAGAAAAACTGCAAGAGCGCCTGGCGAAGTTAGCTGGCGGTGTTGCTGTGATTAAAGTGGGCGCTGCCACTGAAATCGAAATGAAAGAGAAAAAACACCGCGTAGAAGACGCGCTGCACGCAACCCGTGCTGCGGTTGAAGAAGGCGTAGTACCTGGCGGTGGTGTGGCTTTAGTACGTGTAGCGGCCAAACTGGCTGATCTGCGTGGCATCAACGAAGACCAGAACCACGGTATCAAAATCGCTCTGCGTGCGATGGAAGCACCTCTGCGTCAAATCGTGGATAACGCCGGTGAAGAGCCATCTGTTGTAGTGAACAACGTGAAAAACGGTTCAGGCAACTACGGTTACAACGCTGCTACTGGCGTGTACGGCGATATGCTGGAAATGGGTATCCTGGATCCAACTAAAGTTACCCGTTCTGCTCTGCAGTTCGCTGCTTCTGTTGGTTCTCTGATGATCACCACCGAAGCTATGGTGACAGAACTGCCGAAGAAAGATGCTCCTGCAATGCCAGATATGGGCGGCATGGGTGGCATGGGCGGCATGATGTAGTGCGACGAGAGTCGTGAAGGTCGCTAACCTAGCAGGCTACAACGTAAGCGGATACTAACATATCCGCTTTCACACCTGCAAAAATAGTAGTCGAAAATCCGTTGGTCGGGTCGCGCAATCTGATCAACGGTGTCTTCTTATGAAGACGTCGCCTGATCGCATTGGAAGTGATCAGCCTCACTGGCGCTAGTTGGCTGCCATCTGTTAGGCGCGTGATGCCTGAATCGTCGTTAGGGCGATCAACATAGTTGAAATCAACAGCCTTATAACCTGTTGGTCTTTTGCTATGTGTTGTAAAGGTAAACGCCGTCATGCTTGCCATGTCTGGCACGACTTATCGGAAACTTCAGCTGCTAGAGCGCTCCTCTGGCGTAAGCTGTTGTAATTATTGTCTCAACCCATCTTGCCGTTTCGGCGGAGGGTTAGCGAGACCAGTTATACGACTAACTGTAGCCTAGGGATAGTGCGATGCTGGTAACGGCGTGGTGCGAAGCTTCCTGACAATGTACCTCTGTGAAAACAGTACCTTCGCTCGTGAGAGCAGGTATAGATCACGAACAATACGTGAACTGAGGGCTAGGCTGGGCAATATGGTTAATGTAAGTGAACTGCTGATAAACACCGTCAACCGCGATGAGCGAAATATTGTTGTTACG
>CBIMJC010000156.1:0-9557 GCA_966244125.1 uncultured Rheinheimera sp.
GTGACAAAATCTTCGTCGTAGTACATGGCTTCGTCATCGCCCGCTTCTTTTTGCGCAACCTGTTCACGGAAACGTTCAGCCTGATCTTCAGCATCGTTTAACTCGCTAAAACCATTGCCTAACTCACGACCACCGATAAAAAATTCAAAACGGTCAGTGATTTCCGGGTTGTGATCGTTACGACGGGCCAGCGGAGAAATCTCTGCCGGGTATTCAGTGATAAAAGTTGGCTGTTGTAACTTGGTCTCGACCAGTTCATCAAAAACTTCCATCAGAATACGGCCATGGCCATAGTTGGCTTTGACTTCAATACCCAACGACTTCGCTAATTCAGCTACAGCTTCACGGGTCGTTAACTGCTCTAATTGAACTTCCGGGTTGTAGTGCAGAATAGATTCTGTCACTGACATACGGGCAAAAGGTTTGCCAAAGTCAAATACATTACCCTGATACTGCACTTCAGTGGTGCCTAACACAGACTGCGCCAGGCCACGGAATAACTCTTCAGTAATATCCATCAGGTCGTTGTAATCGGCATAAGCCCAGTAGAATTCCAACATAGTAAATTCCGGGTTATGGCGGGTGGAAACGCCTTCGTTACGGAAGTTACGGTTCAGTTCGAACACTTTCTCAAAACCACCGACCACCAGACGTTTTAAATACAGCTCTGGAGCTATACGCAGGAACATTTGCATATCCAGCGCATTGTGGTGTGTTTCAAAAGGACGGGCCGAAGCACCACCAGGAATGCTTTGCAGCATTGGGGTTTCCACTTCTAAAAAGCCTTTGCTGTTAAAAAACTGACGGATATAAGCCACAGTTTTTGAGCGGATTAAAAAGGTTTTGCGCGACTGCTCGTTAACAATCAAGTCTAAATAACGCTGGCGGTAACAGGCTTCCTGATCGGTTAAACCGTGGAATTTATCCGGCAGCGGGCGCAAAGCTTTGGTCAGCAGACGCACTTCGTCCAGCCAGACTGTAAGTTCACCGGTCTGAGTTTTAAATAACACACCGCTACCGCCTATGATGTCACCTAAATCCCACTTCTTAAAGCCTTCTTCATACACGCCTTCAGGCAGGCTTTTCAGCGCGACATAGAGCTGAATTTTGCCACCAACGTCCTGAATAGTAGCGAAGCTGGCTTTACCCATCACCCGGCGCAGCATAATACGGCCGGCCACTGTGACACGGATTTGCTTCTCTTCCAGCTGTTCTTTGCTGAACTGATCGTACTGAGCCAGGATCTGATCCGAAGTTGCATCCCGACGGAAATCATTTGGAAAAGGGTTGCCCTGCTGACGTAAGCCAGCCAGCTTATGTTTTCGCTCAGCAATCAGTTTATTAACGTCTTGATGTTCTTCGATAGGAGTATTCTGTTCAGACATGATAAGTTCCTGATTTTTTTGAGCTAAATTACAAACCGGCTTTTAAGCTGGCTTCGATAAATTTGTCGAGATCGCCGTCTAATACCGATTGGGTATTGCGGGTTTCCACGCCTGTGCGTAAGTCTTTAATGCGCGAATCATCCAGCACGTAGGAACGGATCTGACTGCCCCAGCCTATATCTGACTTGGTGTCTTCCAGTGCCTGCTTTTCCGCATTTTGTTTTTGCAGTTCAAACTCATACAACTTGGCGCGTAACTGCTTGTAGGCATTATCGCGGTTTTTATGCTGTGATCTGTCGTTCTGACACTGCACCACAATATTGGTCGGTAAGTGAGTAATACGGACCGCTGAGTCGGTTCTGTTGACGTGCTGACCACCGGCACCGGAAGCACGGTAGGTATCTATCCGCAAATCGGCCGGGTTGATTTCGATTTCAATATCGTCATCCACTTCAGGCGACACAAACACTGACGCAAAAGAGGTATGGCGCCTGTTGCCGGAGTCAAAAGGACTCTTACGGACTAAACGGTGTACACCAGTTTCTGTGCGTAACCAGCCGTAGGCGTATTCACCGGTAAATTTGATGGTACAACCTTTGATCCCAGCCACGTCACCGTCTGTCACTTCGTATAACTCGGGTTTAAAGCCTTTGGCTTCGCCCCAGCGCAAATACATCCGCATTAACATGCTGGCCCAGTCCTGAGCTTCAGTACCACCAGAACCGGATTGAATATCCAGATAACAATCCGCCGGGTCACTTTTGCCTGAGAACATACGACGGAATTCCAGCTTGGCCAGTTGAGCTTCCAGACCAGCTAATTCTTCCTGAGCTTCGATAAAGGTGCCTTCGTCTTCGGCTTCAACAGCAAGTTCAATTAAACCTGCCACGTCTTCAAGACCCTGATCCAGCTTGTCGATAGTGCCAACAATCTGTTCCAGCGCTGAACGTTCTTTGCCTAAAGCCTGAGCATTTTCAGGATTGTTCCAGACCGCAGAATCTTCAAGCTCGCGGCTGACTTCTTCTAGTTTTTCTTTTTTGGCGTCGTAGTCAAAGATACCCCCGAAGCACATTGGTGCGTTCAGTCAGATCTTTGATGGCGTTGTATACCGGATTTACTTCAAACATGATTTAAGGCGCTTAGAAAAAAATTGGTGGCGATTGTAGCAATTTTTCTGCAGACATGCAGCCATCCCGATGATTTTCTGTTGAGGATACTGCAGGGCCGTTAAAATGCATGCCCTGCAGTACTGGTTTGGACAGGCTAACCGATTTTTTCAATCAAACGGACAATCAACTGCACCGACTGCTGATCTCTGTAGTCATTGATATCCAGCTGATAAGCGACGCGGATTTTTTTGACGTTGGCATCAGGCCAGGCTTTGTTATCAGCATTAAACCAGATGGCATCCACTAAGCTGCCGTCGCTGGATTCCAGCATCAATTTGAGGTGTTTATCCGCCAGCAGACGTTGTTGCCGGATAATAAATTCGCCTTCAAACACGGGTTCTGGGAAAGCCTGGCCCCAGGGCCCGGCTTGCTGCAGCAGTTGTGCAAAAGGTACAGACAAACAGTCACTGCCCAAATCACCGTCTGTATAAAGCACTGCAGTCAACAGCTCTGGTGTCAGGTACTTTTTCGCGACAAAATTCAGCGCGAGCTTAAAAGTTTCAAACCGCTCCTGCGCAATAGTGAGGCCAGCTGCCATGGCATGACCACCAAACTTTTTAATCAGGCCTGGGTATTGAGTCGAGACTTCATCCAACAAATCGCGGATATGCAGGCCAGGAATAGAACGGGCTGACCCTTTGAGTTCCCCCTCATCACCCTGCGCAAACACCAGCACTGGCCTGTGGTATTGCTCTTTAATCCGGCCAGCCAGAATACCTATCACCCCCTGATGCCAATCACTCTGGTATAAACATAAAACATCCGGCAACTGGTCAGCAGCAAAAGATAAACGCTGCAAATAAGCCAAAGCTTCCTGCTGCATGCCTTGTTCTATTTCGCGGCGCTCGACGTTTAAACTGTCGAGTTCTGCCGCATACATACGGGCACGGGGTAAATCAGGCGCCAATAAACAGCTGATACCAAGGCCCATATCATCCAAACGTCCGGCAGCATTTAAACGGGGCGCTAAAGCAAAACCAAAATCCTGCGCCGTTAGTTTTTCGGCTTTGCGGTTGGCCACATCAATTAAGGCCTGAATGCCGGGCCGGGCTTTACCACTGCGGATACGTTGCAGGCCCTGATGCACCAGAATTCTGTTGTTGGTATCCAGCGGCACCACGTCAGCCACAGTGCCTAAGGCCACTAAGTCCAATAGCTCTGCTAAATTTGGCTCCGGCTGGTTTTCAGTAAAATAACCTAAAGTACGAAGTTCAGCCCGCAGCGCCAGCAGAAGATAAAAGGCCACACCTACACCGGCCAGTTGTTTACTGGGAAAGTCACAACCCGGCTGGTTTGGATTGACTATAGCGTCGGCATCCGGCAGTTCGTTGCCCGGTAAATGATGGTCTGTCACCAGCACTTTGACGCCCATTTTTTTCGCAAGGGCTATACCGTCAATAGCTGAAATACCATTGTCTACTGTCACTATCAGCTGTGCGCCCTGAGCCACGGCAATTTCTGCCATTTCTACCGACAAACCATAACCGTATTCAAAACGGTTCGGTACCAGATACTCCACATGCTTAAAGCCCAGAGCTTTTAAACCACTCAGCAAAGTGGCGGTACTGGTGGCACCGTCGGCATCAAAATCACCGACTATAACTATGTGTTGTTGCTGCTGCAAAGCATCAATCAACAAGGCAACTGCAGCTGATATGCCTTTAAGCAAGGTAAAAGGTAATAACTGAGCGGCGCCACGAGACAGCTGCACAGCACTCTCAATACCACGACTGGCGTAGATACGCTGGATCACCGGATGATACTGTGCAAGCTCAGCAGAAATCGCCGGTACAGGCCGGCGCTGTAATTCTTTAGTGATACTCAAGGATGGTTCCGTTTAAGACGCATTCTGACTCAGAGCAGCGACTAAAGCTGCTGCAGGTTGATAACCAGGAATTAAACTGCCGTCTGGTAACACAAGGGCCGGAGTACCGCTGATGCCAAAACTCTGTCCCAGCTCGTATTGCTGCGCCACGTTATTTTTGCAGCTGGCTTGTTTTACGGCTTTACCACCTTTGGCATCGGTCAGGGCTTGTTTTGCATCTTTAGCACACCAAATGGATTGCAGCTCATCATAGGTGGCTGATTGAATGCCGCCGCGCGGGAAAGCCAGGTAACGCACTGTAATACCAGCTTTATTTAAATCGGCCATTTCGTTATGTAACTTACGGCAGTAGCCACAGCTGGTGTCAGTAAAGACGTGGATCACGTACTTTTCGTCAGCAGCTTTAAATTCAATCACTGAGTCGTCAAAGTCTTTTACACCGGCTTTGCGGATACCTTTCAGAATATCTTCATTCACCAGTTTTTTATTTTTTAAGTCGTAAATATTGCCTTCAAACAAATACTGTTTGTTGTCTGACATAAAAAATAGACCTTTGTCGGTTTGCACCTGCAGCATACCGGGCACAGTCGAATCCGCTACAGCTTTGACAGTTAATCCCACTTCAGAAAAGGCCTTATTGACTTCAGGCAACACCGCCTGCGCTGCTAAACCTGTACTTAAACATGCTGCAATAACAGCGAGATAGCTAAACTTCTTCATCTCTGTATCCTACACCCAGGGCTAGCCCCTGGGATGATGTTGTTGATGTAAACTTTGCAGACGCGCTTGCGCCACATGGGTATAAATTTGGGTGGTCGATAAATCGCTGTGCCCCAATAATAACTGTACGACCCGTAAATCAGCACCATGATTCAATAAATGAGTAGCAAAGGCATGTCGTACCGTATGCGGAGACACCTCTGCATTAATGCCTGCCACTTTGGCATAAAACTTAATCCGGTGCCAGAAAGTTTGTCGGGTCATTTGTTGACCTCTGGAGCTTGGAAATACCACATCACTCTGGCCATCAAGCAACAATCCACGCCCCTGGCGCAGGTAATTATCCAGCCATTCCACTGCAGTTTCCCCTAAAGGCACCAGCCGTTCTTTTTTGCCTTTGCCAGTGACCCGGACTAAACCCTGACGCAAATTAATCTGCTGCAGGGTTAAACCGACCAACTCAGATACCCTAAGACCGGCGGCATAAAGAATTTCTAACATCACTTTGTCACGAAATTGAATTAAATCACTGACATCAGGTGCGGCCAATAATAAATCCACATCCTGCTCGGATAAGGTTTTAGGCAAAGAGCGGCCAATTTTTGGATTAAAGACATCAGCTAAAGGGTTTTCACTGATCTGTCTGGTTTTGTGCAGGTGACGATAAAACCGGCGCAGGCTGCTTAATGCTCTGGATGTACTACGCGGACTAAAGCCCTGATCCACTCTGTAAGCCAGATAACTGTTCAGCAGCATCTGATCCACTGTGGTCAGCTGTTGACCTTGTTGCTGCAAAAACAACGCAAATTTAGTCAAATCTGTGCCATAAGCACTTAAGGTGTGTTCACTGACGCCTTTATCCAGCCACAGCTGATCTAAAAAGCTCTTGATCAAGTGTTGTTCAGAGAGTGTTACTACTGCCACCAGCTGCTGCTCCGTGTTAATTTGCCTTGCCCGGCTTTGTTGCTTTGTGCTGTTCTGCTAAACTGCCGCCCACACGAAATACAGAGTCCTGCCTGATGAAAATTGGTCTTTTTTACGGTTCCACCACCTGTTACACCGAAATAGTGGCGGAAAAAATTCAGGTGCTTTTAAGCGCAGATCCAGCCTTGCCGGATGGCAGCAGTGTAACACTTCATAATATTAAAGATCAGCCTCTGACTCTGATGACAGACTACGATTTGCTGATTTTAGGCATTTCAACCTGGGATTTTGGCGAACTGCAGGAAGATTGGGAAGCTCACTGGGACGACATCAGCGCAGTTGACTTAACAGGTAAAATTGTCGCTATTTATGGCATGGGCGATCAGTTGGGTTACGCCGAATGGTTTCAGGATGCGCTAGGTATGCTGCATCAGGCGATAGCGCCGCAGGACTGTATTCGTATAGGTTTCTGGCCCACTGCAGGTTATGACTTTATTGCCTCCAAAGCTGCGACTGAGGATGGTGAATGGTTTTATGGTTTGGCTTTGGATGAAGAAAATCAGTATGACCAGACGGATCAACGACTGAATCAGTGGCTGACCCAATTAATGAACGAGCTGATAGCGCTTTAACTTAACTCTAAAAACGGCCCGCCATCACATCCTGATACAGCTGAGTTTTTTGAACCTGAAGATGAGCCTGTTGCAGCTTTTTTACCAGTTCAGGATCTGTGGTTTTACTGGCGGCCAGATAAGTGTTTTGTTCCAGTTGGGGTATAGCTAACACAAAACGAGCTATGCCCTGCGGCTGTAGCAATTGTTTCTCCATCAAGGCTATTGCCGCTTCATCATCCACCACATAATCCACTTTGCCTTTAAGCAACAAACGCCAGGATTCCAGAATATCTGCGGAGAGTTGTAACTCTTTGCCAATTTTTAACCCCTGTTGCTGCAGGTAGACGGCAGAGAAATCGTCCCGCTGCACTGCGATCACGGCAGAGCCTAAGTCTTTGACATGATTCGGAGTTAAATCTGTGCGATCCGTTAAACGCACTAAACCCAAACGGTAATTCGCCACCGGACCAATCCAGTGAAACTCGTTTTCCCGTTCCGCTGTTCTGGCCATATTGTAAATCAGTACATTAGGCGTTGAACTGGCGATATAAAAAGCTCTGGCCCAGGGATACACTTCAATGCGGCTTTGTAGCCCGGCTTGTTTTAACGTGGCTTCAACAATCTGAGTGCTGATACCGTCAACCTTGCCTTCTTTGATCGTCTGATGAGGGGGCGATAATTCAGTGACCACTCTTAACGCAGGCCCATCAGCGTAAACAGTAAAAACAGCACAGAAACAGAACAGGATAGCAAATACGCTTTTTATCACTACTTAACCTCAGGCCTGGGTATTACTTTTTATACAATACTCTGTTTATGCTAGCTTAGTTAGCTAAAGCTTTCCTGACAAAAACTGCTTTTTCCGGCAAATAAAAAGGGTGGCCAAAGCCACCCCTCAGCTCTTTAGCTGAAACTTCAGCCTTTTAATACCTGCGCCATAGCCTTGGCGAAGTAATCAATATTGCTATGGTTTAAACCGGCAATACTGACGCGGCTTGAGCCCACCATATAAATGCTGAACTCTTTACGCAGACGTTCAATTTGCTCTTTGTTAATACCAAGGAAAGAGAACATACCGTGTTGTTTGGTAATAAAACTAAAATCCTGAATAATACCTTCAGCGACAAACTTATCAATAATCAGTTGACGGTAGTCATTGATACGATTACGCATGACCGCCAGCTCCTGATGCCACAGCGCAGTTAACTCCTGGCTGTCCAGAATATGGCTGACAATGATAGCGCCATGAGCAGGAGGCATAGAATAAATACTACGCACCACAGCAAGCAAAACAGACCTGGCTATCTCTGTAGTTTTGCTGTCAGCTGTGACTATGCTGACAGCACCGATACGCTCACGGTATAAACCGAAGTTTTTCGAGCAGGAGCTGCATAAAATCAGTTCGTCCACCAGATCAGCGACGTAACGTAAACCCTGAGTGTCCTCTTCCAGACCTAAACCAAAACCCTGATAGGCCATATCGACCAAAGGCGTAAAACCTTTTTCTTTGGCTAAATGGGCAAATTGTTTCCATTGCTCAAAGTTTAAATCCATACCGCTTGGGTTATGACAGCAGGCATGCACCAGCACTACATCACCCGCAGGAACCTGTGCCAGTTCAGCCAGCATGGCGTCAAACTTCAGGCCTTTGGTATCCCAGTCGTAGTAGCTGTATTCTTTAACTTTCAGACCAGCCGCCTGAAACAACGAAATATGGTTAGCCCAGGTAGGATTAGTGACCCAAACTGTCGCATCAGGATTGGCTTTTTTAATAAATTCAGCGGCAACACGCAAAGCACCTGTACCACCAGGAGTGTGCGCAGTAGTGACACGGCCTGATAACAGCACTTTATGCTGACCAAAGGCCAGTTTTTCGATATGGCTGTTAAAGGATAAATCACCCGCCATACCAATGTAGGTTTTACTGTCTTCGTTATTTAAACGCAGCGCTTCGGCTTTTTTCACACAATCCAGCACAGCCGTATGGCCTTGCTCGTCTTTGTAGACACCCACCCCAAGGTCCACTTTCAATGGATTTGGATCTTCTTTATAAGCGGCCATTAAACCTAAAATTGGATCTATAGGGGTCGGCTGTAAGTGCGAAAACATAGTCATTACCTATTAGTTTGCGGTGTTAAAAAATCAATTCGGTTTCATCTTATCATGCAGGCAACAAGTCTGGCAGCACAAGACAAATGGCAACCAGACGAACCAGAGCTTCTGTATGGTAGGCCTGACGTTTAAAGGCCTCAGCGTCAATAATACCTGCCAGTTCACCATGGCTGTTGAATAAAGGTAAACAGGCTTCGGATAATACTTTGGGATCGCAGGTGTAATATTCCCCGCCTGCAGTTAAGTAGGCGGTGACATCGTTGATCACTTTGGCTTTACCCGTCAGACCTACAGTGCTGTTATTGCTGATTTGAGCAAATTCTGCGGTTAACGGAAATTCAGCGCGGGACGCCGCACCAAAATAGGCCAGTTTGACCAACACAGTCTCGCCCTGCGGGTTCTGACGTTTCTGGTAAATACCAAACCAGTCACTGTCGTTACTTTGCTGATAATTTTGCACTACAGCAGTTAACTGGCTTAAGGCTGTTGCTGTGGCTTGGTTTTGCCCCAGAGTAGCCACCAAATCATAAGGTTCATCTGCCAATTGGCCAAACAAAGAACAAGCGCCGCCTTCGCCTAATTCAGGCACCTGATAAGACCAGGTCACGGCAGGAGCTGGCGCTACGGCCAGCTGGTTTTTTAACACAGCCACAGCCTGTGCTATCGCGGTTTCCTGTCCCTGTAGAAGCGCAGACAATCCTGACTGCTCGAGATATAGATGAATAGACACTTCAGCCATCCAGATTTCTAAAATTGACGGTAGTTTACCAGAAGCCTTTTATTTGCCAATGGCTTTTTTTGCCTCAAT
>CBIMJC010000157.1:0-9548 GCA_966244125.1 uncultured Rheinheimera sp.
GTTCACAGTCAGAGGGAAAAAGTCCTGACCAGGTTTAGGTTGTTTTTTACCTACCACTGTAACTAACACAGAGGTATCACCCATGCTGGCAAGAACAGCCGCGTCAGCTTGACGGGCAATAACGCCGGTTTCCAGAGTAATAGTGTGTTGGCCAAACTGGAATGATTTTACGATGGGGTTCACTGATTTTTTCCTTTCTATTTTTCGCGTTTTTTCGCGGAGTCTTTTGGTCTGTTTTTCGCGGCACAGTATAGCCTGTTACAGGGCTTAAAAGATAGCTGGCGCCAGAGTCGCAGGGTATAAAATTTAAACATGTCCGGGCGGTAAGAACATCATGCAGGCATTAAGTTGCATTGGTGCGGAATTTTCCGAGTGAAAATAAAAAAAAGCCAGTCGGAGACTGGCTTTTTTCAGGCTTAAGCTGCGAATTAACGACGCAGACCTAAACGCTCGATCAGAGTAGCGTAACGCTGAGCGTCTTTGCCTTTTAAGTAATCTAATAACTTACGACGTTGGCTAACCATACGTAACAGGCCACGACGAGAGTGGTGGTCGTGCTTGTGGTCAGCAAAGTGCGGTTGTAACTTAGCAATAGTTGCAGTTAATAATGCAACTTGTACTTCTGGTGAACCGGTATCGCCTTGTTTAACAGCGTAATCTGCTAAGATTTGCGCTTTTTCAGCTGTAGTTAGTGACATAGAGCCTCCAATAGAGAGATGTGTTGTAGCCGGCCACTAATCCAGCCACAACGAAAATGAGCGCGCATTCTATGCGTTTTCACCCAAACAAACAAGCCTTAAATTGCGGTTTGCCATACACTGGTATTGAGCAAGCGGCGTACCGACAATACACCTGTGTCTAATGAAGCTACACCGATAAATTGTCCGGCAGAACCATACAATTTAATAGCCCCGGCGGAGGCTGAGCCAAAATCAGCCAATTCAGCATCACTCAACTGCACAGTCTGGCCATGCACTAAACGTTTTTGCTGAACTTCATTCAGATGCAGCTCTGGTAAACCTGTTAAGGCTAAATCCATAGGCAACAATAAAGCGTCTAAACCAGCCCAATCCTGCTTATCGTTAAAAGGCACCAGCTGTTCCTGCGTCAGCATCTGCGCGGCATCAAAAGGCCCGACATGAATGCGGCGTAAAGCACTGACATAAGCGCCGGAACCCAAAGCCTCACCTAAATCATCTATTAAAGTGCGGATATACGTACCTTTGCTGCAATGCACCAGAAAGCTGGCATATTCGCCGTCAAACTGCTGCAATTCAAAACGGAATATGCTG
This sequence comes from uncultured Rheinheimera sp., assembly GCA_966244125.1. Lineage (GTDB taxonomy): Bacteria > Pseudomonadota > Gammaproteobacteria > Enterobacterales > Alteromonadaceae > Pararheinheimera. The sequence continues at coordinate 1,293 of CBIMJC010000157.1, forward strand.
ATAGGCCGGGCTTCACGTGGTACTTCAATACCCTGACGGGCATATTTGTACAAAGGCTGCCCCTGATACTTTAAAGCCGAAAACATGGTCGGCACTTGCATTTGAGGGCCACGGAACTGCTGCATCATCTGCTCAAGCATGGCCTGATCAAAAGTCACTGGCCTGCGGCTGATAACTTCGCCTGCCGCATCACTGGTATCTGTGCGCAACCCAAAATGCGCAGTCACCAGATAAGTTTTATCTGTGTCTAACAAGAACTGACAAAACTTTGTGGCTTCGCCAAAACAAATCGGCAATAAACCACTGGCCAGCGGATCTAAAGCACCGGTATGGCCAGCCTTTTCAGCCTGATACAACCAACGCACCCGCTGCAAAATACCATTGCTGGAGATTTCTAACGGCTTATCAAGGAGCAAAATGCCGTGGACAGCACGACGCGCCATTACTCTTCCTCGTCCTGCGCCACTTTAGGCTTACGATCCGGTTCTTGCCCTGCCTCAATACGACGTTTGTCATCTTCGCGGCGTACCTGTTCAACCAGGTTAGCCATACGAATCCCCTGATCCAAAGACTGATCAAAGTAAAAACGAATGGTAGGCACTATGCGGGCCTGAATACGCTTGGCGATCAGACTGCGGATATAACCTACAGCATCATTTAAAATATCCAGGTTTGCTTTCACTTTTTCAGCTTCCAGACCTAAAAAAGTGACATAAATTTTGGCGTGTGATAAGTCACGCGACACATTCACATCAGACACGGTAATCATGTTGTGTAAACGTGGATCTTTGATTTCACGCTGTAAAATCACTGCGATTTCCTGCTGCATTTGCTGCGACAGACGGTCTACCCGGGTAAATTCTTTTGCCATAACTCTTTCCAACACATGTGAGCAGAAAGAAACAGGGGCCTAAGCCCCTGCCGATCTCTGTATCTATAATCTAAAAGCGCAGATGCTGGTTATAAAGTACGTTCCACCTGAACCACTTCAAACACTTCAATCTGGTCACCTTCACGCACGTCGTTGTAGTTCTTCACGCCGATACCACATTCGAAACCATTGCGTACTTCGGACACGTCATCTTTGAAGCGACGCAGGGACTCCAGCTCGCCTTCGAAAATAACCACGTTGTCACGCAGTACACGAATTGGTGCGTTGCGTTTGATGATACCTTCGGTCACCATACAGCCGGCGATAGCACCAAACTTCGGAGAACGGAATACATCACGCACCTGAGCCAGACCTATGATCTGCTGTTTAAACTCAGGAGCCAACATACCTGTCATCGCTGCACGTACTTCGTCTAACAGTTCATAAATGATGCTGTAGTAACGTAAGTCCAGGTTCTCTTCTTCAATGATCTTACGGGCTGTGCCTTCGGCACGTACGTTGAAACCAATGATGATAGCTGAAGAAGCTGCTGCAAGTGTCGCATCAGTTTCAGTAATACCACCCACACCACTACCGATGATTTTGATTTTCACTTCATCAGTCGACAGACGGCTTAAGGATTCGCTGATCGCTTCCACCGAACCTTGTACGTCCGCTTTCAGCACTATGTTCAGCTCAGCCACATCGCCTTCAGACATGTTAGCAAACATGTTTTCCAGCTTGGATTTTTGCTGACGGGCCAGTTTGACGTCACGGAATTTACCCTGACGGTACAAAGCAACTTCACGGGCTTTACGCTCGTCTTTCACCACAGTCACTTCATCACCAGCTTGTGGCACACCGGACAGACCTAAAATCTCTACCGGAATAGATGGGCCTGCCAGCTTAATTTCTTTACCGTTTTCATCGCGCATGGCACGAACACGGCCGTATTCAAAACCACAAAGTACGATTTCGCCTTGTTGTAATGTACCTTCCTGAACCAGGATGGACGCAACAGGACCACGGCCTTTGTCCAGACGGGATTCGATCACTACACCACGGGCCAGGCCTTTTTTCACTGCTTTTAATTCAAGCAGTTCAGCCTGGTTCAGTATAGCTTCCAGCAGGTCGTCTATACCCATACCTGTTTTCGCAGAGATAGGCACGAACTGAGTATCACCGCCCCACTCTTCAGAAATAACGCCGTACTGAGACAATTCATTACGAACACGATCCGGATCTGCATCCGGTTTATCCATTTTGTTTACTGCAACAACCAGTGGCACACCAGCAGCTTTTGCGTGCTGAATAGCTTCTTTGGTTTGTGGCATTACACCATCGTCTGCAGCAACAACAAGGACGACTATGTCTGTTGCCTTGGCACCACGGGCACGCATTGACGTAAAGGCAGCGTGACCAGGTGTATCCAGGAAAGTCACCATACCGCGCTCTGTTTCTACATGGTATGCACCAATATGCTGAGTAATACCACCGGCTTCGCCAGCTGCTACTTTAGCTTTACGGATGTAATCCAGTGTAGAGGTTTTACCGTGGTCAACGTGACCCATAACGGTAACTACCGGAGCACGAGGTTCTAACTCGCCCTGACCTTCGCGGTCAGACATTACCGCTTCTTCCAGCTCGTTTTCTTTAGTCAGAGTGAACTTGTGGCCCATCTCTTCACAAACGATAGCAGCCGTTTCCTGATCAATGACCTGGTTGATAGTCGCCATAGCGCCCATCTTCATCATCACCTTGATCACTTCAGAAGCTTTCACAGCCATCTTAGAAGCTAATTCAGCCACAGTGATGGTTTCGCCAATTTTAACTTCACGTTCTACCGGCTGAGCTGGTTTGTTAAAACCATGCTGCATGCTGACAGGAGTTTTCTTTTTCTTGTGGCGATTGGCACGGTTAAAGGCGTCTTTATCATCCACATCATCTTTTTTCTTGGCTTTGCCGGCAGGGGCTTTTTTCGCTGTACGACGGCCGCCACGTTCTTCACGGGCATCCACTTCATCTTCAGCTTGTTTAGCGTACACATTGCTGGTTAAGTGATAATCCGCTTCTTCTGCAGGTTTAGTCTCTTCTTTGGCCCAACGTTCAGCATTTTCTTCAGCTAAACGACGCGCAGCTTCAGCCTGTTGTCTGGCTTCGGCTTCCATTTTACGTAACAACTCAGCTTCCTGTTGCGCTTTGATCCGCTCAGCTTCACGGCGGGCTTCTTCTTTTGCCGCGCGGCGAGCTGCTTCTTCCGGATCATCTTTCATCAACTGAGCATGTTTGGCTTCGTCACGTTTTTTCTGTTCTGCCGCCTTACGTTCAGCTTCTTCTTTGGCTTTACGATTGGCTTCTTCTTTAGCTTTTTGCTCTGCAGCTAAACGTTCTTGTTCACGTTTTGCCGCTTCTGCCGCTTGTTCTGCAGCAATACGCTCTTCTTCAGCCAGTTTTGCAGCTTCTTCGCCTGTAGGACGTTTGACAAAAGTCTTTTGCTTGCGCACTTCTACCTGGATTTCGCGGTTACGACCTGCGCCACCCGCCACACTCAGGGTAGTTTTTTCTTTACGCACCAGCGTCAGTTTAGACGGTTCAGCAGACTGACCGCCGTGGGCACGGCTTAAGTGGTCCAGAAGCGTTTTTTTCTCATCTTCATTGACCATTTGACCGGCTTGTTTTGTTATGCCTGCATCCGCAAACTGTTGGATTATACGATCAACAGTCGTATTGACGTCACTGGCCAGTTTTTCTATGGTTACATCTGCCATGTCAGTTTTTACCTCCGTTGACCCACTTATTTGTCTTCACTGAACCAAACAATATTGCGGGCAGCCATAATCAGCTCTGCCGCTTTTTCTTCAGTCATTTTTTCGATTTCAATCAAATCATCTACCCCAAGCTCTGCCAGATCATCAAGAGTGATGACACCTTTGCTGGCCAACACATAAGCTGTGTGGGTACCAACACCAGGCAGATTAACTAATGCTTCACTAGGCTCAGAGCCTTCCAGTGATTCTTCGCTGGCCAGAGCACGTGTGGTTAATACGGCTTTAGCACGTTTACGTAATTCTTCTACCGTGTCTTCATCTAATCCGTCGATAGAAAGTAATTCGCTGACTGGCACATAGGCGATTTCTTCTAAAGTGGAGAAGCCTTCGTCTACTAATACACCTGCAAAATCTTCGTCAATTTCCAGCGCCGTCATAAACAAGTCCAACACCTTGGCATTTTCTTCCTGGTGTTTGGCTTTCATTGCAGACACAGTCATCACGTTGAGTTCCCAGCCGGTCAGCTGACTGGCTAAACGGACGTTTTGACCAGCACGACCTATGGCCATGGCCAGGTTGCTGTCTTCGACGGCTATATCCATAGAGTGTTTGTCTTCATCCACTATGATGGACGCCACTTCGGCCGGAGACATGGCATTGATCACAAACTGAGCCGGGTTGTCGTCGAATAAAACGATATCAACACGCTCACCCGTTAACTCGCTGGACACAGCCTGAACACGTGAACCACGCATACCGACACAAGCACCAACAGGGTCGATACGACGGTCATTGGTTTTCACTGCAATCTTAGCGCGTGAACCCGGATCGCGGGCAGCTCCACGGATTTCGATCATCTCTTCGCCGATTTCCGGCACTTCGATACGGAATAATTCGATCAGCATTTCCGGACGGGTACGGCTTAAAAACAGCTGAGCACCACGGGCTTCTGGTTTTACTTCATATAATAAAGTACGGATACGATCACCCGGACGGAAAGTCTCACGTGGCAACATCTCTTCTTTCGCTAACATAGCTTCTGCATTGTTACCTAAGTCGACGATGATGCTGTCACGGTTTACTTTTTTCACCACGCCTGTGACTAACTCACCGACCTGATCCACATAAGCTTCAACCACTTGTGAACGCTCTGCTTCACGTACCTTTTGCACTATGACCTGTTTCGCCATTTGGGTGGTGATACGGTCAAAGGTAATAGAGTCGATTTGCTCTTCTACATAATCGCCCACTTTTAAGTGAGGTTCGTCATATTGAGCTGCAGACAAGGTAATTTCACGGTACGGATGTTCCTGTACCTGGTCGTCCGGGATCACCACCCAACGACGGAAGGTCTCATAAGCACCGGTTTTACGATCAATGGCTACACGTACTTCAATATCGCCTTCGTTTTTCTTTTTAGTGGCGGCCGCTAACGCGTACTCTAACGCCTGGAAAATTTTCTCGCGCGGAACTGACTTTTCGTTCGAGACCGCGTCTACTACTAATAAAATTTCTTTAGCCATCTTATTTTGCCTCGCTTTGACCTGTGTATCAGAACACAGGCACTACGTTCGCTTTATCTACGTTATCCATCAGCAAACGGTAGAGTTTGCCATCCACTTCCACTACTAACATATCGTCTTCGATTTGTGTCAGCAGGCCTTTAAATTTACGGCGTCCATCTTGAGGAATAGCCAATTTTACTTCAATGATCTGGCCAACAACTTTGGCAAAATGCACTGGAGTAAAAAGTGGGCGGTCTAAACCAGGAGAGGACACTTCAAGGAAATATTCATTCGGAATAGGGTCTTCAACATCAAGTAACGCACTCACTTCACGGCTTACAGTGACGCAATGATCCACAGTAATACCATCCTGGTGGTCAATATAAACCCGCAGAATAGAGTGACGTCCAGCACGAACGAACTCTATGCCGACCAGCTCAAAGCCTGCGGCTTCTACTGTTGGCGTTAACAGCTCAGTTAACTGCTGTTCTTGTTTAGTCAAAGAGACCTCCAGAAATAAAAAAAGGGCATAGAGCCCAGAATAGTAGTAAAACCTTGTCGCCAGATATAAAAACGCCCCGAAATTTCGGGGCGAATTTAAAGCTGACTGGACTCTGATATCGCCAATCAAAGTCCTGAATTCTGTAGGCTTCACAGCGAACTGCTTAACCTGGGCCACACATTTGCTTAATTCAGCAATTTACGGTGCATTTACCCACTTTGACATAAAGTGTTTCGAAACTTTACTCAGTGGATAATTTGGTTGCGGGAGCCGGATTTGAACCGACAACCTTCGCCCGAGTTATAAAGAGGAGCCCGAGAGCTGACTTCTTTATTTGTTCGAACCTTGGCGAATTTGGTTGCGGGAGCCGGATTTGAACCGACGACCTTCGGGTTATGAGCCCGACGAGCTACCAGGCTGCTCCATCCCGCGTCCGTAAACGGTGCACATTATATAGTCCTGGTCTGACTATCGCAAGCATTGCTTGTTGTGCTTTGTATATTGGTGCCGAGAGCGGGACTTGAACCCGCACGCCCGAAGGCACTACCACCTCAAGGTAGCGTGTATACCAATTTCACCATCTCGGCTAAAAATCAGAGGTGCAATCAGTTTCCTACAGGAATATCTGATGCTGGCTTTTTCTCTTCCGTTGCGTCAGCTGCTTTTGTTTCGACTGGCACAGATAAATCCTGCCATTCGTCTACAGCTTTCACACGGTCTGTGCTCAGGTTACCCAGCAACAGACTTAAAGCGAAAAACAAAGTCGCCAGTACTGTGGTAGTACGAGTTAAAAAGTTGCCTGTACCTGAAGAACCAAAAATAGTGGCAGAACCACCGGCACCAAAAGAAGCGCCCATATCTGCACCTTTGCCGTGCTGGATTAACACCAGAACGATCAGCGCTAATGCTACTAACAGATACAATACAATAAACAATTCGTACATTATGAATCCTTTGCCATTGTGCAAATCGCAGAAAAATCTGCCACTTTCAAACTGGCGCCACCAATAAGGGCACCGTCTATATCCGCCTCTGCAAACAGGGCTTCACAATTCGCAGCAGTCACACTGCCACCATAAATAATTCTTAACGCCTTTGCGGCCAGAGCATCATACTGAGCCAAATGCCGACGTATAAACTGATGCACTTGCTGAGCTTGCTGTGGTGTTGCTGTCTGACCTGTGCCTATTGCCCAAATCGGTTCGTAACTTACCACTGAATGCGCCAGTAAATGAGGCTGCGCAGCATACACCGCATCCAATTGGCGTGCAAGAACCTGCAAAGTTTTTTCTTCGTCTCTTTGCTGTAAAGTTTCGCCAATACAAAGTATAGGCGTCAGTCCAGCTTCAACCGCAACTTTCACTTTCCGGCTGATCACGGCATCCTGCTCACCATACAAAGCGCGACGCTCTGAATGACCAACAATGACAAAAGAAGCTCCAGATGCAGTTAGCATATCCGCAGAGATTTCACCGGTAAAGGCCCCCACCAGCTGTTCGCTCAGATTCTGAGCACCCAGCTTATAATTGGCATGTTTTGGAAAGTGCGATAGAAAAATTACCGGCGGGCAGATCAAAATATCAGGCAAAGGTTGTTGTAACACAGACAAGGCAGCTGACATCTGTTGCACCAGATCCAAGTTGCCATTCATTTTCCAGTTAGCGACCACTAACGGCTTGCGTTGTCTCATGTTATTGCCTCTGAATTAAAACGGGCGGGATAGTAACTAACCTCACCCGTTCAAACAAGACTTGACGACTAATTTAGCGATTTTTAACTGGCAAGCTTGACCGCATCGGCTATTTTTTGTGCGTATTGTTGTACTTCGTCTTGTATCCTTCCTTCTACCATTACACGGATCAGTGGTTCAGTACCAGATTTCCGGATCAATACCCGCCCCTGACCATTTAACTCCTGCTCAACTTGCTGTATCACTTTCTTGACGTGCAGGTTCTCTAAAGGCGCTGTGCCTTTTTCAAACTTCACATTCACCAGTACTTGTGGCAGTTTGGTCATACCTTGCGCCAATTCAGCCAAAGACAATTTCGCTTCTAACATAGCGGTTAACACCTGAATGGAGGCGATGATACCGTCCCCTGTACCGGCATGGTCCAGATTCAGGACGTGGCCTGAATTTTCGCCACCAATGCGCCAGTTTTTCTGCGCCAGCATCTCCACAACATAACGGTCGCCGACATTAGAACGTGCAAATGGAATCCCCAACTCAGCCAGAGCCAGCTCCAGCCCCATGTTACTCATCAGAGTCCCCACTACTCCGCCTTGTAGCTTGTTGAGCTTTTGTGCGTTGCGGGCAATGATATACACGATTTCATCACCATCAATGACACGACCTGTATGGTCGACCATCATCACGCGATCGCCGTCGCCATCGTAAGCAATACCTAAATCAGCTCCGGTTTCAATCACTGTTTTTTGTAATAAATCGGTATGAGTCGCACCACAGTGGTCGTTAATATTTAAGCCATTCGGACTAATACCTATGGCCTGCACCTCTGCACCTAACTCCCGAAATACATTAGGAGCTATGTGGTAAGTCGCGCCATGAGCACAATCCAGTACCACTTTTAAGCCACTTAAGGATAAATGATT
>CBIMJC010000158.1:0-9457 GCA_966244125.1 uncultured Rheinheimera sp.
AAGCTGGTACTCAGGCTGTTGAAAACTTCAATAGCAAAGTTGACGTGTGGAATGCGTACGCTCAGGCAAATGGCGAAGAAATTCTGTCGAAGAAGTGATCAGCTCAAAGGGTCCGTCTGTTAAAAAAACCGGCTCTAAACTAGCCGGTTTTTTTATGCCTTTTATGAAGAGTGCCGACGCAGAAGGCTTTATTACTTCTGCTGTGCATCCAGCGACTGACCGTTAACTGTCAGGCTGTCATCGCTCATCAGGTATAAATACAACGGCATAATTTGCGCCGGTGTTGGTAAACTTAACTGGTCTTCACCCGGATAAGCTTTACTGCGCATTTTGGTGCGGGTCGCTCCTGGGTTAATGGCGTTGATCCGCAGCGTGCTGCCTTCATATTCTGCGGCCATGACTTGCATTAAACCTTCAGTGGCAAACTTAGACACTGCATAACCGCCCCAGTACGCTTTACCCTGGCGGCCCACTCCGGATGAAGTGAATACAATAGATCCCCGTGGTGCCAGTTTTAAAACAGGCACCAAAGCCTGGCTCATTAACATGGCAGCAGTAACATTCACCTGCAGAATATCCTGCCATGTTGGCAGATCCAGATGTTCAAACGGGCTTAATACACCAAGCATGCCTGCATTGTGTAACACACCATCCAGTTTACCGAATTCAGCTTTTATAGTGGCCGCCATATCCTGGTAGTGTTTAGCTGTTGCCCCTTTTAAATCCAGCGGGACAATAGCAGGTTCAGGCCAGCCCGCTGCTACTATTTCATCGTACACTGCCGTCAGCTTACTGGTGGTCTTGCCTAACAGTATCACTGTTGCGCCATGCTCGGCGTAACAAAGCGCTGCGGCTTTGCCTATACCATCACCGGCTCCTGTCACCAGAATAACCTTGCCTGCCAGTGCCTGTGAACTTGCTTGATAATTGAACATAAATAGGGGTCCCAGCCTTTTAAAAACGGCGGCAGCATACCTGCTCTGTATTAATTTTGCACCTTTCTTCAACAAGCTTGAATTTGAACTAGCGAATTTTTTCTGATTGGGTTAAGTTTAACTGGTCGTAGCTGTTAAAAGCTAACATTACAAAAACCAATGACCTCTTTAGGTAACTATCGGGGCAGAATAAGAAAAATACAGGACACGGGGAGAAGATATGAACAAGCTTTTGCTTAGCTTTGCTATTGCCAGTGCATTAGGTTTAGCCGGTTGCGGTGGCGAATCACTGGACGAAATTAAAGAAGATACCCAAACAGGTGGTGAGGTTCAGATCCCTTTATCACGTGTAGTCTATGACCCTGCCAACGGTGTGTTATCACCACCTAACGATTTACTGTTACAAGGTACCACAGACGGTACTTTATTTATGCCGGGTGAAAAAAATGCCGCTGGTGCTCATATTGACGCACCTAACTATGCTGACCCTTCCACAGCTTTAGGTGCACTGGATGGTTGGTCCACCCAAAACCCGTTTTCTATCGCTCTTAGTTTTACCACTGGTGTAAGTCTGGATGCAGCCAGTGTACAACAACCTGGCGCTGTATATTTAGTCGAAACCCTGATGGGCGATCCGGCTTCGCCTGACGCGAACTGCCGGGCAGTACCTCGTGGCGCTGCCTGTAAAGCGGTGGACAGTCTGACTTATGGTGTGGACTATATCGCTCGCGCCAGTGGTAACAGCGTCGCTGTGATCCCGTTAAAGCCACTAAAACCAGCCACTACTTATATTTTAGTGTTCACCAATGATTTAAAAGACAGTGAAGGCCGTTCTATCGCGCCTTCTACAACCTATGAACTGGTAAAGCAGGACATCACTACTAAGCCTTTAGGTACAGCGGCTCAACTGGCCTTACAAGGTGTGATCAACAGCTTTGAAAACGCAGTGTCGGCGGAGTCTATTAATAAAGCCGATATTATTTACACTGCAGCCATTACCACCCAGTCTACTGCACCGGTCTTTTCTACTATTAAGCAATTAATGGCACCAAGTCCGTTAAATAACAATACGCCGCCAGCTGTGATGCTGAGTAACACCGGGATGCTGGTCTCTGACTTGTTGTTCCCGGCTCAGGCCATAGCGGACAGCCCGGCTGATCCACGTTTTATTTTTAAACTGGCAAAATTGTACAGCGGTACTATTAATCTGCCGTACTATTTGGGTGCCGGAACAACAGAAAATCCAACGGCGCCTTTAAGCACGCGCTGGACAGCACGTTGTGACTCAGGCGCTATTATTGCGTCGTTAACAGACGCACAAAAAACCGCGCTGGAAGCTGGTATCACTAATCCGGCTCAGGCTGGCAATGATGCCTTTTGTAAAGCGGCATCCAATGGTGCTTTACGTGATTTTGGCTTAGATAAACAACGCCACCTGACTAAATTTAACGTCATACCTAAAGTAAACAGCACTCAGACCTTAGCTGTGCAGGTAACAGTACCTGACGAAGTTCGTGGTGCAGCTTTAGGCCTGGTGAAACCAGCAGCGGGTTGGCCTGTAGTGATACTGCAACACGGTATTACGTCGAAGAAAGAAGATATGCTGGCCATCACAGGTGCTTTATCAGCCCGTGGTTTTGCCACTATTGCCATTGATCACCCATTACACGGCAGCCGTGGTTTTGGTGCGTTAAACGCAAGCAACGGCAATGCGACTGTGTATATGAACTTATCTAACCTGCTGGTCACTCGCGACAACCTGCGTCAGAGTATCGCGGATATGCTGGGCTTGCGTTTAGGGATGAACTTTAATAACCAACCTGGTTTGTTAAATACTCAGGACGTGCAGTTCTTAGGTCACTCTTTAGGTGCTATCTCTGGTACTTCTATGGTGGCATTGGCCAACACAACCACAGGTAATGCTCAACTGGATGCTTTATATAAAATCCGTTCAGCGACCTTAGCTATGCCGGGTGGTGCTGTTGCTAACTTCCTGCTGGAGTCAGCTTCTTTTGGTCCTACCATTAAAGCCAGTGTGTTGTTAGGTGCTGGTGGTGCAACAGCTCAGGCGTACATCGACTTTGCGACAAGCAACAGTTGTGGTGCCGGTCAGTCTGCCCCTTATGCCGCTTGCTTTAACTCTTTTGTACAGGCGCTGAGTGCAACAAACCCAGCAGCTCTGGCAGCTTTAAATGCTTCGTTCAGTTCATTTGCCTTTGCGGCTCAGACTGTGACTGATGCGGGTGATCCAAATAACTATGCTTCTATGCTGGTTGCCTCTGCTACGCCAACTTACATGATTGAAGTGGTTGGCGATCAGGGTTCACAATTACCGGATCAGGTGATACCAAACCGTGCTGCTGGTATGCCTCTGGCCGGTACTGAACCTTTGGCTGCGTTGTTAGGTGCATCAGCTGTGAATAACGTAGCAGGTACATATCCGGTAACTGGTACTGCGTTAAGCCGCTTTATCGCTGGTGGTCACAGCTCTATTCTGAGCCCAGCCGCAAGCGCTGCAGCTACAGCTGAAATGCAAGGCCAGAGCGTCAGCTTCTTTATGAGCCGTGGTGCTGGTGTCGTTGTGAATAATGGCGCTGTAATGGCTCCGGCTAACTAAAGTTCCATACCCGTGAAAAGCCCGGCTCTGATGCCGGGCTTTTTTATATCCAGGGATGGATGGTATGTCGGAAATGCAGGAGTATATTTTCGACGATATCCAGGGATGGATGGTATGTCGAAAATGCAGGAGCATATTTTCGACGATATCCAGGGACGGATGGTATGTCGAAAATGCAGGAGCATATTTTCGACTTCTTCATTACCATCAAGCTACAATGCCTGCAGTTTTTCTTGAAAAGGAATCGAAGTGGAATTTTTATATCAATACGGCTTATTTCTGGCGAAAACAGCCACAGTAGTGGTCGCTGTGGCTGTGATCATTGTGTTAATCGTATCCGCCAAACAAAAGGCCAAAAAAGGCGAGCTGGAGTTTAGCGATCTGTCAGAAGACTATCGCGAGCTGACCGACGATTTACAGCAACAATTGCTGGATAAAAAAGCCTATAAAGCCTGGTCTAAACAGCAAAAACAGCAGGATGAACCAAAAGAGCGGCTTTTTGTGCTGGATTTTAATGGCAGTATGGATGCACATGAAGTGGACGCCTTGCGTGAAGAGGTCACGGCTGTATTGGCTGTGGCTTCAGCCACAGACGAAGTCTTAATCCGACTGGAAAGCCCTGGTGGGGTGGTGCATGGTTATGGGTTAGCCGCTTCTCAGCTGGACAGGATTAAACAGAAAAATATCCGCCTGACTGTAGCTGTGGATAAAGTAGCGGCCAGTGGTGGTTATATGATGGCCTGTATTGCTGACCGTATCTTAGCTGCCCCTTTTGCTATTCTGGGTTCTATTGGCGTGGTGGCTCAGTTGCCTAACTTCCATAAGTTACTGAAGAAAAATCATATAGACGTTGAGCAATTCACAGCGGGCGAATTTAAGCGCACCGTCACAGTTTTTGCGGAAAATACCGACAAAGGTCGTGAAAAGTTTCAACAGGAACTGGAACAAACCCATATTTTGTTTAAAGACTTTGTACATAAACACAGACCTGTACTTGATATAGAGCAAGTGGCGACAGGTGAGCACTGGTTTGGTTATCAGGCGCTGGAATTGCATTTAATAGACCAGTTACAAACCAGCGATGATTATCTGGTGCAGCAGCTGGGCAATAAAAAAGTGGTGCAAGTGAAGTATCAGCTCAAACGTAAACTGGCGGAAAAAGTCGGTTTAGCGGCAAGTGCAGCAGTTACTGCCAGCCTGACTAAATTGTCAAACCTGAGCTTTTGGCGTTAAGTCATGCAATCTGATTTTTGGCATAATTGTTGGCAAAATCAACGGATTGGATTTCATCAATCCGATGTTCATCCGCTGTTGCCTGTACTGTTATCACAAGTCAGCCGGGATAGATCTAAAGCTATTTTTGCACCTTTGTGTGGCAAAAGCCTGGATTTGTGGTGGTTGTCGCAGTATGGCCATGTGACAGGGGCTGAACTGTCAGAACTGGCTTGCCAGCAGTTTTATCAGGAGCAGGGCCAACAGGTTTTGGTGTCAGCACAAGGGGCATTTCAACATTTTTGTCACTCAGCTGTGGAGATCTGGCAAGGGGACTATTTTGCGTTAAAGCCAGAGCAATTAGGGGAGAAAGGGCTGATTTACGACAGGGCGGCATTGATCGCCTTGCCTTCTCAGATGCGAATTGACTATGTAAAGCAATTAAAACACTTATGCCCCGGGCCTGTTTCATTGTTGCTGCTGAGCCTGGAGTATCCGCAAGAGCAAATGTCAGGCCCGCCTTTTTCTGTAACAGAAGAAGAGGTCAGACAGCTGTTTAATTTTGCTGGAAGCATTGAGTTAGCCGCAATAAGGAACCTGACAGGGCGACCTTTTGCGCAGCGCCAGTTTAGAGTCAGTAGTCTGATTGAAAAGGCATTTTGGATCCGCTGGTAGCCGGATCTATCAATAAAAAACGCCGCATAAAGCGGCGTTTTTTATCAGGAGCTTTAACTGTTTCTGCCCGCATCCGGGTTATTAAAACAAGCCTCGTCAAACTGCTTTTCACTTTTGGCAATCAGGCAGGAGACCATTGCATCACCGCTGATATTCACTGCTGTACGGGTCATATCCAATAAGCGGTCAACCCCTATAATCAGCGCTATACCTTCGACAGGTAAACCTACCTGCTGCAATACCATAGCCAGCATAATTAAGCCTACACCTGGTACACCAGCTGTGCCTATAGAAGCTAAGGTTGCGGTCAGAATCACCATCAGATAATCCATGGTGGTTAACTCAATCTGGAACACCTGAGCAATAAATACCGTAGCCACACCCTGCATAATAGCGGTGCCGTCCATATTGATAGTGGCACCTAAAGGAATAGTAAATGAGGCAATATTGTTGCTGACGCCCAGTTTTTTGGTTGTGGTTTCCATATTGACGGCCAGCGTGGCATTGCTGCTTGACGTACTGAATGCAAACAGAGCTGCATCTTTCATTTTGCGGAAGAACATCAGCGGGTTTAAGCGGCCAAACACTTTTAAGAAAGTACCGTAAATGACAAAACCATGGAAAACTAATACAAAAAGCACTGTAGCGAAGTACCAGAACAGGCTGCTCATGTCTTTCATATCCAGCGTAGTGAATAACTTCGCCATCAGGAAGAACACGCCATAAGGTGCCAGCGCCATCATAAAGCCGACCAGCTTCATCACCACTTCGTTTAAATCATTAAAGAAATCCCGCACTCTGACACCGGCTTCGCCGCTCATTGCAACAGCCAGTCCAAATAACACTGAGAAAACAATAATTTGCAACATTTCCCCTTTGGCCATGGCATCAACCGGATTACTTGGGAACATGTTGATAAATACATCAGCTATAGAAGGCGCAGTTCCAGTCTGGAAGCTTGAATCGGCGACCATATTGACGCCAGCGCCAGGCGACACTAATACGGCAAAGAATATAGCCAGGGCTATGGCTATCGCTGTGGTCAGGGTGAATAACCCCATGGCTTTGGCGCCCAGACGACCCAGCGTATTCGGATCGCTAAGCGAGCTGGTGCCACAGACCAGTGATACAAAAACCAGAGGTACGACCAGCATTTTTAAACTGGCAACAAAAATTTGTCCGCCAACATGAAAAATACCGTCGACAAAAAATGCCCTTAAACCCAACTCGGCGCCAAACAAACTTAAGGTTCGTTCAGCTTCTCCAGCCAACAGGAATTTAAAGAAAGCACCCACCAGAATACCCAGTGCCATGCCGATAAGAATACGTGGGGTAAGACCTAATTTCTTTTTTGCAGTCATTTTTATCTTTGTGAGTCCGTAAAAATGCCGCTTAGCCTACCAGTTTGCGAGCTAAAAGAAAAACCGCAACTGCAGGAATTATTTTGCACTTTGGCTTAACCCAGTGCGAAAGTTTCGACTAAGCTAGAATAATTACAATAAGTTAGCGCATCCAATGGAGAATCCAGATGCTCAAAATTCGCTGGTGCTTGGTCTTTGTGGTTTTAGCTTTGGTAACTGCATGTGGTGGTGGCGGTGGCACTATCAGTGATGATGGCGGTGGATCCACCGAAGTGATCAGTATCAGCCTGGCGTTAACCAATACGTCAGGCACTGCTTCATCCGATGTGAGCAAAGCTCAGCCTTTGACTCTCTCTGCAACTTTAACCTCTTCAACTGGCCGTTCTATGGCAGGGCAGTTAGTGACCTTCAGTTTTAATGATCCGCTTTTAGCTGGTTTTAACAACGAAGCTGGTACAGCCCAGACCAATAGTAATGGTGTTGCGACTATAGGAGTGCTGGTGGGCACTAAAAGTGGTGCCGGCACTATAGCCGCTACATTAACAGGCGGGCAATCCGCAACTATCAGTTTTGCTTCAGCCGGTGATGCCGACGATGTGGAACCTGAAAGGCCTGTGGGTTCCTTGCGGCTGATTGCTGATAATCTGCAGCTGGGCTCGGGTGGCACAGCTCAGGTGGCCTTATCTGCCGTTGTGCTGGATACCAACAACATATTACAACCTGGGGTTACTGTGCAATTTAGCGCCAGCTCAGGCGAATTACAGGTGCTCAGTGCTGTCACTGAAGATGACGGGGTAGCGAAAGCAACCTTATCCAGTAGTGTGGACCCCTCATTGCGTACTATTACTGCAACTGCTTCTGTGGGGGACAGAACAGCAACAGTGGAAGTCAGCGTGGTGGGCACTTCTGTGTTAATCAGCGCGCCTCGCTCCATGGTGTTAAACGACGAAGTGGCGATCACAGCGGATCTGACCGACTTTGATGGCAAAGGAATTCAGGGAAAAAGTTTAACCGTGACCTCGGCTTTAAATAATCCGATCACCAGCACCTCCTTTGTGACCGCAGGAAATAGTGGCAGGGTCACCTTTCTCTACAAAGCTGTTGCTGGCGGTACAGATGAAATTCGGGTCACCGGACTAGGTGCCAGTGCCAATGCCACTATTAATATTCAGTCAGACCAGTTCCGCTTTTTAAATACAGAAGTAATAGAGGTTCCGCTCGGCACAGAACAGTCACTGACATTAGAGTGGCTGGTAAATAATTTGCCGAATGCCAATAAAGCGCTGAATTTCACTACCACTAGAGGAACACTGGGCTTACTGAGCGGGAATTTAACTCAGGTTTCTGTTGATCAAACCACCAACGCACAGGGCAGGGGCTCTGTACTGGTCACTTCTGATTTTGCCGGTTTTGCCAATATAGCGGCTACTGAAATTCGTCCTGGAGCAACAGATTTACTGACGACTCAAACCAGAATCGAATTTATCGCCACTATGCCAAACAAAATCGAGGTTCAGGCTTTTCCTGCTCAGTTAGGGCCGGGAGAGCAAAGTGTGGTGCGTGCCATAGTGCGGGATCAAAATAATAATCCGGTGAAAAACCGTTCTGTGGCCTTTACACTCAATGGCGCACCCGGTGGCCAAATCAATCCGGCAACCGCTGTCACCGACTCACAGGGGCTTGCCAGTACTGTATTTACGGCAGACAACACTACAGGAGCCGGTACAGGAGCTAATTTAAATGTGCAGGCCACAGTGCTGAATTCAGCACCTGTGGTCAGTGGTACTACTCCGGTTTCTGTTGGAAAACGCACGTTATTTTTCCGCTTCGGTACAGGCAATAACATAGAAGAACCTACAGCCTCGTTATTCAGTAAAGAGTTCTCTGTGCTGGTCACAGACTCCTCTGGTAATCCGGTCGCTGGTCAGGATCTGAATGTGTCCGTATTACCTGTCAGTTACACCAAAGGCGAGTGGGATCCGGTCCCGGATTTAATTGATTTTGAATACTGGGAGGCTGTCGTGACATTAGCTGATACGAACCCGGACATCCCCGGAATTGAAGAATGTACAAGTGAGGATTTGAATAATAACGGTGTGATGGATCCGGGCGAAGATACCAATGGGGATGGTCAGTTAACTCCGGGCAATGTGGCTTCTGTGCCAAGGACAGTTCAGGCTGATGCAAACGGTATAGCGACTTTCGATTTAACTTATCCCCGTAACATAGCACCCTGGACTACAGTCTTGTTGACTGTATCGGGTTTTGCCGATGGCACTGAGAACGTATTCAGCCAGCAATTTAAAACCAGAGTATCAGGGCCTTATGTAGCTGATGAAAATTCAGGGCCAGCCAGAAACCCTTATGGTGAAGGGGTGTCTTGTTATGACACGCTGTAAGTCACACTGATTGTAAAATTAAAAAGGCGGATAAAAAATCCGCCTTTTTCTTTAACACTAAAATCTTAGTTACGCTGGAACTGATACACAGAACCTAATTTTAAGATGTGAGTCAGTTCATCTAAAGCCTGACGACTTTCAATTAACAGCTGTGGATCGGCTAAATCATCTTCACTGATTTGGTCGCGGTAATGTTTGTCTACCCACTGATTTAACCGGGCAAACAAGCTGTCGTTCATCAGAACAGCTGGATTAACC
>CBIMJC010000159.1:0-9414 GCA_966244125.1 uncultured Rheinheimera sp.
CAAAATGCACCACCTGCCCTGTCGCATGGACACCGGCATCAGTGCGGCCAGCACAAAATAATTCGATAGATGTGTTAGCCACTTTGGATAAAGCGGCTTCCAGATGACCTTGCACACTTGGCACTTCGCGTTGCCTTTGCCAGCCAAATAAACCTACACCGTTGTATTCAATACCTAACGCAATTCGCATTCTGACTCCCATCACTTAGGGGCGGAAGTATATACCCAAGTGGCTTCGAGATGCGAGTTTCAGAGCAGCAGGGCATTATAAATACAGGAGAATTATCAGGTTTTGTGGCTGCATGAAGAGGAGACAACATTCAACTCTTGAGGGTCAGAACCCAGACTCTGACCCCGTGATTTACAGTTGATCTTTTAAGCTTTGCGCTTCTTGTTTGATATGCTCAGGGGCAGCAGAACTTAACACTTTGTCAATCAGGTGTTCGGCACCATCCTGTTCACCAATTTCGATATAAGCCCGGATTAAATCCAGGTCGGCGGCAAAGCCCTGTTCAGCCGGATCCATTTCAGGTTCATGCTGGGCAGCGATGAAATCCTGATAATCTTCCAGAGCCAGATCTATAGTCCGGACCGGAGTTTGACTAAGTTCAGGCTCATCCTCAGTGTCATCTAACAGCTTATCCAGCGCCAGCAATGATAATTCAAGCTCATCCTGTTGCTCTAGTCCGGACTCTGCCAGCAGTTCATCAACTGTTTGTTCTGCTGGGGCAGTGGCAACTTTTGTATCGGCGTCACTTTGGTTTAACTCAGATAACACCAGATCAGCTATCTGCTCGTCTGCCTGTCTGACACTGGCGTCTGTCTGAGCATAATCGGCTAATAATGCGTCAAAGTCTGTGTCATCCAGCGCATCAAGTTCAGCTGCTATATCCTCATTTGCCTGTCCGCTCTGAGCTATTTCTGCAGCATCACCCTGCATGTGCAACAGGTCGTAATCCTGCTCTTCTGAAGAATAATCTGCAGCTAAAGCTTCATCTGAAAATTCCAGATCCGGATACTCTTCTAAAACTTTGCTTGGATTTTCTACCGACAAAGTTGCCGCAGACACCCGACTGACAGTTAAATCTTCCTGTAACTCAAGATCAGGCACTGACTCAGTGGCTTCAGGTTCAGGGGCCTGTTCCGCCAGTTGCTGCCAGTCATCCGCTGCTCCTGCTTCATCCGATGTTTGCTCAGACTCTGAACTTTCATTCTGCTTTTCAACGGACTCCGCCTCATCCATTAGTTCTGCGTGATCCGCATGAAAATGGTTCGGCATGTCACTCTGTGTGTAAAGCTCTGGTTCAGCCGCTGGTTGGTCTGGCTCCGGACTGTCATGCTGTTGTTGTGGTTCATCCGACAACAGCAGGGCTACATCGTCCGGACTCAGAGGATAATCATCCTCTTCAAACTCAAGGGCTGTGACTGGTTGTTGGCTGGAACTGACCTTCAGCTCATCTTCTGCCTGGCTGTCCTGCTCATCTTGCAGGCTTGAACGTCCTGTTTCCGCTCTGGTCTCTGCCGGCCAGCTTGCATTGCCATCCAACAGGGCATCTATATCTATGTCACCTTCATCTTCCACCGACAATACATCAGCGCCAGACAGCTCTTCATCAGCCAGTGATTCGGCAAATTCGTCCAGCTCAGAGCTGTCAAAATGTGATGCTTCCGGTTTTACATCGACCAAATCTGCTACTTCTGCTGTCACAGAGTCCAGTACAGCGTCCGGCGTCAATTCAGTGTCAGATTTCTGTTCTGTGACAACCAGCTCATCGAGTAAGGAGTCAAAATCAACTTCTTCTACTTCCTCGATTTCATCCAGACTATAGGGTTCTGCAGCAGGCAGAACTGGCTTGTTGATTTCAACACTATCCTGCTCTGGTTCATCCAGCTCAATTTCTTCAATCAGCTCATCCTGCTCGTCATCAGATTGTTGCGCCTGCTTTTGCTTTTGTTCTTCGGCCAGTTGTTCAGCTACAGCCTGAGCAAATACATCTTCCGCATCATCCAATTCCGGTTCTTCATCAAACAATGCCGACAGATCAGCACCTGATAAGATGTTATTTGGATCGAAGTCTTTTTCAATGGGTTTAACCGGCTGTTCCAACAGGTCATCCAGCAACTCATCGTCCATTGAACTGGCATCAAGTAAGTCTTTGCTATCGAGTAAATCATCATCATT
Source organism: uncultured Rheinheimera sp. (assembly GCA_966244125.1). Classification (GTDB taxonomy): domain Bacteria; phylum Pseudomonadota; class Gammaproteobacteria; order Enterobacterales; family Alteromonadaceae; genus Pararheinheimera. Next base: position 2,183 of record CBIMJC010000159.1, read on the forward strand.
CATCAGAATGTCGTCAAACTCGTCAGCTCTGGTATCCAACAGCATATCGTCATGCAAATCAATAGGTTCGTCATCCAGACGTATGCCTTTACTGCCTGTATCCAATAAAGATTCATCCAGAGTCATCAGACTGCTTTCATCAAAATCCAGGCTTTCATCCAAAGGAGGGAGTGGCGATCTATATCCCGACTCTTGATGAGGCACAGCTGTGGCCGCGCTGACTATTTGTTCTGACTTTCTGGTGCGGCGTTTAATCCACCCTAGTACCGCAAACAACACAAACAAAGTGGGTAAGGTAGCCAAAAGGATCCAGGTCAGACTGCTGGAGGAAATATTTTGCCACAGCTCGGCAAAATTCGTCCCTTGCTGCTCTCTTTCTATTTGGGCTTTTTGCTGCGCCAACATTTCAGCTTGCTGGGCAACCAATAACTGCAACTGCTGTTGAATTTCACTGTCTTTATCGACCTGAGATTTCATCAACAGCATTTGCTCTGCGAGTTTATCGAGCTTGTCTTTTAAGGCCGTATTGTCAGCTAAAACAGCTTCAACTGTCAGTTTTGATTCGGCCAGCTTTTCTTGTAAATCAAGAAGTTGCCCCTGTTGTTGCCCTTCAACACGGATCAGCTCCTTTTTAATTTCCTGTTTGGCTTTATCCACATCTTTTTGCTGGGCCGTATTGACGCCTTGTTTCACTTTAGCCGCAGCTGCAGCACGTACACGGTCTGCCCAAATCCTGTCGTCTTCTTCCGATTTACGCTGCGCATCCACAGCATCCACAGACAGAATTTCATCGACATTTGGGATAGCTAAAAAAGAACCTACATTCAGATGGTTGAAATTGTCATCCAGAAAAGATTCTGGGTTTTTCAGATAGATGGCATACATCACCTGATAAATATTTAAACCCGGGTGAGGACGGACTTCTTCAGCAATACGCCACAAGGTATCGTTAGGAGTTAATGGACCTACTCTGCTGCGATCCGGATTTTCGGTGCTTTTAGGGCCCTTCAGACGAACAGTGGTTTCCGCAGTAGCGTTAACACTGCAGATCTGCAACAGAATACTAAAAATGAGAAGCCCAACTAAACGCATCGATGATCCTTAAGGCCGGAGATAGTTTTTTCAAACACAAAAACACTGCAAGCATCGTTCCATAACCGAATAGTAAACCAGAAGAATGCCACTGGCTACGCATAAACAAAATCTGCATAGATCCCGGTATCGGCTGAAAACTTAATTGCTTTATACACTTCTTCGCTGAAGTTCAGCTTTGTCGGATGCTACTGCGGTTCATTCAGCAGAAAACAACAAAGGCCCCATCAGGAGCCTTTGTTTAGTTTTTAATCTTGCTTTACAGATAGTCGCGGATTAAATGCTCAGCGATCTGAATACTATTGGTCGCAGCACCTTTACGGATATTGTCCGCGACAACCCATAAGTTAATGCCATTTTCATGAGAAAAATCCTGACGGATACGACCCACAAACACATCATCCTGACCTGCTGCATTGCCAACCTGAGTCGGATAATCCGCATTGTCTTCCATCAGTGTTACACCAGGCGCATTGGCCAACAAGGCTTTGACCTGCTCCACACTGATGGGCATACGGGTTTCCAGATGCACAGCTTCAGCATGACCGTAAAACACTGGTACACGCACTGCAGTGGCGTTGACCGAAATGCTGGCATCCCCCATAATTTTTTGGGTTTCCCAATGCATTTTCATTTCTTCTTTGGTGTAACCATTATCCAAAAATACGTCAATTTGTGGGATACAGTTAAAGGCGATCTGACGGGCAAACTTGCCACCTTCCTCCACCGGACGACCATTGAGCAACTGGGCGGTTTCTTTGGCTAAAGCTTCGACCCCTTGTTGACCCGCACCAGCAACCGACTGATAAGTGGCCACATTAATACGGCTGATCCCTACCGCATCATGAATAGGCTTTAAGGCCACCAGCATCTGAATCGTAGAGCAGTTTGGGTTGGCAATGATATTGCGGTTACGGAATTCAGCAATAGCGTGCGCGTTAACTTCAGGCACTACTAAAGGAATATCGGCTTCGTAACGGAAATGCGAGGTATTGTCTATCACCACACAACCAGCTTCGGCCGCTCGGGGAGCATAGACAGCAGACACACTGCCGCCCGCTGAAAACAAACCAATCTGCACCTTAGTCCAGTCAAAGGTCTCAGCATCCAGTACTTCGATTTGTTTACCCTTAAAGGTGATAAAGCCACCGGCTGAGCGGCTGCTGGCTAAAGGATAAAGTTTATTTACCGGAAAATCGCGCTGTTCTAAAATTTCAATTAAATGCTGGCCTACTAAACCTGTAGCACCTAACACAGCGACGTCGTATTGCTGAGCCATGGTTATTCCCCTCTGATTACTGGCTGCTTTACCCTTCTTACTTGACGCTGCCGCATTGTTGACTACGCTCTTCGCCCCAGTCACATAGGACTTCTATGCTCCTGGGGTCTCACTCGCTTGTCGCCGCGCTGCAACGTCAATTAATTTGGGTATTAAAACCTAATGTTGTTAAAAACTCAGGCACTTCTTGTCCCGTCAGCCGCACCGAGCTGTATTCACGCCGCGGTGGGTATGACTTTCTAAGCCAGTCAAAACCTTGCGTTTTATTATCTTGCGTCATGTAGAAACGAAACAAAGCATCGTCCCGGCGCACATCATATAACAGCCGGGTTAAATTTTGGACATCTAAAAGTCCAAAATCTGAATTTATTTTCAGCTCTGAAATTTTTGGCTGAGGCAGCACCTGCGATAGAGTCTTGTGTGGGGTCAACCCCAACTGCTGGCAAAAAGCCTGATACAACATTTCTGTACCCCGGGCTTTGCCTTCAATGCTATGCCCTGCGATATGAGCACTGGCTATATCAGTGTATGGGAGCAGTCTTAAATCAGGTTCTGGTTCATTGGCCCAAACATCCAGCACCAGCGGTCTTTTCTGACCAGACTGGGCTTCAGTCAATAAATCCTGGTTATTGGTCACTTCACCACGACAGGCATTGATCAGGGCGCAATCGGGTTTGAGTAACTTTAACCTGCGGCTATTCAGCAAATCCACAGTGGCGTCAGGCCCGGTTTTGATTAAAGGCACATGAAAACTGACAATATCCACCTGAGGTAATAACTGCTCAAATGGAATATGCGGAAAATCGGCTTCTGCAGCAGCTCGCTGTGGATCACAGCACAACACCCTGATGGATAAAGCCTGTAAAGCACTCACCAGCAGACGGCCAATATTGCCAACCCCAACCACACCCACAGTTTTTTGCTGCAAATTCCACTGGTATTTTTCACAGAGCACAAAGATGCTGCTTAACACATACTCCACCACAGACTGCGCATTACAACCAGGCGCGCTGCTAAAACCTATACCCCGCTGCTGCAGATAGTTCTGATCGATATGATCGGTGCCAATAGTGGCAGTACCAACAAATTTCAGCTGTGGGCTTTTTGCTAACAATTGCTCGTTGACTTTAGTGACAGAGCGCACCAACAACACATCAGCGTCACTAATCTGATCCGCAGTTAAAGTGCGGCCATTGACCAGCGTTACCTCGCCTAATTCGGCAAAAAAGTCTTTGACGTACGGCATATTTTCGTCGGCGTATATCTTCATCTGTATCAGTCCACAGCCAGAATGGCGGTATTGTAACGACGCCGTATCCTTTGAGCCATCGGATTTCTGAATTTTTGATAAGCCAATAAAAAAGGGCCAGGCATCTGGCCTGACCCTTTTAAGGATAAGAGGTATTAACCCTGATATTTTTGCATCACTAAAGTGGCATTGGTACCACCAAAACCAAAGCTGTTTGACATCACAGTGGTCAGGTTGGCTGCTGTGGTTTTAGTGACAATATTTAAACCTGCAGCAGCTTCGTCCAGATTAGCAATATTGATAGAAGGAGCGATAAAGTTATGTTCCATCATCAGCAGTGAATAAATAGCTTCGTGCACACCTGCAGCACCTAACGCATGACCTGTCATAGCTTTAGTGGCGCTGATGGCCGGAGATTTGCCACCAAACACCTGCTGGATAGCACCTAATTCTTTTACATCACCGACCGGAGTACTGGTGCCATGGGTGTTGACGTAGTCTATTGGACCTTTGACGTCTTTCATCGCCATTTCCATACAACGTACTGCACCTTCGCCACTTGGAGCTACCATGTCGTAACCATCTGAAGTCGCGCCGTAACCAACGATTTCAGCATAAATTTTAGCGCCACGGGCCAGCGCATGTTCCAGCTCTTCAATCACCAGAATACCGCCACCACCACTGATGACAAAACCATCACGGTCCGCATCATAAGTGCGGGACGCCAGTTCAGGGGTTTCATTGTACTTAGTGGATAAAGCGCCCATAGCATCAAATTCCATCGCTAAGGTCCAGTGCACTTCTTCGCCACCACCGGCAAAAATAATGTCCTGTTTGCCTAACTGGATCAGCTCGACCGCATGACCAATACAGTGGGCGCTGGTGGCACAAGCTGAACTGATGGAATAGTTCACACCTTTGATTTCAAAAGGAGTGGCCAAACAGGCAGAACAGGTGCTCGACATGGTTTTTGGCACTGCATAAGGACCTACACGTTTGACACCTTTTTCACGTAAGGTATCAGCCGCTTCAATCTGAGTTTTAGAGGAAGCCCCACCAGAGCCCACTACTAAGCCTGTGCGGAAATTCGACACTTGTTCAGGTGTTAAAGCCGCATCTTCAATAGCCTGCTGCATAGAGATATAAGCATAAGCCGCTGCATCGCCCATAAAACGCAAAGCTTTGCGGTCTATTAAGGCTGCTGTATCGATTTCAATCTGGCCCCAGACCTGTGATCTCAGGCCCATGTCGGCAAATTCCTGTGACGCTTTGATACCTGAGCGTCCGGCTTTTAACGATTCCAGCACTTGCTGTTTATCGTTACCAATACTGGATACTATGCCTAACCCTGTGATCACTGCTCTTTTCATGCTTGCTCCAAACAAAAAATCGGATGTCTTTTAATAATTGCGCCACATTGTACGGAGTTTCTTTCCGAAACTGGTCCGCTTTCAGCGCACAGCTGTACACTATTATCTATTTGTATTGCGGCTAAGTTACAATACCCCATTCTTTTTCGATAGGGTTTGATTCCTTGCAGCAGGCTCAAGTTCACTACAATGACGCTGGTACACCGGTTTCCGATCTGTTTGGCGACATTTATTTTTCGGACAATGGCGGTCTGGATGAAACTGATTATGTGTTTTTGCATAAAAATCAGCTGCCTGAACGTTGGTTTACTCATCCGCGGCCTTTTTTCCATATCGCTGAAACTGGTTTTGGCACAGGCTTAAACTTCCTTTTAACCTGGTTAAGGTTTCGCCAATACAAAGCCAGCCAGAGCACTTGTCAGCGGCTGTATTTCAGTAGTTTTGAAAAATATCCCTTTAGCAAACCAGACTTAAGCAAAGCCCTGGCCGCCTGGCCCCAACTGTCGGAACTCAGCGCTTTATTAATAGAAAACTACCCTGTCGCCCTGCCAGGACCACACAGACTTAGTTTTGATGGCGGCACAGTCATACTGGACTTATGGCTGGGCGATGTGAACGAACTACTACCGCAAGTGCCTGAACAAAACAAAGTCGATGCCTGGTTTTTAGATGGTTTTGCCCCCAGTAAAAATCCGGATATGTGGCAACAAAATTTATTTAACCAAATGTTCAGGCTGAGCCACAGTGGCACTACAGCATCCACTTTTACCTGTGCAGGTTTTGTCCGGCGTGGTTTAAATGAGGCCGGTTTTTCAGCAAAAAAAACCAAAGGCCATGGCCAAAAACGCGAAATGTTAATTGCTACTGCAGAACAAGCGGAAGAGCATAACGATAAGCGGCCGGACCAAATCACAGTGATAGGTGCTGGTGTCGCAGGCATTAATGCAGCTTTTGCCTTGTGGCAAAAAGGCTTAAAAGTGCAGCTGTTGTGTGCAGATCCAAAAGCGGGTATGGGAGCCTCGCACAATCGTCAGGGCGCGGTTTATCCTAACCTGCACGCCACTTACGATCTGATGTCCTCTTTAAGTTGCCAGAGTTTTTTATACGCCAGACAGTTTTACGCGCGCTGGCTGGAAAAATTAGCAGTAGCAGCCGACTGGTGTGGGGTCTTAACCCTGGCCTGCAATGAGAATCTGGTAAAACGCCAGAATAAAATTCAGCAGCAAACTTTTGCGTTAAGTGGCTTGTTTAATCCTGTCAGTAAAGAACAAGCCTCACAAATCGCAGGGCTTGAATTGCCTTATGATGGACTGTTTTTCCCAACTGCCGGCTGGTTATGCCCTCAGGAGTATTGCCAGCAGATGGCCAATTGGCTGAGTATTCAGGGCGTTGAAATTCTATATAACAGCCTTGTGCATCAGATCACTGAGCAAGAACATTATTGCGAATTAGACACCTCAGCAGGCGCCATACATGCGACAACAGTGGTTTTGGCCACTGGCGCCGAATTAAATAACTTAGCTTCGGAAGAGTCTTTCCCGCTCCGGCAAATTCGTGGCCAGGTTAGCCATCTGCAAAGCCAGAGCATGGCCACACTAAAAACTGTAGTTTGTCATCAGGGTTATATCACCCCGGCATACCAGCAGTTGCATTGTGTCGGCGCCACCTTTGATCGCAGCAGTGGACACAGTGAGGTGCTGGCCGCAGATAATCAGCAAAATCTCGATCTGGTCAATCAGACATTAGCGCAACCAGTTTGGTTTGAAGACGTAAAAGTCATATCCGCCAAAGCTGGTTTACGCGCCACTGTGCCCGATCATATGCCTGTGCTCGGTCAACACAAGCAGCTTTGGCGTTTTGGTGCTTTAGGTGCAAGGGGATTAACCTGGGCTCCCTTATTGGCTGAAGTTTTAGCTTGTGCGATAAATAAAGAGCCTCTACCTTTAACGATGCAACAGCTGGATAGCATTGATATAAAACGCTATCTTCGCAACATTACAGTGGAATGCCCCCTTTGAACTTACTTTTTGCTGAAGATGACGCACTATTGGCCCAGCTATTTCAGTTACAAGCTGAAAGTGCTGGCTATAAGGTAGTTTGGGCAGAAAATGGTGATGTTGCAGTACAGCAGGCTTTAAGTTACCAGTTTGATCTGATTTTTATGGATATTCAGATGCCAATACTGGATGGCGTTAGCGCAATGCAGATGCTGCGCCAGTTGGGCTACGACAGGCCCATTATT
>CBIMJC010000160.1:0-9371 GCA_966244125.1 uncultured Rheinheimera sp.
CTGACCACTATTCGCTCGAATAGCCCCAGCGGCCTCGACTACGCTATCTCGCGTCCGCTGGTCTGTCTGGTGTTGCAGGGCCGTAAACAAGTGGTGATGGGTTCAGAGGTGTTTGACTTCAGTGCAGGTGATTCGTTGTTGATCAGCGCCGATGTGCCCACCATCAGCCAAATTACAGCAGCCAGCCCGGACGCTCCTTACATTTCGCTGGTACTGGATTTGGATCTGACGGTGATAGCGGAGCTGACAGAACAGATGGCAGAGCCAGGTCAAACTACAGCACATCCGGTGCAGGTGCAGCCTACGGATCAGCAAGTGGCCGACGCTGCGTTACGCCTGATGAACTTATTGGACAGGCCTGAGGCAGTCCCCATACTGCACAAACAACTGGTGCGGGAGATGCATTACTGGTTGTTAGCAGGACATCATGGCACGGCCATACAACGGCTTGGTTATCAGGACAGCCATGTGCGGCAAATCGCCAAAGCTGTGGCCGTACTCAGGGCAGAGTTTCGCCAGCCGCTGCAGATGGAACAACTGGCCGCTGTTGCAGGCATGAGCCCTTCTTCTTTTTATCAGCATTTTCGCGCTGTGACTTCGTTGTCACCGCTTCAATTTCAAAAACAATTACGCCTCATTGAAGCACGGCGTTTAATGCGTGCAGAAGGCTTAAAAGCCGGCAGTGCAGCTTATGCTGTAGGTTATGAAAGCGTGCCACAATTTACCCGTGAATACAGCAGGTTCTTTGGTTTGACTCCGCTAAAAGATAGGGACCAAAGTAAAGCAAGTTCAATTCAAATCGGCACTACATCCACTTCCACTTCGAGCTGATGCACACCATGGCCCTGCAACAGGCCTTTTAGTGGCACTACGTCGGCGTAATCGCGGCCATAAGCCAGGGTGATATGGCGTTCTGCCGGCATCAGGTTATTGGTGGGATCAAAATCAACCCAACCCAGCTGTGGATCGTACACAGCAAACCAGGCATGGGAGGCATCAGCTCCGATTAAACGTGGCTGGCCTTCTGGTGGCGAGGTTTCCAGATAACCACTGACATAACGAGCCGGCACACCCAGCGCCCTCAAACAACTAATGGCGAGCTGGGCAAAGTCCTGGCAGACACCCTTTTTGTGCAACAGCACTTCGGACACTGGTGTAACGACTGAGCTGAATTCAGGGTCGTAGTCAAACTGCTGAAAAATCAGATCTGTCAGTTGTTGCGCCAGCTGTAAAACGGTCAAAGTCGGGTCCGCTATGCTCTGGATCAATGCCTTTGTTTCATCCAGTACTGGGATCATCCGGCTTGGACCAGTGCACAACAAAGCTTTCAGTTGCTCTGGCGAATAACCTTGTGGCTGGCGGAAAAAGGCGACAACTTCAGGCCAGGGCTGAGTTAAATCCAACACCAGACTCTGCTGGCGCGGCAAGACTTCAACCACAGCATAAGCAGTCACCGCCAGTTGCTGGTGGGGTGGCTGTAAGTGGATAAAATGCTGGGTATTACCAAAGCTATCTGTTCTGGCATATACAGAAGATGCAGTGGGCAACACCTCTAAGCTAAAACTACAGAGCTCCTGTGTTGGCAATTGCCGTGGCTGCAAACAGGCCAGATTGTAACTGTTAGCCACAGGATGCTGATAACAATAACGGGTCAGGTGACGGATCTGGTACTTCATATAGTTGGCCCTATTACTCCGCCCCCAAAGTAATTGAAATTGCAGCACTTCGACCTTGTAGGGGCGGGTCTTGCACCCGCCCGCCTGAAATTCAAATCAATGCCCATTTAAAAACTCTGCCAGGATTTGCCTGCTTCCGCATGGCTGAAATAAGACAAGGTAATGCTGTCAGACAATTGCCTGAGCACAAGATGCAACTGCTGCAGTAAAGCACTCAGCTGTGGTGTGGCCTGTAACTGATCATCAAAAAGTTGTTCAGGTTCAGCCAGTTGCAGTAAGGAGATCAATTCCACTGCCAGTTTTTGTTCGCGGCTCAGTACTGCGGCAACACCAGGTTTAGGCAATTGCTGAATTTGACTGGCCAGACGGGCACATTGATAGCCGACAGAACGGGGGGTGCTGTCGTCCAGCAGCAATAAGTCAATCACAGCCAGCGGATGCAACTCGGTTTTATAACGGCGTCTGTAGGTCATTAAGGTATCCGTCATCCGCAATACAGACTCCATCAAAGCTGCACTACAACTTTGGTTTTGCTCAAATACAAAAACTTCCTGCAACAAAGTGACACTTTGCAATGCCCTTTCCAGATGCTGACCTAAATCCATAAACCTGAGGGTTTGGGTCCGGCTCATGGTTTCATTATTCAGGCCATAAATAGCAGTTTGCAGCAAAATGACTTCATCCAGTAAACGTACCATCTGCTGCGGCTGCTGCCAGTTCAGCGGATGTGGCCATTGTGTCAGTGCCAGCTGCAATTTATCCAGCACATACCAGGTGTCTTCGCTGAAATACTCCCGCACCGATTGCGCATTAAAAAGTAAGTTTTTCAGCACCTGGGCTAAACCTGCAGGGTGCTGCAATGAAAAAAGCTCACTTAACGCCTGCTGCAAGGCGCTGGTTTGCTGCAATGCACTCAAAGCTGTGCTGTCTGGCAAAGTGCCATTGGCCTGCAGACAAAACCGGACCAAAGCTTTGCTGTCATGGTGCTGACTGGCACTAAGCTGAACTTTGTTGGCCTGAAAGCCTGAACCTGCGGCACTGGTTAAAAGCGGCACAGTGTAACGTAAAGCCCGGCAGACTAAATTCAGCCGCTCGTTGTAACGGCCCAGCCAGAATAAATGATCAGCCACACGACTGGGTAACAAACCACTGTGACGGGATAACAGGATACGTTTTTGGGTATTTTGCAGCAGGCTGACCGCATGATCCTGATCGGCCAATACCCAAACATCTTTGGCGACAAAACCCATGCTGTACTGATGCTGTAAGTTTTTTGCGTCGTGGCTGATGCGGGCCAAAGCACCGGGCATCACAGCAGGACTATGCTGCTCGGATAACAAGCCAAATAAACGCAATACGCCATACTGCTGATGTTCGCCCTGACCCGGGTTCCAGCAGGGCACAGAGCTTAAAGGCAGTAAACCAATGGCAATAAAAAGCTCAGGGCTTAGTTCTAATTGCTGCCGTAAATCCTGTTGTTGCAAAGGATCCAGTGCGGCCCAAAGCCAGCTTTGACCCGTATCTACCCGGCGGAATCTGAATTGGGCCGCATCACAAAACACCTGTTGCAACTGCTCAGCATCACCACACCAAAAAGCAGTGGCTGCAGGCAGTTGTAATTCTTCATTTAACAATGCACGGCAAAGCGCAGGCAAAAAGGGCAATAACACTCCCGAGTCCAATAAAGCTGCGCCTGGCGGATTGGCGCAAAACAGCTGCTGCTGCCGGATGCTTTGTAATAAACCTGCTGTGCCTGTGGAGTCCGGGTCCAGCTCCAGCGCATCACAACGGGCATCAGGTAAATAACGCATCAGGCTGTCGACCTGCTGCAAACCTGTGACAGTTTTTAGCCATAATGCGCCATCTTTAAACATCAGATCCGCACTGTGCATCAAAGCTATATCTAAATAATTGGCTAAAAAGGCATGTTCAAAATAGGCGGCATCGCGTTTGCCATGGGTTAATAAACCACAAAGTGGTCGTCGCCCTTCGGCCGTATGACCTGTGCCCTGCGCAAACACCAGCTGCAATTTGCGGAAAAACCCGGCCAGCTGGCTTTTACCAATACTGTGATTGAGCTCGCCAATACAATGGTTAAAGGCCAGCCTGTGCTCCAATACAAAACCAAGTCCAGCCGGCATCTGGCTCTGATCGGCATAGACACAAAACTTCCCATTGACATCACGGCCTACATCCACAGCCAATAAACTCAGCCACTGCTGATGACTGGGCACCAATTGATGGCAAGGCAACAGATAGTTTTTGTTCTGAAAAATCAGCTCTGCGGGTAACAACCCTTGCTGTAGCAGCAACTGCGGCCCATACAAATCCTGCAATACCAGTGACAACAACAATTGGCGCTGTTTTACACCAGCCTGCAACTCTTGCCACTCTGCGTCACTGACCAACCATGGCATTAAATCCAGCTGGCGTTGTTGCTCCAGCCAGGGGTCAAAGGTTGCGCCGTTTTCCCTTAGCTGATGTTGTAACTCGGTATGCAGCTGCACCAGATGCGGCTGACTTTGTTGCTGCCACCAGAGCTGCAACTGCTGCCACTGAGGTAGCTCAGCCCACTGCAGTTGCTCTATCAACCCCTGAAGTTCCACTGTCATCATCAGGCCGACATTTGCTGACTGAGATCTGTGGAAAATTCTGGTTGTGGTGTGCTAATGACCTGATGCAATTCAATAATCCCTGTCTGAAACTGGTCAATCAATTGATGCAGCTGAGCCGTAGTCAACTCAGCTAAGTTTTGTGTTTTGAGCAAGTCCTGCAATTGCCAGACCCGGTGTAAGATGGCAACACTGTGCGGCAAAGCCTTAGCTGATGCTGCCACTCTGTGCAAACAATAAGCAAGAGAGCGGGGAAAATCCGCATAGGTCAGCAAATAATCCACTGCATCCACTTCGGTGCTTTGATGCGCCAGATAATAGTGGTATGACTCTACCCCACCCAAAGCATTTAAAATAGAAGTCCAGCGAAATCGTGGCCTTTTAATATCTGTAGGTTGTAACTGCTGCAACACCATCACATCCATAATACGGGTCGTCATATCGGCCCGTTCCAGATGCCGGCCTATGTTAAACAAATCAAAGGCATCACTACGCAGCATAGTGCCATCCAGCACTCCAACCACCATCTGGCAACGGCGGCTGACTTCGGTCATTAAACGGTATCTGTGCTGACGGCCCTGTAACTGCTGACAGTTTTCTTTTAGAAATAAATCCAGTGAATTCAGCTCTTCCCACATATCACGGGGGATCAGTTGCCGCACTGTTCTGGCATTTTGTTTCAGTGCGCTGCAGGCCGCGCGAATAGACACCTGACTATCGGCATTTGTGATTAAAAAGCTCATCACCTGCTGCTCTGTGGTCAAATCGCTTGCTGGTAACTGCCGGAGCAGCTCGGCACCATTCTGTCCTAATACATCCAGTAATAAAGGCCAACTGAACTGGCTGTCTTTGTGGCTGTCGATCAGTAAATGGCTGGTGGCATTAATTAAACGGGCCGTATCGTCCAATCGCTCCAGATAGCGGCCTAACCAGAACATATGATCCAAAGATTTTAATAACATAACTCAGACCTCATCGTTGATGATCCAGGTGTCTTTGCTACCGCCGCCTTGCGACGAATTGACCACCAAAGAGCCTTTTTTCAGCGCTACCCGGCTTAAACCGCCCGTAGTGCAATACAAATCTCTGCCCTGCAAAATAAAAGGCCGCAAATCCAGATGCCGTGGTTCCAGCACGCCGTCACATAAAGTAGGTGCAGTGGACAAAGCCAGAGTCGGCTGAGCGATAAAATTGCGCGGATTGGCTTTAATGGCCTCCGCCATCTGCTGCTGCTCTTCCTGACTCGAACGTGGCCCTATTAAAATGCCGTAACCACCGGATTCATTGGCAGGTTTCACCACCAGTTGATCCAGATTGGCCAGCACATAGCCCCGTTGTTTTGGATCCAGACACAAATAGGTAGGAACATTGTCGATCAGCGGCTGCTCACCCAAATAATAATTAATTATTTCAGGCACATAAGCGTAAATCACTTTATCGTCGGCCACCCCTGATCCAGGGGCGTTAGCGATAGATACATTGCCTTTGGCCCAGGCCTTAATTAAACCCGGAATGCCTAAAACTGAATCAGGACGAAAGGCCAGCGGGTCGATAAACACATCATCGACCCGACGGTAAATCACATCAACCCTTTGCAAACCATGCAGAGTTTTTAAATAAACAATATCGTCCTGTACCACTAAATCGGTATTTTCAGCCAGTTCGACACCCATTTGCTGGGCCAAAAAGCTGTGCTCAAAATAAGCTGAGTTATACACACCGGGTGTCAGCACTACTATAGATGGCACATCACCCGGACGAGGTGATAAAGAGGCCAACATACGCCACAGCTGATGTGGATAGTCGTCAACCGGATAGATAAAAGAATCGGCAAAGAGTTCAGGAAAAACCCGTTTCATTACAGTACGGTTTTCCAGCATATAAGACACACCGGACGGTACCCGCAAGTTGTCTTCCAGCACTAAAAACTTGCCGGAGCCATCACGCACCAAATCAGTCCCGCAGATATTAGCCCACACCCCATAAAGGGGCGAAATGCCCTTACATGGTGCAAGATAGTTGCGGGAGTCCAGCACTAAATCCGCTGGTACTATGCCGTCCTTCAGAATGCGTTGATCGTGGTATAAGTCGTCAATAAACAGGTTTAAAGCAGCCAAACGTTGTTTCAGGCCAGCACTGGTTTTTTGCCATTCTGAGCTTGGGATAGTGCGGGGCATTACATCCAGAGGCCAGCAACGGTCAATATTATTGCCTTCTGAATACAAGGTAAAACAAACGCCCATAGCGCTAATTGTTTGATTTAACTGCTGTTGTCTTTGAATAAGCTCAGCGGCACCGTGGCGGTCTATAAAACGGGCTATAGCCGCAGCTGGTGGCCGTATTTGTCCATCGGCCTGCACCAGCTCATCAAAACACTGGTCGATTTGCTGATAGTGCCCAAAACTTTTTGCACCCATTGGCGACTCCTTCCCGTCCGACAGGACCCGAACAACATAAGTGAGGGGCCTGCTTTTTTTGTTCTGTATCAGGGAAGAGCAAGGGTTATGCCAGCGCGGCTCTCAGCTTTAACTTTGAGTTACAAGTTGGGGACATAAAGAGAAAGTTGGGGCTTCAGGTTTAAAACGGAGAACTAAAATGGACTGCAGGAGTTTATCCTAAATACGAATTTAAGGGGTCAGAGCAAGCTCTGACCCCGGCGTCATTATTCCTGAAATAAGGTTTCGATATTCAGGCCCTGATGGGTAACAATCTCACGCAGGCGGCGCAGCGCCTCGACCTGGATTTGCCTTACCCGTTCGCGGGTTAAACCTATTTCTTTACCCACGTCTTCCAGAGTTGAAGGCTCGTAGCCTAACAAACCAAAACGACGGGCTAAGACTTCACGTTGTTTGGCATTAAGCTCATCCAGCCAAATCACCAGATGCTGACGAATATCAGCATCCTGTAATTCGGTTTCCGGGCCTAATTCTTTTTCATCAGCTAATACATCAAGCAGCTGTTTTTCTGAAGAACCTGCAACTGGTGTATCCACTGAAGTGATTTTTTCGTTCAGCTTCAACATCTTACGCACTTCTTCGACCGGCCTGTCCAAAGCCGCTGCAATTTCTTCCGGCGTGGGCTCGTGGTCTAATCGTTGCGACAACTCACGGGCGGCGCGCAGGTAGATATTCAGCTCTTTCACCACATGAATAGGTAAACGAATAGTGCGGGTCTGGTTCATAATGGCCCGTTCTATGGTTTGACGGATCCACCAGGTGGCGTAGGTTGAGAATCGGAAACCGCGTTCAGGGTCAAATTTTTCGACTGCACGGATTAAACCTAAATTGCCTTCTTCAATCAGATCCAACAAAGCTAAACCACGATTGATATAACGACGGGCAATTTTCACCACTAAACGTAAGTTACTTTCAATCATACGTTTACGGGCAGCTTTGTCACCTTTGAGTGCAAGGCGGGAAAAATACACTTCTTCTTCGGCAGATAATAAAGGAGAAAAACCTATTTCACCCAGATAGATCTGAGTCGCATCCATAGCACGCTGGCTATCATTGGCAGTAAATACGTCGTCGGGGGTATTGTCTTCTTCCGCTGCTAAAGCGGCTAAATCAGGTTCGGCGTTATCGTCGTCGGCTAAAATAACATCATCTGTTAATTCGGCTTCTTTAAACTCAATTACATCGTCATCATCTTTATGGCCCATTTCCTTCTCCCACTTCTACAAGCTTTGGGTATCACCTGAACTGCCTGGTATCCATACCTCTTCGCCCTTTCGGGGTGATATTTTTATTATTGTATTTCATTATTTTAAGTATCTTTTTGGATCAACAGACTTACCACGGAAACGGATTTCAAAGTGCAACCGGACTGAGGTTGCATCAGTACTACCCATTTCAGCTATAGTTTGTCCGCTTGCGACAGTATCACGCTCTTTCACCAGTAGCTTGCGGTTATGAGCATAAGCACTTAAGAAGTCGTCATTGTGACGAATGATCACCAGATTGCCGTAGCCTCTTAGTGCATTGCCCGCATAAACCACTTCGCCCGCTGCCGCCGCTTTTATAGGAGTACCAGCTTTCCCTCCTATATCTAATCCTTTGTTACCATGTTCAGCGTTCGAGAAGCCCGCCAATAGTGGTCCACGCACCGGCCATGACCATCTTACTTTCGAACTGGAAACAGAATTTTCTGTTGAAGTTGCATTTTCCTTTACTGTCTGCTTCTGAACATAACCCGTTTGATTGTCGGGCGCAATAGCTTTGTTAGCAGTTGTTAATTTACTTTGGCTTTTCGCTGTATTTGCTGTGGCAACATCGGCCGGTTTTGGCGATTTAACTGACAAATTCCGCTGTTCGCCGCTAATTGACGTGTATTTTTTGTTATCAATTCGTAAAGTTTGGCCAACAAAAATACGGTAGGGCGGAGGGATATTGTTGAGTTGGGCCAGTTCCCTATAGTCCATTCCTGCTCTGAACGCCAGTGAATACAAGGTATCCCCTGCCTGGACCTGGTAACCGCTGGAGGTTTCTCCCTGAGGATACTTTTTGTAATAATTTCTAATGTCGTCCAGTGTAGTGACAGGTGCAGGCGATTCTCTTGAACTACAAGCACTTAAAGTCAATATAAGACAGCAGACACCCAATTTCTTCATTAGTTAGCGATACACCAGATATAAAATGCCACCAAGGGCCACAGTACCCCAGCCCAACCAGTCGACTATATCCCGCAGTTTTTTCTGCATTTTTTCACCACCCCAATACATCAGTCCTGCCACCAGAAAAAACCTGCTGGCGCGGCCGATAAAAGATGCAATGACAAAAGGTAAAAATGCCATATTCATTAAACCTGCGCCTACAGTAAATAACTTGTAGGGAATAGGAGAGAAACCCGCAATAAAGACCACCCATACGCCATAGGTAGTGAACCAGTGTTCTACTTTGGCAAAAGTCTCCTGATAGCCCATGTATTCGACGGCTGGCAGAACAACAGGTTCATACAGCCATAAACCAAGGAAATAGCCACAGATACCACCCAATACCGAAAACAAGGTCGTGACCCAGGCAAAACGCCAGGCTTTGTCTCGTTGCGCCAATGCCATAGGGGCCAGCATCACATCAGGCGGAAT
>CBIMJC010000161.1:0-9340 GCA_966244125.1 uncultured Rheinheimera sp.
CCTGACGGTCACTGCCCACTACTGTGGTTTCAGTGACACAAGCTGCCAACTGTATACTGAACATAACACAAGCTAAGAGCCTGAGTTTTTGCATAACGATACCAGTTCAATGGAGTGTTACACCATTTTTACTGAAATCTCCTGACCTTTCATCTGTTTTTTTGCTAAACGTTTGGTTCGGTCAATCACATCACCCACTAACTGACCACAAGCAGCGTCGATATCATCGCCGCGGGTCTTACGCACCATTACTGTATAACCATGTTCCTGCAGCACTTTATTAAAGCGGTCGATGCGGGAATTGCTGGAACGTTTGTAAGGTGAACCCGGGTATGGGTTAAAAGGGATCAGGTTCACTTTAGATGGCGTGCCTTTTAGCGCATGCGCCAGTTCATGGGCTTGTTCCATGCTGTCGTTGACCCCGTCCAGCATCACATATTCCACTGTGACTTTATCGTTAGCACGGGAATCTGTGACATAACGTTTCGCCGCAGCGAGGAATTCTTCCATAGGGTATTTTTTATTCACTGGCACCAGTTCATCACGCAGTGTGTTGTTTGGCGCATGTAATGAAATGGCCAAAGCCACATCGATACGCTCTTTGAGCATATCTAAAGCCGGTACTACACCTGAAGTACTTAAAGTCACACGGCGTTTGGATAAACCAAAACCAAAGTCTTCCAGCATCAGCTCCATGGCTGGTACAACGTTATTCAGATTCAGCAAAGGCTCACCCATGCCCATCATTACTACGTTGGTCACTGGTTTTTCACCTGTATCGCCGTAGCTGCCGATGATCTGCGCTACACGCCAGACCTGACCAATAATTTCAGATACTTTCAGATTGCGGTTAAAACCCTGCTGGGCTGTAGAACAAAAAGTACATTCTAAAGCGCAACCCACCTGCGAGGAGACACATAAAGTACGACGGTCTTTTTCCGGGATCCAGACAGTTTCCACTTCCTGGCCACCAGACAAGCCCATCACAAACTTGATAGTGCCATCAGCGCTGTCCTGACGCGTCACCACTTCTGGCGCTGCAATCACAGCTTTTTCTTTTAATTTGTCGCGTAACTTCTTGTTGATGTTGGTCATTTTGTCAAAGTCGTCGATGCAGAAATGGTAAATCCATTTCATCACCTGATCGGCTCTGAAGCCTGCTTCACCAATAGAGACAAAAAACTCCTTCATCTGGGCGCGGGTCAGATCAAGCAGATTGACTTTGTTTTCTGTTTGGCTCATTTGGGCTTTTCCTCACAACATAGATAGATAAAAAATAGGACAGTTTAAATAGATAGAAAGGGAGCTGAGCTCCCTTTTATCGAATCGTCCATGTAACTCATTCTAAACCTGAGTAATTGGAGTTGCAGCTGCGCTGCCTCTTCAAGAACGACGGTTTAAATAAATTAACGAGTACGTGAACACAGCTCAGCTTCAGTGAAGAAGTAAGCAATTTCACGGGCAGCTGAAGCAGCAGCGTCTGAACCGTGCACAGCGTTTTCGTCGATGCTGGCAGCGTAGTCAGCACGTAAAGTACCGGCAGCAGCGTCTTTCGGGTTAGTCGCACCCATGATTTCACGGTTTTTACGTACAGCGTCTTCACCTTCTAACACCTGAACCATAACAGGGCCAGACGTCATGAAAGAAACTAAAGCGTTGAAGAATGGACGCTCTTTGTGCTCAGCATAGAAACCTTCAGCCTGTTCACGGCTTAAGTGCAACATTTTGGCAGCAACAATACGTAAACCTGCAGACTCAAAACGGTTGTAGATAGCACCGATGTGGTTTTTCGCAACTGCATCAGGTTTTACGATTGAAAAAGTACGTTCTAAAGCCATGACAGACTCCTGTAATCAAAAGGGTGAATAAAATTTAAGGCCGCGAATTATACGCTAAGGAAAATAAAAAACCTATTTTTTCTAAATAGGGCGGATAAAGCTTTTATTTTGTGATCAGAACCCATGCTGCAACTGTAAAAAAAGCAGCCTGAAGCTGCTTCTTTTGTAGCAACAGACCAGAATTAATGCCCTTCGCTGACCATATTAACGGTGTACTTAGGAATTTCGACCACTAAGTCTTCATCCGCAATACGGGCCTGACACCCTAAACGTGAGTCAGGCTCTAAACCCCAGGCTTTATCCAGCATATCGTCTTCCAGCTCATCACTTGGATTCAGTGAACGGAAGCCTTCACGTACTATGACGTGACAGGTGGTGCAGGCACAGGATTTTTCGCAGGCATGCTCAATAGAAATGCCTGAACGCAGTGCCACATCCAGCACAGTTTCGCCTGTTTTGGCTTCAACTGCAGCGCCTTCAGGGCATAATTCGGCATGGGGTAAAAAGATGATTTGTGGCATATCAGACCTCGTCGACCTTATGACCCTGCAATGCACTGCGGATGGAGATATCCATACGGCGCGCTGCAAACTCATCCGTTATATGATTGGTATGTTCAATAGCCGCTTTAATTGCAGCCGTATTGTCGCCTTGTTTCACTTTGGCCAGTTCAGCAAGGGCTTGTTCTACATTTAACTTTTCTTCAGCGGTCAAAAGTGCTGCATCCGCATTTAAAGCTGCAGTCACAGCTTCGAGCACCCGCTCTGCTTCCACCTGTTGCTCTTTTAACAAACGCAGTTGCATATCCTGTTTGGCATAGAGCATAGAGCTTTGGATCATAGTCGCAACCTGATCATCACTTAAACCGTAGGAAGGTTTAACCTGAATACTGGCGCTAACCCCGGTGGATTTTTCCTGAGCTGTGACGCTGAGTAAGCCGTACGCATCCACCTGGAAGGTGACACGGATATGAGCACCACCAGCCGCCATAGCCGGAATGTTAGTCAGATTAAAACGCGCCAGAGAACGACAGGCATCCACCAGTTCACGTTCACCTTGCAGCACATGAATGGCCATAGCCGTCTGACCATCTTTAAAAGTGGTAAATTCCTGAGCCCGGGCCACAGGGATCACTGTGTTACGTGGAATAATTTTCTCCACTAAGCCACCCATGGTCTCCAAACCTAAAGACAGCGGGATCACGTCCAAAAGCAAAGTGTCGTGATCCGATTTATTACCGACCAGCACGTTCGCCTGAATAGCAGCGCCTATGGCCACTACTTTGTCCGGATCTATAGACGTCAGTGGTTCTGTATCGAAAAACTCCGCCACAGCGCTTCGTACCAGTGGCACCCGGGTAGACCCACCGACCATCACCACTTGCTGAATTTCTTCAGTCTCTAAACCAGCGTCACGCAGCACTTGTTTACAGGCACGAATGGTCTTGCGCACTAAAGGCTGAATTAAAGCGTCGAAATCAGCACGGCTGATTTGGCCTTTAAATTCACCTGAGGTGAGTGGCAACACAAAATCCAGCTGCTCTGTGGAGCTTAAGTTTTCTTTGATTTGGCGGGCTGTGACCAGGTACTGACGCAGTTCTGAATGCGATAATGTGTTTTGACCAGTCTGTTGTTGTAACCAGCTAACCAGAGCATGATCAAAATCATCTCCACCTAAAGCCGAGTCACCACCTGTGGCTAAGACTTCAAACACACCCCGCTTTAAGCGCAGAATGGAGATATCAAAAGTGCCACCACCTAAATCGTAAACAGCAACTACTCCTTCCTGACCAGAATCCAGGCCATAAGCTAAAGCTGCTGCTGTGGGTTCGTTTAATAAACGTAATACATTCAGACCTGCCAGTTTGGCTGCATCTTTGGTCGCCTGGCGCTGCGAGTCATCAAAATAGGCAGGTACTGTAATCACCACACCAGTCAGCTCACCACCTAAGGTTTGGCTGGCGGTGTCGGCTAAAGTCGCCAGAATCTCAGCTGAAACTTCCACCGGGTTTTTAATACCCTGAATAGTGTTTATCGCCACTAAGCCAGACTGATCAACCAGCTCATAAGGGATATGTTCAGCGTCAGCATTGATTTCAGCAAAACCACGGCCCATCAGGCGTTTAACTGAGACTATAGTGTTGTGTGGATCAAGTACAGCTTCCGCTGCAGCGGCATGACCTACGATGACGCTATCTTTGGTGTAACGCACCACAGAAGGCACCATGTCCTGGCCTGCTGTATTAAACAGCGTTTTGGCTTCGCCACTGCGAACAGTAGCAACGAGCGAGTTGGTGGTACCGAGATCAATACCTGCGGCTAACTTGTGCTGATGTGGAGCCGCGCTTTGACCGGGCTCTGCAATTTGTAATAACGCCATGCTGCTCTTTAGTCTTGTGTTTGTTGTTCCAAAAGCTCCAGCTCTTGCTGCAGCTTAAAGAAAAATTTGAGTTTGCGGATTATATCAGCCGCCTGATGATCATGCTCAGGGCTGTTGGCGTCCAGTGCCGACTGCAACTGTCGTAATAAGGCTTTTTTCTGTTGCTGAATTTGCTGGTCAGCTTCATCAATTAAATGAGATGGATCGGCCGCTTCGCTAATCTCTGCCAGCAATTCACGTAATTCCATTTGCTGCATTAAAAATGCAGGCTCCATAAAACTGCGTTGCTCGTTACTGATTTTTAAACCCCGTAACGCCAGTAAATGTTCGGCGCGCAACAAGGGTTGCTTTAAGCTGTGATAGGCATCATTGATATTGGCAGCCTGTTGTACCGCCATCAGCTTATCGCGCTCTGAACCAGCCGCATGTTTGTCAGGATGAAACTGGCGTTGCAGTTCCAGATAGCGGGTGCCTAATTCAGTCAAATCCAGCTCAAACTGAGCTGGCAGATGAAAAAGCTGAAAGTAATTCATCTGCGCCCTTAGTTAAACGGTGAAGCTTTCGCCACAACCACATTCGCCATTGACGTTGGGGTTGTTAAACTGGAACCCTTCGTTTAACCCTTCTTTGACAAAATCCAGCTGGGTACCGTCTATGTACACCAGGCTTTTACCATCAACGATAAGTTTCAGATCGTTTTGTTCAAACACCTGATCGTCATCATTTAGCTCGTCAACAAACTCCAGCACATAAGCCAGTCCTGAACAGCCTGTGGTTTTTACGCCGACACGCAAACCCAGGCCTTTGCCTCTGTTGGCGAGGAAACTTCTGACGCGATCCGCTGCCGCTGGTGTCATTGATATAGCCATAACTTAATTCCCGTGACGTTGTTTGTAATCAGCAATGGCTGCTTTGATTGCATCTTCCGCCAGAATAGAACAGTGGATTTTTACCGGAGGTAAAGCCAGTTCCTGCGCTATATCGGTATTTTTAATTAAAGCCGCTTCGTCAATGCTTTTGCCTTTGACCCATTCAGTCACTAATGAGCTGGACGCAATAGCGCTGCCACAGCCATAGGTTTTGAACTTGGCATCTTCAATAATGCCCTGGTCGTTAATTTTTAACTGTAACTTCATCACGTCGCCACAAGCCGGCGCGCCAACCATACCTGTTGCTACGCTTGGGTCGTCTTTGGCGAATGAACCTACGTTACGTGGGTTTTCGTAATGGTCTATGACTTTGTTGCTGTACGCCATGGCTTATGCCCTCTAATCCAGATAATTACTAGTGTGCAACCCAGGCTACAGTGCCTAAATCCACGCCGTCTTTGTACATTTCCCACAGAGGTGACATGTCGCGTAACTTACCAATGGCGTCATGCACTATCTTAATGGTGTGATCAATTTGCTCTTCCGTGGTGTAACGGCCGATGCTGAACCGGATAGAACTGTGTGCCAGCTCGTCGGTTAAACCCAAAGCCCGTAATACGTACGAAGGTTCCAGACTGGCTGAAGTACAGGCCGAACCAGAAGATACGGCGATGTCTTTTAACGCCATAATCAGGGATTCACCTTCGACATAGTTAAAGCTGACGTTAGTAATACCAGGCACACGTTGTACCGCATCACCATTTAAAAACACCTGTTCGATGTCTTTGATACCGTTTAATAAACGGTCGCGTAATACAGCGATACGTTCACGCTCAGCGTGCATTTCTTCTTTGGCAATACGGAAAGCTTCACCCATAGCCACAATCTGGTGTGTGGCTAAAGTGCCTGAACGCATACCACGCTCATGACCACCACCGTGCGTCTGAGCTTCTAAACGAATACGTGGCTTACGACGTACATACAAAGCGCCAATGCCTTTAGGACCATAAGTTTTGTGGCCAGAGAACGACATCAGATCGACTTTTAACGTCTCTAAATCTATATCCACTTTGCCTGTGGCCTGAGCTGCATCGACATGGAAAATAATGCCTTTGCTGCGACACAACTCACCAATCGCAGCGATATCCTGAATGACACCAATTTCGTTGTTCACAAACATAATGCTGATGACAGTGGTATCAGGACGGATAGCGGCTTCTAATTTATTCAGGTCCACTAAACCATTGGCTTCGACATCCAGATAAGTCACTTCAAAACCTTCACGTTCTAAAGCGCGCATGGTATCCAGTACAGCTTTATGTTCAGTTTTGGCGGTGATCAGATGTTTACCTTTTTTATGGTAAAACTGAGCTGCACCTTTGATCGCTAAGTTGTTGGATTCAGTCGCACCTGAAGTGAACACAATTTCACGAGGGTCGGCGTTGACCAGTTCGGCAATTTGCGCACGGGCAATTTCTACCGCTTCTTCTGCCTGCCAGCCGAACTTGTGCGAACGTGACGCCGGATTACCAAAGGAACCATCCATAGTCAAAAATTGCATCAGTTTTTCGGCCACCCGCGGATCAACCGGGGTTGTGGCTGCATAATCTAGATAAATAGGTAGCTTCATTTTCTGCTCCGGCTTTTGCCTACAACTGGCAACTGACTTCGATTTCAGTTGCTGGATTTTTTAACACACGGCCATCTTGCCGTTTCGCCACTTTTTTCACTTCATTCTGGCGAACCAGTTCACCTAAAGTGATACCGGTGAGGAAGTCTTCGATACGGTCGCTTAAGTCACTCCACAAGGTGTGGGTTAAACATTTAGCGCCGCTTTGACAATCAGATTTACCCTGACAACGTGTGGCATCTACGGATTCATCCACCGCACTGATCACAGCAGAGACCGATATTTGCATTGGATCTAACCCCAGCTGGTAACCACCACCCGGACCACGCACGCTGCTAACCAGACCTTGTTTGCGCAAACGGGCAAACAGCTGTTCAAGATAAGACAGGGAAATGCCCTGACGTTCAGAGATATCCGCCAATGATACCGGGCCAGACTCTGCATGTAATGCAACATCCAGCATAGCTGTCACAGCGTAACGGCCTTTTGAAGTTAAACGCATAACGGACTCCCTGAAACGAATGGCGCAAATTGTACATTCTTGACTGTTTTAGTCAAGTATTAATCCTACCATTTTAGTCAGGTATTATCCGTTTAGGTTCAACTCTTTTTCCGATGATTCACCCTTTGATTCTCTAAATCGTCGGATCAAAAGCCTCTACAGCTTTTTTACGTTGCTCTGCCGCTTCACGCTCCGCCTGAATAAAAGCTTCATCATCAATAGCGATTTCCGGCATGATTTCGCAGACATTACCACCCAGCTGATTGACGCTTTGGCAGAGCTCAGTCACTTTGTTATCCAGAAAATGCATATGATCCAGCATACGCCCCATCGCATTGGCGACCGGATCCGGGTTGTCACTGGAGACTGCATACGCATCAAAACCAAACTTTTTCGCCATTTGCTGACGCTGTTCAGTCAGGGCCATATCCTGTTTAGCGACTATACGACCCGGAATACCCACTACAGTCGCCCCTGCCGGTACATCTTTGACTACCACAGCGTTAGAGCCGATACGGGCACACTCACCGACATACAAAGGGCCCAATACTTTGGCACCGGCCCCTATCACTACACCATTGCCTAACGTCGGGTGGCGTTTGCCCGGATTCCAGCTGGTGCCGCCCAGGGTCACGCCGTGGTACAAAGTGACGTCATCGCCAATTTCAGCAGTTTCACCTATCACCACACCCATACCATGGTCGATAAAAAAACGACGGCCAATTTTTGCACCAGGATGAATTTCTACCCCGGTCAGCCAACGGGCTATAGTGCTTAAAAAACGCGCCAGCCATTTCCAGTTCGCTTTCCACAGACGGTGGTTCATTCTGTGCCACCAGATGGCATGCAAACCCGGATAGTTAGTCAGTACTTCAAAAGAACTGCGAGCTGCCGGATCCCGCTCGAACACACTTTTAATGTCTTCTTTGATACCTGCAAACATCTTCCACATCCTATTGCTTGGTGGTGCGTTGAATCGAGGCCAGAATGCCACGCAAAATATTCAGTTCCTGATCATCTGGTCTGGAACGGGCAAACAGGCGGCGTAATCTGGTCATCACAATGCCTGGGTGCTGCTTGATAATAAAACCTGTGTCGCTCAGGGTTTGTTCCAGATGCACATAAAACTTCTCCATCTGGTCGATGTCCGGGTAGAGCGTTAAGTCTTGGTCCTGAACTTTGTCCTGCCGGGCTAAAAAAGCCACCCGTACTTCGTAGGCAATAATTTGCACTGCCATAGCTAAATTCAAGGAGCTGTATTCAGGATTGGCCGGAATACAGACGTGAAAGTTGCACATTTGCAACTCTTCGTTGGTCAGGCCGTTGTTTTCACGGCCAAACACCAAAGCCACAGGTTTTTGGGTCGCTTCCAGTACAGCTTTTTCGCCACATTCACGCGGTTCCAGCATAGGCCAGGACAAAGTACGGGAACGGGCACTGGTGCCAACCACTAAACCACAATCGGATATGGCCTGCTCCAGAGTCTCCACCACCTGAGCATTGGCCAGAATATCACTGGCACCTGCCGACAATGCATAAGCCTGACCGTCCGGTAATTCTTTAGGAGACACCAGCACCAGCTTGCTTAAGCCCATAGTTTTCATGGCGCGGGCAACCGAACCTATATTTCCGGTATGAGAAGTACCTACTAACACAATACGGATCTGATCTAACATGCCCACTCCAGCCTAATACACTGTTTCAATTCTGAAGCTATCTTCAGCCCAACAGCACGCTTACAAATTCAAGGGGCGGCATTTTATCACAGCATAAAATTTTTGTTGATTGAAATTTAGCAGTCCAGCCATCCAAAAATCGATAAGCGGACCCGTCGTCCCATAAATATCACCGCTGGTTTTTTCTGACTGCAAAAGATCTTGTGCTTTGTTACACTAGCGCAGGTTTTTAACTCAGAAGGATCGTGTTATGAAGGCGTTATCGCAATTCGTTTTAGTATCCAGTTTAGTGCTCACTCAGTTTTCTTTTGCCCATGCTGATACCACAGCTTTACAACAGGCAGTGCAAAACCCTGCCCGTACTGAAGCCAATAAAGCGCGAGACCAATACAGACATCCGGTTGAAACCTTAGCTTTTTTTGAGGTGACACCACAAAGTACAGTGG
>CBIMJC010000162.1:0-9327 GCA_966244125.1 uncultured Rheinheimera sp.
AACCAAGCACAAAAAC
This sequence comes from uncultured Rheinheimera sp., assembly GCA_966244125.1. Classification (GTDB taxonomy): domain Bacteria; phylum Pseudomonadota; class Gammaproteobacteria; order Enterobacterales; family Alteromonadaceae; genus Pararheinheimera. The sequence continues at coordinate 17 of CBIMJC010000162.1, forward strand.
GAACAGTATTGTTAAACTAAAGATCCTGAATCTGTTCATTGCTACACCCTTAATGAGTTGGAATTGCGCTGACCGAAGCCTGAACTTCAATGGATTGACCGTCTTTAAAGGTTAAACGCAGCGGGATTTGCTGCCCCCGGGTCACACTGGTTTTGGCATCAAACAGCATCAGATGTAAACCACCTGGCTGGAAACGGACTTCTTTGCCTGCGGCAACCAACACAGACTGCACCTGCTCCATTTTCATCATGCCATCTTTATGGCTGTGCTGATGCAGTTCAACTGCGCCAAATTGTGGGCTACTGGCGCTGACTAATTCCACATCTGTAGTGCCGCTGTTACTGATACTGAAGTATCCGGCCGTCATACTACGCCCTGGTAACATCTCTCTGACTGTGGCGTCATCGACCTGCAACTGCGCCAGAGCTGCCCCACAATTCAGCGCAAATAATGCAGCTACTATCCATTTCTTCATTCTGCTTCTCCTTTTAACATCTGGTCTTTATGTTACACGACCAGGGTTAAGCCAACAAACTTAGCCGACGAAATGTATTGACTTCTTTGTGAACTGCTTTTTCAGCTCTACTGGTGACAAAAACAGCAGCTGTACAATTATCTGCAAAGCCTGCCCCCGATTTTATTGGGTTTTGCTTTTCAGAAAGTCTAGTTTTCAGACGTTTAGCTATTGTCAACCCAGCAACCCCCTATAAATTTATACTTTTGTTTAAATAATAACCTTTGCATTGTTGGCAAAAATCCGTAAACTTAGCGCCCCTTTAGGGTAGAGCCTTGGTTTTAGCGGTGCGCATAGGTCCATATCAATTAGCGAACAATGTCATTTGTGCTCCTATGGCCGGAGTGACGGATTACACTTTTCGTGAGCTTTGCCGTCGTTTTGGTGCAGGTTTAGCTGTATCAGAAATGATGTCGAGCAATCCTTTGGTCTGGCAAAGTGAAAAATCGCTAAATCGTATGACTCACCAGGACGAATCTGGTCTTCGATCGGTGCAAATTGCCGGTTCGGATCCAGATCAGATGGCTGAAGCTGCTGTGTTTAATGTTGAACATGGCGCCCAAATCATCGACATCAATATGGGATGTCCGGCAAAAAAGGTGAACAAAAAACTGGCGGGTTCGGCGCTGTTACAGTATCCGGATTTAGTACAGCAGATTGTTCAGGCTGTCGTTCAGGCAGTTTCAGTACCTGTGACCTTAAAAATCCGTACTGGCTGGGACACCGAGAATAAAAATGGCGTACAGATAGCGCAAATAGCGCAGGACAACGGCATTGTGGCTTTAGCGGTTCATGGCCGAACCAAAGCTTGTATGTATAAAGGAGAGGCGGAGTACGACACTATCCGCGCTATTAAACAAAATGTGTCTATCCCGGTGATTGCCAATGGCGATATCACTACGCCGGAAAAAGCCAGATTTGTACTGGACTACACCGGAGCAGACGCGGTCATGATTGGCCGGGCCGCTCAGGGCAGACCCTGGATTTTCCGTGAAGTGGTGCACTATCTGCAGACTGGTGAACATCTGGCTTCGCCTTCAACGAGCGAAGTGCGGGATATTTTGCTGGAGCATGTCCGTGGCTTACACCAGTTGTATGGTGAGGTGCCTGGCTCACGTATTGCCCGCAAACATGTGGGTTGGTACCTGGCTGAGCATGACAGCGAAGGCATGTTTCGCAGTGAATTTAATGGTATCGAACAAGCCCAACAGCAGTTGGATACCTTATATGTGTATTTCGAGCAATTACTAGCAGCAACCTAACGTAAAAGAGAATAGGCAATGTTTAATCAAAACGTGACTTCGCCATTTATCACCAACGCCCATGTTCAAACGCAAGAAAAACCGCAGCCTTTAAGCAACGCGGTACAAAAAGCGGTGGCGAACTACTTACAACAATTAAACGGTCAGGACGTCAACGACCTGTACGAATTAGTGTTGTCCGAATTAGAAAAGCCGTTATTAGAAGAAGTGATGAAATACACTCGCGGCAACCAGACCCGCGCTGCCAACCTGATGGGCATCAACCGCGGTACTCTGCGCAAGAAGCTGAAACAATACGGCATGAGTTAATGCCCCCGCGGGAGGAGTCCCGCAGTGAAAAGCACCCTAGGGTGCTTTTTTCTTTTCCGCGTCGTACTTGACGCTGCAGCTTCGTTGGCTGCGGATTCTCGCCCCAGTCACATAGTGGACTATGCTCCCGGGGACTCGAATCCTTGCCGCCTTGCCGCAACGTCAAATACTTAGCGGAACCAGTTTAAGTAGTGCGTGAAGTAAATAAGGGATTTCACCAGCTAATCCCGGCGATACATTAAAGCCTTTTTTCTCTATGCTTATGTCCTGGCTTTTTTGTTATCCAAAGCAACAGTGCTGGTCCGAATTAACCATTACAGCGGAGAATGATCCAATGAACGCAGCTCGTCCAATCCGTCGCGCCTTGTTAAGCGTGTCAGATAAAACCGGTATAGTTGAATTTGCCCGTGCTTTAGCAGCCCAGGGTGTGGAACTTCTGTCCACAGGCGGCACAGCCAAGTTATTGGCGGAACAAGGCATAGCAGTGACTGAAGTGTCTGATTACACTGGTCACCCGGAAATCATGGACGGCCGCGTCAAAACGCTGCATCCAAAAGTACATGGTGGCATTCTGGCGCGCCGTGGTATGGATGAAGCTGTGATGGCAGACAACAATATCAAGCCTATCGACTTAGTGGTGGTGAACCTGTATCCGTTCGCCAACACTGTGGCCAAAGCTGGTTGTACTTTAGAAGATGCTATTGAAAACATCGATATCGGCGGCCCGACTATGGTGCGTGCTGCGGCAAAAAACCATAACGACGTCACTATAGTGGTGAACGCAGCTGACTACGACAAAGTCTTAGCCGAAATGGCTGCCAACGCCGGCTCGACTACGCATGCCACCCGTTTTAGCCTGGCCATCAGCGCTTTTGAGCACACAGCTCAATACGACGGTATGATTGCCAACTACTTCGGCACCATGCTTGCGGCCTATGGCGACGACGAAGCTAAACCAAGCAAATTCCCACGTACTTTTAACGCTCAGTTTGTGAAAAAACAAGACTTACGTTACGGTGAAAACAGCCACCAAAGCGCGGCTTTTTATGTCGAAAACAGCATTCAGGAAGCCTCTGTTGCCAGCGCTACTCAGCTGCAGGGTAAAGAGCTGTCGTACAACAATATCGCTGACACAGATGCCGCTTTAGAGTGTGTCAAAGAATTCGACGAACCAGCTTGTGTCATCGTAAAACACGCCAACCCTTGTGGTGTAGCTATTGGCGACAACATTCTGGCTGCTTACGAGCGCGCCTATAAAACAGACCCAACTTCTGCTTTTGGTGGCATTATCGCCTTTAACCGCGAATTAGATGCCAAAACTGCTGAAGCTATTGTCAGCCGTCAGTTTGTCGAAGTCATTATAGCGCCAAGCGCTACAGCTTCAGCTGCTGCTGTAGTGTCCGCTAAACCCAACGTGCGTTTACTGGTCTGTGGCGAATGGGACAGCAAAACCACTGGTTTTGATATCAAACGTGTCAACGGTGGTGTATTGGTGCAAGACCGTGACCAGAAAATGGTTGGCCTGGATGACTTAAAAGTCGTGTCCAAACGTCAGCCGACAGCAGATGAATTACGTGACTTATTGTTCTGCTGGAAAGTGGCGAAGTACGTAAAATCCAACGCTATTGTGTATGCCAAAGACAGCATGACTATTGGCGTCGGCGCAGGCCAGATGAGCCGCGTCTACAGCGCTAAAATCGCTGGTATCAAAGCAGCTGACGAGAACCTGGAAGTCAAAGGCTCCGTCATGGCATCAGATGCGTTTTTCCCGTTCCGTGATGGTATTGATGCCGCCGCTGCTGCTGGTATCAAAGCCGTGATCCAGCCTGGTGGCTCAATGCGTGATGCAGAAGTGATAGCTGCTGCAGACGAGCATGGCATGACGATGATCTTCACAGGCGTGCGTCATTTCCGTCACTAAACATAAGCTGTCAAACTAATGAAGGCGGGACTGGTTCCCGCCTTTTTTCTATTAATCAGTTGCAGCTAGTTCTTCACCGATAACATATAAAGTGCGACCGCCTGACGGGTTTCTTCGTCCAGATAATCCTGTTTTGGCATAGCCGGATAGTCTTCGCGTTTTTTAATCGGGTTGGCAATATAAGCCGCCAGCGCTTTAGGATCGTCCATATACAAAGACTGGATCACCTGCACTGGTGGGCCAATTAAACGGCCTGTGTAGGCGTGGCAGCCAGTGCAAATCCCCAGATAGGCATATTTACCTTTGTCTTCAACAGCAACTGAACGGGGGGCGGCTGGTTCATCCAGTAAATAGTTCACTATGGTGTCCGTATTGCTGAAGGTGCAGGCTGGCCAGTCGCTGACTCCGGCACTGATGTATTGCTGCGGGTTATTAATACAACTGCCATGGCTGGCCCCCACCCGCAAAATATCCGGATTGCCTTGTTTCAGCTCTGTCGTCAGCAAGACTTTGGCTTCGGTAATAGTGTCATAGCCATTGTTGTACATCAGGTTATTTAAAATCATCACCTGATCCGGTGTCGGATCCGACTCCGGATCCAAAGTGGTATTAGGTGCATTCTGATGGTCGGTAATAATGATGCCAGCAGTTTTGTTGCCGAGGATCAGGTTGTCTTCAATAATCACCTTGTCCGCCGCCATAATCAGCACGCCAGTACCGGCCGGAATACCTGCCACCATAGAGCCTTCGGCGCCAAAGTTTTTGGTGTTGTTATTACTGATCCAGTTATTGCGGATAATCACATCCACAGTGTCTTTAATCGGCAAACCAGGCGTGACAAAAGCCAGAATGCCGCCTGTGTTGTTATGCACAAAGTTATTTTCCACTATGGCATGGCGGCTGTTTTCAATTTCAATACCTGCCACACTGTCGAATACTTCGTTATTGGCCACATGAATATGATCGCTCATGCCGACATAAATAGCGGCATCTTCAATACCGGACACCACGTTATGTTCCACTATGCCGTTTTCCCCCAACTGCGGGAAAATACCGTAGACCCCTGTGTCTTCAATAATGTTGTTGCGGATTTCGAAGTTATTACCGGCCTGGCCCATAATGCCGTTGCCTTTGTATTTAGTGATCAAAAAGTTCTCAATCACTATGTTATTGCCCGAATACAAAATGGCGTCGTTTAAATGGCCATCGCCAAATAATCGTGGTCGTTTGCCTTCCACTATCACACCGCTTAAGCGAATATTGTCTTTGTCGATATAGACAGTTTCAGTGTAATCACCGGGCCAGACCTGGATCACATCCCCTGGTTTGGCGGCTTTGACTGCATCCATAATCAACTGGCCGTTTTTTACCGGATGAATAGTGCCAGTCGCCATGCTGTTCAGGACTGATTTTTTGGCATTACCGCTGGCGGCTGTACCACCGCTATAACTGACTTCTGCTGTGTATACCGGAGCTGCGGGGCCGCTGGAGGTCAGGTAATAACCGGCCAAAAATGCCAGTGGCACTAAAGCGCCTAAGGTGAGCGTGCTTTTATTCATTCTGTGCTTCCTTTGTGATCATCTGCTGTAGTCAGCTCTGCCGGCAAAGGCAAACCTGAGGGTAAAAGTTGCGGTATAACAGGCATCAGGCTTTCATCGGTCAGAGTGTTCAGAAAAACCGCCAGTTGCTGAATTTCTTCCGCACTGAGTTTCGGCTCCCAGATATGCCAGTGCAGCAGCAGCTTTTCGCCTTTGGGCACCGCATGGCCGCGGCCTTTGCTGTAAAACTCTGCCGCTTGCTCTAAAGTCGCAAAGCGGCCAGAGTGCATATAAGGTGCAGTACGGGCCACATTACGCAGGCTGGGGACTTTAAAACCCCCTCTGAGTTTGGCGAGTTCAGCGCTGGTGCCTGCCCCCGGATCAAAAGCCATACCTTCAGGTTCTGGTGTGCCTATCACAGCTATCTGCTGGTTGGTAAAAAGTGGTGGTGTATGGCATTCAGCGCAGCGGGCGACAAAAGAGCGGAAGACATTTAAGCCTTTAATTTCCTGCTCATTCAGCGCCTGTTGATAACCATGAGCATACTGATCGTATTTGCTGTTGAGCGAAATCAGCGAGCTCTGAAAAGCCGCCAGCGCTGTTGCTATCTGACTCAGCTCCAGCTCTGTGCTGTGCGGAAAAGCCTGCCGGAACAGTTGTGGGTACTGCGCGCTGCTGGCTAAATCCGCCAGCACCTGCTCTGCGGTATTGGCCATTTCATGGGGCGCAAACAGCGGGGTCAAGGCCTGCTGCTCCAGCGAATCAGCACGGGCGTCCCAGAATAGCTTTTTCAAAAAGCCCACGTTCCACAAACCCGGCGCACTGCGAGTGCCTATATCACCATTGCTGCCAGTGCTGAGTGCTTTGCCATCACTAAAACCCCGGGCTGGCTGATGGCAGCTGGCACAGGCTTGTTTGTGATTGGCAGATAACAAAGGATCAAAAAACAAATAACGGCCTAAATCAATCTGCTGTGGACTAAAACCATCTCTGGCTTTAGGTAAAGCGGTTTTAGTACCGCCTACCCCTTTGTTATGCAAGGAATCGTAGTGATCATAACGGGTCACCAACAAACACTGATTTTGTGCTGTCAGCTCAAAACTGGGTGGACACTGACTGCTCAGACTGATGGCTGCAGTGTTCAGGGCTAAAGCGGCCGTCAGACTCCAGATCATGGCAAACCCGCTCCGATGTACGCCACCACGGCTTGAGTATCGGTGTCGGACAAAGTACTGCTCATCATCGCCATTTGCCGGCCCGGTTTGTCAGTAGCGCTGCTGCCCCGAACTCCGCTTTGAAAATGCTGCAATTGCAGCAACAGATAATCCCGGTTTAACAACTGCAAGGCCGGAGCTTTTAACTCAGGATTGCCCTGTGCTTTATTGCCATGACAAGCCCCACAAGAACCAATATAAATCCGGCGGCCCTGGTCGAGTAAGGCCGCATCACTTTGTGCCGCAGCGGGAACTGAAAGTGGCAAAGCACTAAAATAGCTTGCTAACTGATCGATCTCTTCAGCACTGACTGACTTCGCCATAGCCGCCATCACCTGGCCCTGACTGTCCTTTGCTGTAGCTCCCCTTTCACCCGACTGAAATTGCACTAACTGCTTTTTTAAATACTGCTGTTGCTGCCCGGCTAAAGCCGGAGCTTTGTTTGCCCGCTGATTTTCAGCCGCATGGCAGGCATTACAACTACTGACTTTTTCCGGCACAGCAGCCTGCGTTGCTGCGCTGCAAAATGTGATAACCAGAATAAATAAAGCACTATTGAAACGCATAACAGGGCCACTTTTTTATCATAAGGATCTGATGGTGTTGGCCCTAAGAGTGCGTTTTCACAGGCCAGGGTTCAAACCTAAAAGTGTACAAAATTGTCCAGTTCGCTTTATTTAGTGCGAAGCGCAGTTACTATCGAATGCAGCGAGATCCGTCTTTGAGCTGCGGTTGTTGTGTCAGCAGAGACATCAGAGTCCGATCCCGGCAGCACAGAAAAAAAACAAAAAAACAGGGAGACAGTCATGTCGCAACAGCGCACAAAATCCGCCATCAGACTAAAACCACTGGCATGTTTTATCGCCTTGGCACTTCACGGCTACAGCACGGCTTTACAGGCAGAACAAGCCGAAAACGGGGCAGAAAACACCGAACCCGCCATAGAAACCATTACTGTGACAGCACAAAAACGGGTGCAGAATCTGATGGAGGTTCCTGTCGCCATCGACAGTATTTCGGCTACAGATTTAAAAGAAACCAACTCGGTCTTGCTGGGTGATATCGCCGACTACACACCGGGTTTTAAATTCAGCAAAGATGCGGTAGTGCAGGCTACCGCCACTATGCGCGGCGTATCCAGCAGCAATATCAGCACGGGCGGCGACCCTTCTGTCGCGATTTTTTTTGATGATTTTTATCTGCCTCGCGCGGCACAAAGTGTGATGTTTTCCGACATGCAGCGCATCGAAATCCTTAAAGGGCCACAAGGCACTTTGTTTGGTAAAAATGCCGCTGCCGGTGTGGTGAATCTTATTCCTAATGCTCCGGAGCAAAGCGACGAAGGTTTTATCAAAGCGACTTTGGGGGATTACTCGCTGCAACGTTATGAAGCCATGGCCAATAAAGCCCTGAGCGACACTGTTGCGGTGCGGCTGAATCTGATGAGCAATAAGCGCGACTCTTACATCGATAATGTCTACCCGGACTATCAGGGTGAAGAGCTGGGCAATACCAACCATCAGGCCGCCCGCCTTGCCGCTTTGTGGCAAGCCAGCTCCGATACCAAAGTGCAGTTCAGTTACGACTGGGATGATTTGGATCAGGGTTATGCCGCCTCTATTGGTCTGAGTCCTTATGCCTACAGCATGAACCCACTGGACAGAACCATAGAAAACGATGTGATAGACGGCCATGAGCGCCGGGATATGAGCGCATTTTCGCTCAAAATCATGCACGACTTTAACGATCAATGGTCGGGAAAACTGATTAGCAGCAAAAGACAATGGGAAGTTTCGGGGCGGGATGATACCGACGGCACTGCAGATAAAACCCGTTATCTGGATACCATTAACTTTGAAGACTCAGATATTTTCTACAACGAACTGCAGCTGAACTATCACCAGGACCAACTAAGTTATGTCGGTGGTATCACCTACAGCAAAGAAAAGGTTTATCAGAAAACCAGCCTGAATATTATGGCCGACACTGTAGCACGCCTGACCACAGCCAATTTAAACGGCACGCTGATTTCAGCTTTACAGGAAGCTGGAGTACCGGAAGAGATGATTAGCGGCATGGGGTTACCTGCCGATCACATTTGGAACTCACAAAACTGGGCCAGTATTTTAAGTGTGATGGCGATGGTGGACCCGGGCGTTGGTGCTTTGCTGGAGCAATTAGGCGCAGCGCCTTTTAGTCCTGAACTGGTGGGGGCCATAGCAGCCACAGGCGATTTAACTTATGACGCTATTAGTGCCGGCCTTGGTATCAACGAAATTTTTGGCCCTTCAGCAGCAGGCAAGCTCTGGAGTGAAGACATTATCAATACAGGGGATTTCAGCTCCTACGGGGTCTACTCCGATCTGGATTATCAGTTCAACGAACAGTGGGGTTTTACTGCGGGCCTGAGGTACAGCAGGGACGAAAAAGATTTTAGCTGGGAGATTAAAGAACGCTCCTTTGGTCAGCCTATGCCGGGTTTAACAGACTTTTTATTTCCGCTGATGCCACAGCTCGACGCCAATAACAGCTGGAGTAAAGTAACAGGTCGGG
>CBIMJC010000163.1:0-9173 GCA_966244125.1 uncultured Rheinheimera sp.
TGATTTGGCATGTGACTTTTACAGAACTCAATGTAACGGCCAGCAGCATCATCAATGCGCATAGCTTTACCTAAACGTTCTGACGATTCACAGACCATAGGTTGTTCCATCGCTTCTTCGATAGCCAGCTCCACATCGTCCGGTAACTTAGTACCGTCGGCAGAGAAAAACTTAATACCGTTGTCGTAATAAGGATTGTGTGATGCGCTGATGACAATACCTGCTTCAGCACGGAAGGTGCGGGTCAGATAAGACACAGCAGGGGTTGGCATAGGGCCTAATAAACGCACGTCCACACCAGCAGCCACTAAACCAGCTTCCAATGCGGTTTCTAATAAATAGCCAGAAATACGCGTGTCTTTTCCGATCAATACTTTTTTGGTACCACGCTGCGATAACACCCGGCCAGCGGCCCAACCTAACTTCATGGCAAATTCGGGGGTAATGGGAAACTCACCTACTTTGCCACGTACACCATCAGTGCCGAAATACTTCCTAGCCATGCTCTACTCCAAATAAGGCGGCTGAAGTGACAGCCACAGCCTGCACAGTTTCTTTAACATCATGCGCACGGATAATACGTGCACCCTGCATAACAGCTATTGTGGCACAGGCCAAACTGCCTGCCAAACGTTCCGCTGGCGGAACATTCAATAACTGACCAATCATAGATTTGCGGGACATTCCGACCAACAGAGGGTAATTTAACGCCAATATCTCTGAAAGCCGGCTTAACAGCTGATAGTTGTGTTGCAGACTTTTACCAAAACCAAAACCCGGATCAAGAATAATCTGGCTTTTTGCAACACCTGCGGCAATACAAATCTCTGCTCTTTGCTGTAAAAACTCCGCAACTTCCTTCACCACATCCTGATAAACAGGTGCCTGCTGCATAGTTCTGGGTTGCCCTTGCATATGCATCAGGCACACCGGCACTTGCGCCGCTACAGCGACCTCAACAGCACCAGGGTCCAACAAAGCCTTAATATCGTTAATGATATCAGCACCAGCAGCTACAGCCTCTTTCATTACCTGTGTTTTACAGGTGTCGATAGAAATCACACAATCCAATTCTGAGCGAATGGTTTCAATCACAGGCAAAACCCGGTCAAGCTCCTGCTGCACTGACACTTCGTCAGCACCGGGCCGGGTCGATTCTCCACCTATATCAAGAATAACAGCACCAGCAGTCAGCATAGATCTGGCTTGCTTTACAGCGGCATCTTTACCAATAAAGCGGCCACCATCAGAAAACGAATCCGGGGTAATATTTAAAATGCCCATCACTTGAGGGCGGGATAAATCCAACTGCCTCTGACGGGGTAATTGCAATAACATAAAAGACTCCTTCATCCTGCACATAGCAAAACCCCGGGAGTTCCCGGGGTTTGATTGGCCAGTGCTAAAGTTTTACAGAGGGTTTTCTGTGGATGGCTCTGACGGGTTTACAGAGTCCGCAGGCTTTGCGTCGTCACTGTTAGAACCTTTGTTTTTGTCTTTAGGTTCCCAGTTTTCAGGCTGGCGTACAGCACGACGGGCCATCAGATCTTCAATCTGTCTGGAATCAATAGTTTCATACAACATCAGCGCGTCTTTCATCGCATGCAAAATATCCATGTTTTCTTCAATCATGGTTTTTGCTCTGTTGTAGTTACGATCGATGATAGCTTTGATCTCAGAATCGATGATGCTGGCCGTTTCATCCGACATATTCTTCGCTTTGCCCATACTGCGGCCTAAGAATACTTCGCCTTCTTCTTCGGCATACAGCAGCGGACCTAATTTGTCCGAGAATCCCCACTGAGTCACCATGTTACGTGCAATAGAGGTCGCGTATTTGATGTCCTGAGAAGCACCAGTAGATACCGCATCACCGCCGTAAATCAATTCTTCAGCCAAACGTCCACCATAAGCTACAGAAATTTTACTTTCCAGTTTACGACGGCTGATGCTGATGGCATCAGCTTCCGGTAAAAAGAAAGTCACACCCAAAGCACGGCCACGGGGAATAATGGTGACTTTGTGCACAGGATCATGCTCAGGCACTAAACAACCTACAATAGCGTGTCCTGCTTCGTGATAAGCCGTCATTTCTTTTTCAGCTTCCGACATCACCATAGAACGGCGCTCTGCACCCATCATGATCTTGTCTTTGGCTTTTTCAAATTCTTCCATGCCGACCACCCGGTTGTTACCACGGGCAGCAAATAAAGCGGCTTCGTTGACCAGGTTGGCTAAATCAGCACCAGAGAAACCCGGGGTACCACGAGCAATCACACTGGCTTTCACATCGTCACCTAACGGCACTTTGCGCATATGTACTTTCAGAATTTGTTCACGACCACGCACATCAGGTAAACCTACCACCACCTGACGGTCAAAACGGCCCGGTCTTAATAACGCTGCATCCAATACGTCTGGTCTGTTGGTCGCGGCGATAATGATGATGCCTTCGTTACCATCAAAACCATCCATTTCTACCAGCATCTGGTTTAAGGTTTGCTCACGTTCATCATGACCACCACCTAAACCTGCACCACGCTGACGGCCTACGGCGTCAATTTCGTCGATAAAGATAATGCAGGGAGCAGCTTTTTTCGCTTGCTCGAACATGTCCCGTACACGGCTGGCACCCACACCAACAAACATTTCTACGAAGTCAGAACCAGAGATAGCAAAAAACGGTACTTTTGCCTCACCTGCGATAGCCTTGGCTAACAGGGTTTTACCTGTGCCTGGTGGGCCAACCATTAAAATACCTTTTGGTATTTTGCCGCCCAGCTTCTGGAAGCGTGATGGATCTTTCAAATAATCCACCAGCTCAGTCACTTCTTCCTTGGCTTCGTCACAACCTGCAACGTCAGCAAAAGTAGTTTTGATTTGATCTTCGCCCATTAAACGGGCACGGCTCTTACCAAAGGACATAGCGCCTTTGCCACCACCACCCTGCATCTGGCGCATAAAGAAAATCCAGACACCTATTAATAACAGCATTGGGAACCAGGAGATAAAAATCTGCCCTAGCATGCTTGGACTCTCAGGTGCTGTACCAGAGAAAGTGATGTCATTTTTGTACATGTCATCAATCAGCTTCGGATCGTAGCCCGTTGGGATCACAGTTTCAAAACGGTCACCTGAACGTTTTATACCAGTGATAACACCATTTTGTTCCTTCACCTCACGGATCTGGCCCTGATTGGCTTCTTTCAGAAACTGGGTATAACTCATTTGTTTGTCTGCTTTATCCGCAGGACCAAAACTATTAAATACCGACATCAATACAACGGCGATCACCAGCCATACGATGAGATTTTTTGCCATGTCACTCAAGGTGAGAACCTCTCAGTTACGAAAATAGTTACAAAAAACGGTTACGATACACTAAACCTACCGCTACTTTACTAGACTTTAAAGCCTGTCGCTACGATATATGTCTCACTGGACCGCGCCCGTGACGAGTCCGGTTTACGAATCCGTACCGTGGTGAATACACTACGAACCTGCTGTACAAAGGCTTCGAAGCCTTCACCATGAAATACTTTGACCACAAAACTGCCATTTTTCTTCAATACGTTGTTACACATTTCCAGCGCCAGTTCGACCAGATACATGCTTCTGGACTGATCCACTGTGCTGTTGCCACTCATATTAGGAGCCATGTCGGACAAAACTACATCCACATTACGGCCACCTATACGTTCTAACAAAGCGTTTAACACAGCTTCTTCACGAAAATCGCCCTGTAAAAAAGCCACGCCAGCCAAAGGGTCCATCGGCAAAATATCACAGGCGACGACACAACCGGACTGACCTACTAATTCAGCGGCACGTGCCGACCAGCTGCCTGGTGCTGACCCCAGATCTACGACCGTCATGCCGGTTTTGATCAGTTTGTCTTTATCCTGAATTTCATCCAGCTTAAAAGCAGCCCTGGATCTCAGGCCTAATTTCTGGGCTTTTTGTACAAAAGGGTCACTTACATGTTCCTGTAACCAGCGGGACGAGCTGGCGGAACGTTTTTTCTTTGTCATCTGAGTACTCTTAAATAGTCTTCATAGCAAGATGGCGGTACAATAGGGCAATTTCAAGCTTTCCAACACGGAAAATCTACACTTATGAACCTTAGTAATAAACAAAAACAGTTTTTAAAAGCCAAAGCTCACGAATTAAAGCCAACCATTCTGCTGGGTGGTAACGGACTCACTGAGGGTGTGATGGCTGAAATTGATTTAGCCTTAGAGCACCACGAACTGATCAAAGTTAAAGTCCCAAGTATTGATCGCGAAGAAAAAATCGCGATTATGGACGCTATAGTGCGCGAAGCCAAAGCGCAAAAAGTGCAGGTCATAGGCCATATTCTGGTGATCTACCGCGCTGCCAAAGAGAAAAAGTTACATATTCCAAAGGGCTAATCAGCACCTTTTAAGTAACCAGCGGCCTGCAGAGACAAGCGGGCCGACTCTTCATCTTCTGCAATATGTCTGGTCAGATATTCTGGTTTTTCTACTTCTGTGGCTTTTAAATATTGCCAGGTCAGCAGTTGATCTGCAGGTAACAACAATTCCACATGATGCAAATTGTTGGCTATAGCCCAGACAGAATTTTGCTTTAATAACTCAAGCGATTGCGCCGGGCTGGCTTGCCATTGTCTGATATCCAATAGCACAGCCCAGGGTTTCGCCACTAATGGAGTCACCAAAGCCCGGAAATCCCTGATGTACTCTTCAGTGCCTAATAAAGTAGACACACCAAAAACCTGAACCCAAAGCACCTGGTCCATCAGTTGAAGCTGATAAGCTTTTGTCTGACCTCTTTGCATCTTTGTGTATCCGGTCCTGTTGAGAGTAAAAAGGCGGCCTAAGCCGCCTTTTTTTGCCTATACAGCTTAAAGATACTGTACCTGGGTGATCTCAAACTCCACCATACCGGCTGGCGTATTGATAGTGACCACATCTTCTTCGGATTTGCCAATTAAACCCCGGGCTATAGGTGAATTCACCGAAATCCTGAAGTTTTTAATATCCGCTTCATCATCACCTACTATACGGTAAGTCACTTCTTCTTCCGTATCCAGGTTCAGAATAGTCACAGTGGCACCAAAAATCACTTTGCCGTTATTCGGCAGCTTGGTGATATCGATGATCTGCGCATTGGATAATTTGGCTTCTATATCCTGAATGCGGCCTTCACAAAAGCCCTGCTGTTCACGGGCTGCGTGGTATTCTGCATTCTCTTTTAAATCACCATGCTCACGCGCTTCGGCTATCGCCTGAATGATAGCCGGGCGTCTTACTGTCTTCAGCTCGTGCAGCTCATCACGCAAGCGTTGAGCGCCTTCAACAGTCATAGGGATTTGACTCATCCGTTTACTCTCTTATGTAGTTCCTGCACTGATGCAACTGTGGCAAAAGCATTAGCCGCATTCGCCTTACAGGTTGCAAAAGCTGCATTTAAAGTTGTGGTGTAGTTGGCTTTGTGTTGCAACGCGCCACGACGTAACACTTTCGAGTCTTCAATAGCCTGACGACCTTCAGTGGTGTTCACGATGTAGCTGTATTCACCATTTTTGATTCTGTCCAGAATATGAGGGCGGCCTTCAAAGACTTTGCTGACAGTACGGCATTCAATACCTGCTGCTTCTAAAGCTTTGGCAGTACCACCAGTGGCGTCGAGTTCAAAACCCAGCTCAATCATAGTTCTGGCTAATTCAACAACGCGCACTTTATCGCTGTCACGCACCGAAAGTAAAGCACGACCACCTGTTGGGATCACAGTGCCAGCGCCTAACTCTGCTTTGGCAAAAGCTTCAGCGAAAGTATCGCCTACACCCATGACTTCACCTGTTGAACGCATTTCAGGGCCGAGAATTGGATCCACACCAGGGAATTTGTTGAACGGGATCACCACTTCTTTCACAGAGAAATAAGGTGGAATGATTTCCTTCGTAATCCCCTGAGAAGCCAAGGACTGGCCAGCCATACAGCGGGCGCCTACTTTGGCCACGGCCATACCTGTAGCTTTTGACACAAAAGGCACAGTACGGGCAGCGCGCGGGTTCACTTCAATCAGATAAATTTCGTTATCTTTGACCGCAAACTGAGTGTTCATTAAACCGACCACACCCAGCTCCAGCGCCAGCTTTTTCACCTGCTCACGCATTCTGTCCTGTACATCGGCAGATAAGCTGTGTGGTGGTAAAGTACAGGCTGAGTCCCCTGAGTGCACACCGGCTTGCTCAATGTGTTCCATAATGCCGCCGATGATGACTTCTTTACCGTCACAAATGGCGTCGATATCCACTTCGATCGCATCATCAAGGAAACGGTCCAGCAATACCGGAGAGTCGTTCGACACACTGACCGCTTCCGTCATATAACGGCGCAGGTCCTGATCGTCATAAACGATTTCCATAGCACGGCCACCTAATACATAAGACGGACGCACGACCATCGGATAACCAATGGATGGCGCTTTGGCAATAGCTTCTTCCAGACTGGTGACTGTGGCGTTTTGTGGTTGTTTTAAACCTAAACGCTCGACCGCCTGCTGGAAACGCTCACGGTCTTCTGCACGGTCAATGGCGTCCGGTGATGTACCAATAATTGGCACTCCATTCGCTTCTAAAGCACGGGCTAATTTTAATGGTGTCTGACCGCCGTACTGAACAATCACACCTTTTGGCTGTTCTTTACGGACTATTTCCAGCACGTCTTCCAACGTAATAGATTCAAAGTACAGACGGTCTGAAGTGTCGTAGTCTGTCGATACGGTTTCAGGGTTACAGTTGACCATAATAGTCTCGTAACCGTCTTCACGTAAGGCCAGCGCAGCGTGCACACAGCAGTAGTCAAATTCGATACCCTGACCTATGCGGTTTGGACCACCACCAATAATCATGATCTTGTCACGATTGCTTGGCGCAGCTTCACATTCTTCATCATAAGTGCTGTACATATAGGCCGTGTTGGATGAAAACTCAGCAGCACAGGTATCCACCCTTTTGTACACAGGGTGCAAACCAAAGCTGTGACGTTTTTTGCGGACTTCACCTTCAGCCACACCTAACAAATCAGCCAGACGTTTATCCGCAAAACCTTTACGTTTTAATACTTTTAAGCGTTTTTCATCTAAACCGGCAAAACCAGCGGCCTGCACAGCTGCTTCTTCTTTCAGCAGATCTTCAATCTGGATCAGGAACCAGTGATCGATTTTGGTCAGCGCATAGATTTCGTCCATGCTCATGCCCATACGGAAAGCGTCCGCTATGTACCAAATACGGTGTGAGCCAGGTTCACGCAGTTCACGAATAATTTTTTCTTTGGCTTCAGGGGCATGGATATCAATGATTGGGTCTAAACCACAAACACCAATTTCCAGGCCGCGTAAGGCTTTTTGCAGCGATTCCTGCTGGTTACGGCCAATAGCCATGACTTCACCCACAGATTTCATCTGAGTGGTTAAACGATCATTAGCACCAGCAAATTTTTCAAAGTTAAAACGTGGCACTTTGGTGACCACATAGTCGATGCTGGGTTCAAACGAAGCAGGTGTTTTACCGCCAGTGATATCGTTGGCCAGTTCGTCCAGGGTGTAACCACAAGCCAGCTTGGCCGCCACTTTGGCAATAGGGAAACCTGTGGCTTTGGAGGCCAGAGCAGATGAGCGGGATACACGGGGGTTCATCTCGATGATCACCATACGGCCATCTTCAGGATTAATACCAAACTGCACGTTTGAACCACCGGTTTCGACACCAATTTCACGCAGTACAGCCAAAGAGGCGTTACGCATGATTTGGTATTCTTTATCCGTTAAAGTCTGAGCGGGGGCTACAGTGATGGAGTCACCTGTATGTACACCCATAGGGTCGAAGTTTTCGATAGAACAAACGATGATGCAGTTGTCGTTTTTATCACGCACCACTTCCATCTCGTATTCTTTCCAGCCGATCAGCGACTCGTCAATCAGCAGCTCTTTTGTTGGAGACAGATCCAGACCACGGGTACAGATTTCTTCAAACTCTTCGCGGTTGTAGGCGATACCACCACCTGAACCACCCATAGTAAAAGACGGACGAATAATGCAAGGGAAACCAATTTTTTCCAGCACTTCGTAGGCTTCTTCCATCGAATGCGCCAAACCTGCACGTGGGCAAGCCAGACCAATAGAACGCATGGCTTTATCAAAACGGCTGCGATCTTCTGCTTTGTCGATGGCATCTGCAGTAGCGCCAATCATTTCGACATTGTATTTTGCCAGTACACCATGACGCTCTAAATCCAGTGCACAGTTTAATGCGGTCTGACCGCCCATGGTCGGTAACACCGCACATGGACGTTCTTTTTCAATAATTTTTTCCACCACTTGCCAGTGGATAGGTTCGATGTAGGTTGCATCGGCCATTTCCGGGTCTGTCATAATGGTGGCCGGGTTAGAGTTCACCAGAATAACGCGGTAACCCTCTTCTTTTAATGCTTTACAGGCTTGTGCGCCTGAATAATCGAACTCACAGGCCTGACCAATCACAATAGGACCGGCGCCGAGGATAAGAATACTTTTAAGATCGGTACGTTTTGGCATAGCTATTCTCTGTCTCTCTTATCTCAATTAAGCCTGACGCTGTTGCATCAATTCGATAAAGTGGTCAAACAATTCACTGGCTTCGTGTGGACCAGGGCTGGCTTCCGGGTGCCCCTGGAAACTGAAGGCTGGTTTGTCGGTCCGGTGAATGCCCTGCAAAGTACCATCAAACAACGACTTGTGAGTCGCACGTACATTGGCAGGTAAAGTCGCTTCATCTACGGCAAAACCGTGGTTTTGCGCTGTGATCAGCACTTTGTTGGTGTCCAGATTTTTCACCGGATGATTACCACCATGGTGACCTACTGTCATTTTGATCGTCTTAGCACCGCTGGCTAAGGCCAGTAACTGGTGGCCCAAACAAATACCAAACACAGGAATATCTGTGGTCAGGAAAGTTTCGATGGCCTGAATGGCGTAGTCACAAGGTGCCGGATCACCAGGGCCATTGGATAAGAAAATACCATCCGGGTTCAGTGCTAACACTTCTTCGGCGGGAGTTTGAGCCGGAACTACAGTTAAACGGCAACCGCGGTCGGCTAACATACGTAAAATATTACGTTTCACACCAAAATCGTAAGCAACTACATGAA
>CBIMJC010000164.1:0-9123 GCA_966244125.1 uncultured Rheinheimera sp.
GAAAAGGTAACCAAGACAAAATGCCTCAACTCCAGAAAGGCTAAGTCCGCTGATAATTAGTAAACGCGGCTTGCAGCTTTGCATTGGTTTCGGCTGGCTTATCGAGCGCCTCCATTAACAACATAGAGTCACCAGTCGAAAGGCTTAGAGGATGCCCGGTTTCAATAACCTGGTTAGCTTTTTCAATGGCAGCATTTAAGACAAAACTGTTGATATCTGAATCTCCAGTTAAAACTGAAGCTTCCAAAAGCAGAATATGGGTATCATGGTCAACCGATATCGTTATTTGATTTATGGTAGCAGTCATCATCAATACCTTGTCAGCAGAACTATAGAGGTGAAATTATGTGCTTCTGCTGCAAAAAGATCGAGTTCGTAGCAAAGTACAAGGCTGGTTTAAGTATTAAATAATCTACACAACAAGGAAGTGAGTTGCAGTTATGGCATTAGATACAGTAGCTGAAGGCTTAAGTACGGTTGGACGTTTTGTTTTTGGTATCCTGTATGAAACTCTGATTGAGTTTTTATGCAAAGGCACAGGGTACTTGATTTGGAAGCCTTTTAAACCTTCCGTCAATCCTGACGGCGCTTTGGTTGCTGTCACAGGCATTGTGTTTTGGCTGTTGATTTTTATCCTCAGTTATCAGGTCTACGCTTTTATAGGTATTGATTCTTGTCTGGATTCAGGCGGTCGTTACAACTACGACACCAACGCCTGCGAAAAGTAGTTTCATTTTGCGCTCAGTCGTTTAATTGGCAGGTTAGAAATTGCCACCAGCTCAAGGGCTCATGCTAAGGTAAAGCTATAAAAATAAGCTGATCCATCTGTCTGGAGAAACCCTGTGTTAAGGTCCCGCAAACTATTGTCTTTTTTTACCCTCATTCTACTGTGGCTGGCACCTGCCGCTTTAGCCGCTACAGCAACTGAGCAACTGCAACAAGTCATTGCTGATCATTGGCAATACAGCCTGCAGGAGGACCCTGTTACCGCAGGCCGGATGGGCTTAACTGGTTACAATAACAGACTGCCTGGTGTAACAGCCAAAGACAGAGCTCGTCGGCTGAAGGCTGAACAAACTTTATTGCAGCGCCTGCAGGCGATAGACACAAAAGCACTGACAGACGCAGACAGGGTCAACCACCAACTGCTGGCTTGGGTGCTGCGTAACTCCATTCAGTCCAATACGCTGTTCCTCGACCGTATTCCGGCCAATACTTTTTACAGTTTCTGGAGTAGTGCTTTAGATGCCAGCAGTGGCCTGGCTATGCCTAAAGTTACGGATTATCAGGATTACATTGCCCGTATCCATGACTTTGGCCGCTACTTTGATGAAAACATCGCCAATATGCGTACTGGTATTCAGGACGGTTTTGTTTTACCAAAAATTGTCGTTCAGGGTATAGCGCCGACTGTGCGGGCTCAGGTTTATAAAGACCCGACGCAAAGCAGTTTGTATGAGCCTTTTAAAAAATTCCCGGCCTCATTTTCGCAAGCAGAACAACAGCAATTACAGCAGGCCGCCAAACAAGCTATTGAACAAACAGCCTTACCCGCTTTTGCCCGTTTAGCCGATTTCCTGGAAGGTGACTATATGAAAGCCGCCACAGACAGTCTGGCGGCTGAACAACTGCCCCAGGGCAAAGCTTATTACCGCCATACCATCAATACCTATGTGACCCAGGACATGGACCCGGCCGAGATCCACAACATTGGCCTTGCCGAAGTAAAACGTATCCGCGGCGAAATGGACGCACTGATTAAACAAACCGGCTTTAAAGGCAGCTTCAGCGACTTCACCAAATTCCTGCGTACAGACCCGCAGTTTTACGCCAAAACCCCAACAGAATTATTAAAAGAAGCCTCTTATATCGCTAAACGTATTGATTACCGGCTGCCGGAGTTTTTTGGCAAATTACCCCGCCTGCCTTATGGTGTGGTGCCTGTGCCAGATGAAATAGCGCCGAATTATACGACGGCGTCTTACAACTCTGCCGCCATAGGTGGCACCCGTGGTGGTGCTTATTGGCTGAATACCCATGCTTTGGACCAACGCCCGATCTATGAGTTGGTGGCCTTAACATTGCACGAAGCTGTACCTGGTCATCATTTACAAAATGCCTTGTCGCAGGAACTGGAAAATGTACCGCAGTTTCGCCGTAACCTGTATTTAAGCGCTTATGGCGAAGGCTGGGGTTTGTATGCTGAACGTCTTGGCGTAGAAATGGGCCTGTATGAAAATGCCTATCAGCACTTTGGCCGCTTAAGTTATGAAATGTGGCGCGCTTGCCGTTTAGTGATCGACACAGGCATTCACTCCCAGGGCTGGAGCCGTCAACAGGCGCTGGATTTCCTCGCTAACAACACCTCTTTGTCGCAAGCTAATGTCAGAGCCGAAGTCGACCGTTATATTTCATGGCCTGGTCAGGCGCTGTCGTACAAAATGGGCGAAATTAAAATCCGCCAGCTACGGGCCAAAGCCGAACAACAATTGGGCGCAAAATTTGACCTGCGCGCCTTTCACGATGCGTTATTAGCCAATGGCGCTTTGCCTTTGGAAATTCTGGAAGCAGAAATGGACCGTTGGGGTCAGGCCTTGGATCTTGAATAACACAGCTGATTTCGCTCTGAGTAAAAAGGATCTGTTATGTCACTACAACACAACTTCAGCTTACTCGCCCGCTACAACCAGTGGATGAATAACAAGCTGTATCAACTGGCATCAACCCTCAGGCCAGATGAACTGCTGGAACACAGAGGCGCGTTTTTTGGCTCTGTTGCAGGTATTCTGAATCACCTGCTGGTGGCAGATTTAATCTGGCTTAACAGATTCAGCCAACTGGCAACTCAGCCCCAATCCTTATTGCCATTAAAGCAGTTTCCTCTGCCAACAGCCTTGGATCAGCTACTGTATCAGGACTTTACGCAGCTGCATCAGGCCCGTCAGCACATCGATTGCCTGATTTTAGCTTTTGTCGCTGAGCTGGACGAAACGCAGCTACAGCACCTATTGAGCTACAAAAATATGAAAGGCGAGCTGATGCAAAAGAAGTTAGCTTCGGTCATGCAGCATCTGTTTAATCACCAGACTCATCACCGTGGTCAACTGACCACCTTATTTTCTCAAATGGGTCTGGATGTCGGAGTCACAGACTTGCTGATGCTGATTGATAACGAACTCACTGATGAGCACTGATCCACTCTAACAAGCCGCGTTAGTTGATGCTCAGCAGGCCCACTGCTGTAAACACTGCATTGGTTTTATAGGTCTGATTTCTGTTGGCTTAGCTTTATCTTTAATTTAAGCCGCAGTAGCCAGTGATTGATCAGTCGCAATAACTCATCTAACTTAAATGCTGAACAAGTTATTGTGGAGCATTATGATGCTGAAATTATTGCGAAATCTGGCAGCCCTGCTGTCAGGACTAGTGGCAGGATCTATGGTCAATATGCTGCTGGTCAGCATCAGCCCGGCTCTTATTCCGCCCCCGGCCGGAGTAGATGTAACCAATGCCGAAAGCCTGAGTCTGGGCATCGACTTATTTGAACCCAAACATTTTATTATGCCCTTTCTGGCGCATGCTCTGGGTACTTTGGTTGGAGCTTTAGTCGCTTACCTGATAGCGGCCAGTTACAAAAACCGTTTTGCTTACGCGATTGGCGTGTTTTTTCTTTGTGGTGGTATAGCGGCCAGCCTGATGATCCCGGCACCACTCTGGTTTATCACTCTGGATCTGGTGGTGGCTTATCTGCCGATGGCCTGGCTGGCTATTTTGTTTGGCCAGCGTATTCAGCAACAGAACTAAAACGGCGGACTCAGTTATGCAGCATAAAATCACAGGCTTAGGCCAGTTGGGTATCACAGTCAAAGACGTGCAGGTGGCCCTGCCTTTTTACATTGCGGTGCTTGGTTTAGAGTTTCTGTTTGCGCCGACAGAACAACTGGCTTTTTTGCAATGCGGCGCAACCCGCCTGATGTTAAGCACGCCACAAGGTGCAGGTGAAGTCGGCAAAAACTCTATTCCTTATTTTCAAACCACTCAGATAGAAGAGTTTTATACAGCAGCTCTGAAGCGCGGCGCCTTGGGTGAAAGAGCGCCACAACTTGCCGCGCAAATGCCGGACCATCAGCTGTGGATAGCTTTTCTGAAAGACCCGGACGGTAATTTAATAGGCCTGATGGAAGAAAAGCGCTGACCCCCTATGCAAAAGGAGATTGCCCGATGAAAAATACCGCCTTAGTCTTAGCCCTGACCAGCCTGCTTGGCTGCTCTGCCACAGTTCAACCACCAGCTTCAGCTGTCAAATCACAGCAACAGATTGACGCAGCAGTACAACAGATGATGACAGAAACTTCAGCTCAGGGTCTGGCGTTGGCGGTGATTGATGCAGGAGCTGTAAATCAGGTTTCAGTCTATGGCAACCGGAATGCCAAAGGGGATGCGCTCACTGCGGACAGCATTATGTATGCCGCCTCTCTGACGAAAAGCGCTTTTGCTTATCTGGTGCTGCAACTCGCTGAAGACGGCATTATTCAGCTGGATACTCCTATCAACCAATATCTGCCCAAAGCTTTGCCACACTATGCGGACGCCCAAACCGAAGATCTGTATGCGCGCTGGAGCGATTTAGCCGGCGACGAGCGCTGGCGCAGCATCACGCCCCGTATGCTGCTGAATCACGCCTCAGGTTTTGCCAATTTTGGTTTTCTGGAACCGGACGGTAAATTACGTTTTCATTTCCAGCCCGGCAGTCGTTATGCCTACTCAGGTGATGGCCTGATTTTATTGCAGTTTGTACTGGAGCAAGGCCTGGGCCTGGATGTGGGGCAGGAAATGCAAAAACGTCTGTTTCAGCCTTTAGGTATGTACAACAGCAGCATGATCTGGCGGGATGATTTTACCAACCGCACTGCTGATGGCTGGACCATAGAAGGTAAAACAGAACCTCACGACGACAGAAGCAGAGTGCGGGCCGCAGGTTCACTGGACAGCAGTATCAGCGATATGGCAAAGCTGGCCGCAGCTCTGGTAAAAGGTGATTTATTAACTGCAAAAGCCCGGCAGGACTTGACCAGACCTCAATTAAAAATCACCAGTTTAAGCCAGTTCCCAACCTTGCAAGCTGAAGCGCCAACTGAACAACAGTGGCCCAATTTATATGCGGGTCTTGGTGTTGTAGTGTTTGAAGGACCGCAGGGCAAAGGCTTTTTTAAAGGCGGCCACAATGATTCGACAGGTAATATGCTGGTGTGTCTGGAGACCCCTCAGCGATGTGTCGTCATACTAGGCAATGATTTACGCGCCGAAACTGCTATTCCTTATCTGGTCGATTTTATTCTCGGCCCCACAGGGCTGCCGTGGCACTGGGAATATGGTAATAAAAACTTTTGGCAGCCAACGACAGTGAAATAATGCCCAGTGGTCAGGCGGTTGAACCTTATGTCTATCAGATAAATACAGAGGACCCATACCAGTGAATATGATTACCCACCATGATTTGCTGGACCTGCTGCTACAGCAGTATCAACAGGACATAGGCAAGGATTTCACCGCTTATCGTCATCATTGTTACCGTGTACTGAATCTGGCCTTTTGGCATTCGGACCAGTCCGCACAATCACTGGAAAAAATAGCCATAGCCTGTGCTTTTCATGATCTGGCGATTTGGGTCTGCCATAACTTCGACTATATAGACCCGTCCGTGGCTTTAGCTCAGCATTATCTGCAGCAACAAGGGCTGTCGGACTGGTCGGCAGATATCAGTTTACTGATCAGCGAACACCATAAAGTCACAGCCTGTGACAACAATAAACTGGCCGAGGCTTTTCGTAAGGCCGATTGGACGGACGTTTCGCTGGGAATACTGAATTTTGGCGTGGATAAAAAGCTGCTCCAATCCTTGTATCAGGCCTTCCCCACCGCAGGTTTTCATTGGCGACTGGTGCAGCTTTCTGCGGCTCATTTTGTCAGGCATCCGCTCAGGCCTCTGCCGATGTTTAAATGGTAAGGCCCTGGTTTTTAAATAAAGGAAATACACAATGAATCAGCATGAAAAATTAAACTACGTTGAGTTTCCTGCTAAAGATTTAACAGCCACCAAAGCATTTTTCAGTGCGGCTTTTGACTGGAGTTTTGTCGACTATGGCCCGGATTATGTCGCCTTTTCCAATCAGGGTTTAGAGGGTGGTTTTTTCCGCTCTGAACTAAGCTCCACCACGGCCACAGGCGGAGCTTTATTGGTGTTTTACAGTGCTGATATCAAAGCCACTTTAGCCAAAGTACAGCAGCATGGCGGCACTGTGATTAAGCCTGTTTTTGACTTCCCTGGCGGCTGCCGTTTTCACTTTACCGAACCCAGCGGCAATGAGTTTGCGGTTTGGTCAGAGTCTAAAGACTAAGCCGGATTGAGCTTAGTCCTGAACCAGTTGAATAAACACCGGATTGCTGTAAAACCATAAGTCCTGCCAGGGGTTTTCACCTTTGGCATCAGGCTCTGGTTCCAGCTCGTTTTTATTGTTGGTGCCCCGCAAACGTAAATACTGGCTTTTGCTTACTTTACCCAGTGGCAGCTCAAACTGGCTGTAACCGTCTTTAATGCTCCAGTCGGCTGAGTAAAAACGTTTGGCGACTTTGGTATCCGGCGCTTCATCGCTATTGCGCTGTGAAGCCGGCCCTGTGATCAGGCCCTGGATCAGATCCACCCGCTGCACTTGTGGGTTAAAACCGCCGCCGTTATTGCTGTTGGGATCACGAAAACGCACGCGCAAAACCAGCTCGTCTTCAGCTGTGACTGTCAGCGTCTGGCCTGCTGTCGCAGTTTTAGCTGAGTTTTTTACAGCCACTTCAACAAAAAGCGCATCTATTAAATCGCCTGTGGTGACAAACACTTGCCCAGCTTTCAGTGCTGCAAAAATGCTGTCGTAGTTTTTATCGGCATAGACATAAGTTTTGGCGTATTGACCAGGCCAGAAGTCGGCCCAGCCGTCTGTGTAATGACCATGACTGTCGGAGACTCCTGTGACCCACCACTTCCGGCCTTCGCTTAATAAACTATCCCAAACCCCACCTAAACGGGCCGTCATCTGGTCGTAACCACCCATAGTTGGGTAATCCGGGTATTCACCACGAATGGCGGTAGGGTCTGCGCTGCCATCCGGATTTAACGTCGCCGCCTGGTGGCCTTCAGCTCCTGTCATACCTATCACCACATCTGGTGCTGTGTCCTGCCAGTCGCGTAATTGCGCTGGTGTGACTTTATTGTACTGGCGAAACCCCGTGGCTAAACGCGCCGGATGATTGACCAGCAGCAGCGGTTTATCCGGTAATGCATTCATGGCTGTTAAGGCCTGCAGCATAAAGGCATCTTCGGCTTTTTCCGGTCCTGGCGGTACTCCCTGACGGCCATTGTAGCGGCTTTCGATTTGGTACAGCTGCTCTGCTTCGGTGGGTCTTTGCGGCATAATAAAACTGGCATGGCGACCACCCGGGCTATTGCCCGGCACATCAAACTCCATACCGTAAAACTGTAAAATTTGCGGTAAAGCTTTACGTGAAGCCAGAAGTTCAGGGTAAGCCTGTTCCAGCGCCAGCTTAGCGCGATTGGGCCCACCGTGGTCTGTGATCACCATCCAGCTTAAGCCGTAATGTGCAGCCATTTGCGCGTTCAGCGGAATAGAATATTTGGCATCGCCACCTAAAATAGGGGCTGGCGGAAACACCGAGTTATCCCATTTCACACTGTAATGGGTATGCACATGGTGATCACCAGCCAACCAGCTTTTGCCTTGTTCCGGTTTTTGTTCTGGCTTTTGCACTGGTTGAACTTGCTGACAGGACGCCAACAACAAAGTCACGATACCAGCCAAGCCAATCTGCTTTTTATTCACTACAAAAGTTTTCACTCACTACACCTTACAGCTAAAAAAATCGGGTTAAAGCGTAGGGGCTGGGCTTGCCCCGCCCGTGTCGAATTTAAGTAGAAGCTGCAGTCAACGAAGCTGCAGCTTCAAGTACGAAGGCGACAGTTAGAACTGCACTGTTACCCCAGCCATATAAGTCCGGCCACTAAAGGTGGTGTTATAGGCTCTGTCGCTGGAGTCACTGTACAACTCATCCCGCACATTGGTCAGGTTTATCGCTTCCAGGTTCAGTTTTATGCTGTCACTCAGGCGATAAAAGGCGGAGAAATCAACGTTGGTGGTGGCATGGTAACCGCGCTCATCATCGTCAATAGAACCACTTTCCACCGCTGTAATGTAGTTACTGCGGTAGGCTGCTGCCACACGGGCGCCCCATTGTTCAGCTTCGTAATACAGCGTGAAGTTGTAACTTTGTTTGGATAAACCAGGGAAAGCTTTGACTTGATCTTCACCAGAGTTTTCCACGTTACGATACAAGGTTGTACCGTCAGCCCAGGTGTAGTTGGCGATAACACCTAAGTTATTAAAAGGCGCTGGCAGGAAATCCAGATCCCGCTGCATCGCCAGTTCAAAACCTTTGATGGTGGACGAATCCGAGTTTTGTGGTGATGACACATTAAAAATGTCATCCACAGTTTTGCCTACAGGCAACAGTTGAGCTGGCAAACCCAGTTCGCTGTACACTATCTGCTGGGTTTCGGTGACAATAAAGTTATTAATGTCTTTGTAAAACACTGCTGCAGACAACAAACCTACATCTTCAAAATACCATTCCAGCGCTGTATCAAAGTTATCCGATTCAAAAGGCTGCAGATGCGGGTTACCCACTGAAATCTGGCCTATGTCATTTTCACCCAAAGAGGTTTGGCTGACGTTGGCCGAAAACGCCATAGCCCCTAACGAAGGGCGGGTCATGTTTTTGCTCAGACCAGTACGCCAAATTACATCTTCAGCGAACTCATACGCAATATTCAGGCTTGGCAAATAATCTGAATAATCGCGCACCATCTCTGTTGGAATGCCTTTGGATAAGCCCTTTGAGGTTAACTCTGTGGTGAAGTAACGCACGCCGACATTGGCACGCAGCGGCATACCCGCCACATCGTATTCAGTATCGTAGACCAGATAAGCAGCCTGAGTTTCTTCGGCTAAATCATAAGCTGAACTTTCGACTGTATAAGCCTCTGTTAAAGTGAAATCGGTC
>CBIMJC010000165.1:0-9085 GCA_966244125.1 uncultured Rheinheimera sp.
CAGCACCAGCATCACATCCACCAGAGGCGTCATATTAATTTCGCTCATCACTTCATTGTCTGAATCCAAACCGCCACCAAAAGCCATTTATTTTGCCTCCTTTAACGGCACTACCACTTTGCTGCTTTTTGGTGCCGCGCCCGTCAGGAAATAAGCGTGCAACTGATGCGCAAAACGGTGCATCTTGTTCAACACATCTTTATTACCACGTTGCAAAGCGTTGTAGCCAAGCACGGCCGGAATAGCCACCGCCAGACCAAAAGCCGTCATGATCAGTGCTTCGCCAACAGGGCCTGCTACTTTGTCTATGCTGGCCTGACCGGACACACCAATACCCACCAGTGCGTGATAAATGCCCCAGACAGTACCAAATAATCCGACAAAAGGTGCTGTGGAGCCAACAGAAGCCAGAATAGCCAGGCCCTTTTGCATCTGCTCCGCACTTTCATCTATAGCGCCACGTAAACAGGAAGTCAGCCATTCGGCTAAAGGCAAATTGCCGTGCAAATCCTGCTGATGGCTTTGATGGTGATCCAAAGCTGCCTGACCTTCATCGGCCATATAACGGAACGGATTCATAGGCCCGCTGGCTGAGTCGGCCGAACTTAAAATCCGCAACCCTTCAGTAAAACTGTGGGCATGCCAGAAATCATTACTGGCTCTGCTGATACGTTTTAAACGCCACAAACTGACAGCCCGGATCAGGATCACAGACCAGCTGGCGACTGACATCAGCAGCAGCATCAGGGCCACAGCTTTGATCACAAAGTCACCTTGTGCCCAAAGGGCGGCAATACCATAGGGATTTTCTTGCATGATTCACTCGCTAATGAATTGAATTTAAATTAAAAACCACAGGCTGCACAAACCAGAAATCTATCGGCTGGCCAAGCTTTACCGCAGGCTGGTAAGTCCAGCCGCGCACTGCATTGAGTGCCGCTTGATCCAGTCGGGCAAAACCCGAACTTTGTTTCAGTTTTAACTGCCCTACTTTGCCGTTTTTCAGCACCAATACCTGCAGATAGACTGTGCCCTGCTCTTTCAGCCGACGAGATAAGGTCGGATACAAAGGCGCTTTATTCAGAGCTTTATTGGCAGAGGCCACAGGAGGTGTGGCGGCGGGTTCAGGCTCTGCAGCTTTGGCTGCGGTTTTGGTTTTTGCGGTTTCGGCGACAGCTTCTGGTGCACTGACGGCTTTAGGAGATGCTTCTGCCACGGGAGCAGGTTTTACCGGAGCTGGTTTTGGTTTCGCCACGGCTTTTTTTGCTTCAGCTTTTTGTGTCTGCGGTTTGGGCTTTGGCTTTTTCACCACTTCAGGCTGAACAGCTTTTGGTTTAGGCTTTTCTGGCTGAGGGGCGACCGGAACCGGAATAATGACCCCTTCAATAGCTTTTTCGACAGCTTTGGCTTGTGGTTCAGTGGTCTGACTGACCACAGCAGCAATTAAACTTAAATGCAGCATCAGCACCAGTACAAACAACGGGGCAGATCGTTTCACAGCTCAGCCCATAAACGCACTAAGTTATGGTAATGCCCGGTCAGTGCCAGCACTTCTTTGCTATCACCATGCTGTGAGCGTAACTCTTGTATGGTCTGATCCAGTTCAAATAACATGGAACGCTGCTGATCGTTACGCACCATACTCTGGGTCCAGAAAAAGCTGCAAACCCGCTCACCACTGGTTACAGGCAAGACCTGATGCAAACTGCTGGACGGGTATAAAATTAAATCTCCGGCCGGCAGTTTTATTTCATGCAAACCAAAGGTATCCATGATTTGTAACTCGCCGCCCTGGTAGTCCTCAGGCTCAGATAAAAATAAGGTCGAAGACAAATCCGTTCTTAAACTCAAACCAGAACCAGGTAAACCACGGATAGCACCATCCACATGCAAACCATAATGTTCGCCGCCCTGATAGCTGTTAAATAAAGGTGGCACTGTGCGCAGCGGAATAGCAGCGGCCATAAAAAGCGGATGCTGATATAAGGCCTGTAAAATCACAGCCCCCAGTTGTTTGGCTAGAGGCGACTCGACCGCAAGCTGCTTATTTTGTTTCACCAAAGCACCTTGTGGCCCCACTGTCGCCCGGCCATCAGTCCAGTCTGCAGCGTCCAGCAACTGCCTGAACTCTGCCACCTGGGCTTTAGTTAAAACTTCCGGAATATGGATTAACATAAAAAATCCTGTATCAAAGGCCTCATTGCTGAGGCCTTGTAGCAGTCAGAACCTTAGAATTGAACATTCACACCCAAACGGAACGAGCGGGGTGTGCCCAGGTAATACCTTGAGCCACCGTTGTTCAGAGCCGACATATACTCTTCATCCAGCAGGTTATAGACGTTCAGCTGTACATCCACATAAGGAGTGACAGGGTAAGAAGCCATAGCATCCACCACCCAGTATTCCGGCACTTCCACCACTGAGGTTTTGGCCAGATTTAAGATAGTGCTGCTGGAACGGGACACCGTATCGACATAACGCACACCGCCACCTAAAGTCAGCCCCATAGGCAACTCATAGGTATTCCACAAGGTGAAGGTAACTTCAGGAGTCCATTGGATCACCCCACCATCCGTCAGGTTAGTGCCAGAGCGATTCCCTCTGGTGATTTCTGAGTCCATGTAAGCCGCACCAGCGCTGATTTGCCAGGCTGAGGTAATAGCACCCACCAGACCTAACTCGACGCCCTGCACCTCTCGTTCACCCACTTGCACTGAGGTGCCGTCCGGGTCTGTGGCAATTTCGTTTTCGTTGGTGCTTTTAAACACCGCAGCTGTCAGTGCCAGTTTTTCATTCAGCAGATCCCATTTGGTACCTAACTCCAGGTTGGTGCCTTTTTGTGGATCCAGATTTGGATTGTTAATGTTGCCTGCAGTTTCACTTAAGGTGAAGTTAGCTCCACCTGGTGGTAACTGACTGGTGGCATAAGACAAATATACACTGCCGTTGCTGGCTGGTTTATACAAAGCACCCAGCTTGTAACTGGCCAGATTGTCAGAGGCTTCCACTGAAGAGCCGAGCTTAGTGCCTACCGGAATTATTTGTGGTGTAGCTGCGCCCTGAATAGTCACAGTATCTGTTTCGGTTTTATAGTGTTCAAAACGGGCGTTGAACTGCCATTGTTCGTTTAAATGAATAGTGTCAAGTAAGTAGATACCCGAAGTTAAAGTACTGCCATCTGTACTGGCACCAGTGCGCACCGGGTTTACAAAAACATCGTCTGTGCTGGGGTTATATAAATTTGCTGCAGCCTGAGTGACGCCTGTTGGCAAGGCCAGGGTGTTGTTGCGCTGACTTTCATAAATAAACTCGATCCCAGAGCTGATATCGTGGGTCAGACCCGCTACTTCAACAGAGGTATTTAACTGAGTCTGGTTAGTTAAGATCTGGTTTTGCTGATCTTTACCCTGACGGCTGCGGGCAATAGTCCAGTTGGCCGGATCGGCAATAGCCACTGCTGCAGCGCCACTACCTGTTGTTGTGGTAATGGCATTTACACCAGTCAACAAATAATCCTGACTGGATTGACCAAAACGTGAAGTGTTGCGGATAGTGGTTTTGTCACTCAGATCATGTTCAATTTTGGCCGTCACCATAGTGGCTTTGACATCATCAAAGTCGTTTGTTGAGCCATAAAAATTGCTGCTATCCACTGGCGCCAGCGTTTTACCAGCATTAGGGCCACCGTTGGGAAAAGTGCTGCTTGGGTCGGCATCAAAAGCAGCGTTGTAATAACCTTCCAGACCAACAGTAGGAATACCACCGTCCGGCAGATTCTTTTGGTCGACATGGAACAGATTTAAATAAGTACGGGTTGTTGTGCCTAAACCTAAAGCTAAAGAGGTTGCTATACCTGTTTTATTGTCTTCGACTTCATCACGGTCGACCACGCCTGAATCCTGTTTTAACAGGTTCACACGAATGGCAGAGGTATCAGACAACTGACGGTTTAAATCGACAGTGGCTCTTTTGTGCGAACCAGAACCTAAAGTCAGATTGCCTGTTGTGAATTCTTCTTGTGTGGCTTGTTTACTGGATAAGTTGATATAACCAGAAGAGGAACCACGGCCATTGTCAGCACCGGCGGGGCCTTTGGCGATTTCCACTTGTTCGGTATTAAAGGTATCGCGGCTGATGGTGCCTAAATCACGGATCCCATCGACAAAAATGCTGCCCTGGGTATCAAAACCACGCATAAAAATGGAATCACCTGTGGCTGTGTTGCCGTTTTCCCCCATCAGCATGGTGATGCCTGGTGTGTTGCGTAAGGTGTCAGATAAGGTGGTTGCTGCCTGCTGTTGGAACAATTCCTTTTTCACCACAACCAGTGTTTGTGGTGTGTTGACTAAAGGCTGGGTCAGCTTGGTTGAACTGGCTTTTTCAGCTTTGTATTTTGCTTCCACTGCATCAGCGGTTACAACTACAGCATCCAGTTGAGTGTCATTTTTTGATGCAGCATCCTGTTGATCAGCAGTTGCTGTTGCCGGTAACGCCAAAGCGAAAGCTGAAGCTAACAAAGTGGTATTAAAACGGGCCACCTGCTGATGTTTTTTAGCGGTGATAAAAGCCATCGAATAAAGTCCTTCTATGAAAATAGAGTGTTAACAAGTAGTTTTTCGGCATCGGCGCTGATCCTGCTGCGCATGCTATCGAGAATCATTCTTATTTGCAAACAATTTTCATAAAGAAGGAACTTTTTTCTAATCTCCGTTTGGAAAAGCCGGAGCCAGTCCTTTAATGGCGTCTCAGCAACAAACGAAAGCCCAGTACTGTGGTTAGCATCAGCGCTATTAATCCAATTACACCCAACAGCTGATCCACTGTCTTTTGCCCTGTCCATTGCAGGTAATGAGCTTTGTATAAATTGTTAATTAATTCAGTGTCTTTGCCTTGTTGCGACAAAGTTAAACTGTTCCAGTCCAGTTGGATCTGCACTCCGGTTTCGGTGATAAAACCTTGTGCTGTTGGCTGTAGCTGCTTGCCATAACGCCCTGTATCCAGCTGCATAGCATCCAGGATCAAAAGCTCAAGTTCAGTGCTGGAGGGTTCAGGTCGCACGCTCAAATCATCAGGATCCAGCTGCTGCCACCCCTCAGAGTTTTTCACTAACAGATGCAATCCCAGCACAGTTTGCAGCAGTTTAATTTCCTGCCACTGCGCCTGTGGCTTGATGTGAAGGGGCTGACTGACAGGATAAGTTTTCACGCTCAGGGAAGCAAAGGCGCCCTGATAACCGGGTTTAATAAAAAATACCAGGCCTGTTAAAGCCCAGACCAGAAAGGGCAGAATTAAAAACCAGCCTATGCTGCGGTGAATACGACGGGACAAGGACATAAAATACATTGCTCAACTGACGAAAAAACAACAGTTTAGCAGTCGAATAAACAAAATTACCCGTAATTTTTTCCTGCGACCTGCAGTAGCTCTGTGGCAGTACAAAGCCTGTTGCCACCTGCCTGTTTTGCTCTGTACATCGCCATATCCGCCGCAGCCAATAAACTGGTCTGATCCAAACCATGGGCAGGAAATAAAGCAATGCCAATACTGGCGGAGATCTGCAGCGACTGTTGCTGAAACATAAAAGGCTGCTGAATTTTCGCTAACAGGGTATTCAAAGCAGACAACATAGCCGCCTCATCTGTCACAGCATCCATCACTAAAACAAATTCATCGCCACCTAAACGCGCCACAGTGTCTATTTCGCGGACTGAATACAACAACCTTTGTGCTACGGTTTTCAGACAGAGATCACCGGCCGCATGACCATAGTGATCATTGATCTCTTTAAATTTATCCAGATCAACAAAACACAAAGCCAATGGGCTTTGCTCTCTTCTGGCCCGCGCCAGCGACTGTTGCAGTCTGTCTTCGAATAAAGCTCTGTTGGGGAGTTGGGTTAGCGGATCGTAAAACGCTATATGCTGTAACTGCTCTAATAACTGTTTATGTTTGGTAATGTCGCGGGCAACTGCCACCCGGACTTTTTGATCTTCAGACCAGCGTGCAGACCACTGAATGTAAGCAATTTGCCCGTCTTTTCGGATATAGCGGTTTTCAAAATCAATTTTTTGATCACCAGCCATAATTTCGCTGGCAGCAAGCAAGGTGCGCTCTCTGTCGTCCGGATGCACCAATTCAATCATAAGCCGGCCGATCATTTCTTCACTTTTGTAACCAAAGATCCGCTCACAACCTGAACTCAGGTATACAAAACGACCATTGGCATCCACCACACAAATAGCTTCAAGTAACTGATCAATATAATCACTTAACGAGGTTAAGGACGGGCTTGGCATACAACTCCTGCTTGCTCTGTTGAACTACAACACCAGATGCTTTTACAAGCTCAGTCAAAAATGACGTAAAGCCTTGTAACTATAGGCCAGTTTTCATCGTGGCTCAGAGGAAAATAGCAGAGTGGAAATAAAGAAACAATAAATATGATAAAATTGAAACAAACACTAAAAGTGTTAATCACATGAATTACAAACAAAGAAGCCGGCATCGGCCTCTTTGTTCTGATGGCTATCCGAGCCTGCTGGCCGCAGTTAATCCCAGTGCGGTGCAAAATCCGGGTTCGCCAGACGCTCATTTCTGTCTAAAGTCGCCAGCGCCTGCATATTCTCTGCGGTCAATGTCAGACTGGCTGCAGCCAGATTGGCCGCCAGATTGGCTTTTTTAGTCGACGAAGGAATAACCACAAAACCCTGCTGCAAAGACCAGGCTAAAGCCACTTGCGCCGCTGTCACCTGATGTTGTGCTGCAATCTGCCGGATCAACGGCTCTGCCAACACTTTGCCATAAGCCAAAGGCATATAAGCCGTGATCTGGATGCCCTGCTCTCTGGAAAACTCCACCACCTTACGATTTTGTAAAAACGGATGCACTTCCACCTGATTGGTGGTTATCTCCTGGACACCCACTGCATCTATAGCAGCTTTAGTTTGCGCAATGGTAAAGTTGGAAATCCCCATCAGCCTGGTCAAACCCGCCTGTTTGGCCTCTGCCAAAGCGTGCACATAAGACTGCACAGGAACTTGATCTGGCAAAGGCCAGTGCACCAGAGTCAAATCCACCTGATCCAGCTGCAATTTTTCCAGACTTTGTTCCAGACTGGCTTTCAGCTTGTGTTGGCTTAAAAACTCAGTCCAGATTTTGGTTGTGACAAAAAGTTCGCTGGCTTTGATACCGCTGTCGCGAATAGCACGGCCAACGTCCTGCTCGTTGCCATAAATCTGTGCTGTATCTATGTGACGGTAACCCAACTCAAGCGCTGTGAGCACGGACTGATAGGCATCATCCCCTTTTAAGCGGAAAGTGCCGGCGCCCAGCACTGGTATCGTGTTTAGATTCATACTATTCATGATCTGGTTCTCCGTTGAAGTTGGCAGTAGCATACAACAAGCAAGACGCTGAATAATCCCGGCCATCAACAAAACACTTTTGCGTTCCTGGCAATAAAGTAGCAATAAAGGTTCTGATTTATGCGATTTAACAACATAGTAGTGCTGACCGGGGCTGGTATCTCGGCTGAATCCGGCATTAAAACCTTTCGGGATCACAATGGCCTGTGGGAAAACCACAGGATAGAAGATGTGGCTACCCCAGAAGGTTTTGCCCGTGATCCTGCTCTGGTGCATCAGTTTTACAATCAGCGCCGCGCTCAACTGTTAGACCCTAAATTAAAACCTAATGCGGCTCATCTGGCTCTGGCCCGGTTTGAACAACAGCACAAAGCCAAAGGCGGCCGCTTTTTACTGGTAAGCCAAAATGTCGATAACCTGCATCAAAGAGCAGGCTCAGAGTCTGTCATTGCGATGCACGGCCAGTTACAAAAAGTAAAATGCCCTGTGACAGGAAAAAACCAAAGCTGGTTAAAAGATTTAACAGCAGCGGATTTGTGCCACTGCTGCAAAACCCCACAACCACTGCGACCCGACATTGTCTGGTTTGGCGAAATGCCTTATCAGATGGATGAGTCTGTGGAGGCGCTGATGCAGGCGGACTTATTTATCTCTATAGGCACTTCAGGCCAGGTCTATCCGGCCGCTGGTTTTGTGCAAATAGCTGCAGAGTCTGGTGCTCATACCGTAGAGCTTAATATGGAAGCCACCCGGGGTGATTTTGCCGAAGGTTATTATGGTCCTGCCGCCAAAATAGTGCCTGCTTATCTGAATAAACTCAGCTGAAGTCCACTCCTGCTTCAGCTTCATCACATCTCCTCACTCAGCAAAAACCAAAAAAACTTCATTTGATTTATCAAAAAAAGGGACTATGGTTTTGTAGCCTATTTCGCTAAATTTTCTCAAAACGAAACTTCAGCATGATGCACAAACCAGCAAAAGGACTCTTGTGTGCACTGCGGCTTGCTCCGCATCAGCCCGCTCACTTCGCTGTCCGGCAAAACTCTGCAACACAGGGTTTTGTAGTATTCAATTCACCAGGGAGTTATTTATGTCAGATATTCTGTTATGCCGTGTGGCCCCACTGGCTTTACTTTGCCTTACCACCAGCAGTTGTACAGTAAAGGCAGATCAGCCGCGTCCGCTGATGGATCCGCCTCTGCTGGAAATAAAAAGAGCTGCTCTGGTACCACTGACCAAAGCCCAACAACAGGCCGGGGCGCCACAACCTGACGAAGCCAGCCTGAACTGGGATGTTGTTTTTACCCAAAGTAAGTTATGGAATCCAAACACCTCCAGTTGGGATCCGGTCAATTTACGCAGTTATCAGGGCAGTAAAGTGGATCCTGATGCGCCTTTTGTCGCCCCAACCTTAAGGGTATTTCCGGGCGAAACCATCAGAGCCACCTTAAATAACAAGCTGCCTGCCGACCCAAGTTGCCTCAGTCATGATAAAGGCGTCAATGTACCGCACTGTTTTAATGGCACTAATATGCATACCCACGGTTTGTGGATTAACCCGGCAGGCAACAGCGACAATGTGCTGATCTCCATAGACCCTACAGTGTCTTTTCAGTACGAATACAATATTCCGGCTGACCATCCGGCCGGTACTTTCTGGTATCACCCACACCGTCACGGCTCGACCGCTATTCAGGTCGCCAGTGGTATGGCAGGCGCTT
>CBIMJC010000166.1:0-9025 GCA_966244125.1 uncultured Rheinheimera sp.
AATTTGCTGCGATCAGGCAGATTGACTGGTCTAAAACCAACCCTATTTGGGCAAACAGAGCCATGCAACACGGCAGGTTATCTAAGGCGCTGACCAATATTTTTCTGACCAGCCTGCAGATTAAACGTGAAATTGAAATGACTATCTCTGAGCAGGAACTTGCCAGAGAAAACGAATACTTAGGCAAATGAAACTACTCAATCAGTACGATTTATCCTATTACATAGACTTCATTGAGAACGAGCAGTTTGCTGGTCGTTATTTGAGTGAGTTTGTTGCAGACACCCAGCGAGTTTATCGTTCGGATGACAGACCATGGGTCATAGGTTACAGCGGCGGAAAAGATTCTTCAGCCGTGATGACCCTGATCTACTTTGCTTTGTTGGGTTTAAAACCTGAAGAAAGGCATAAACCTGTTTTTGTGGTGGCGTCCGACACTTTGGTCGAAACACCCATGGTGGTTGATCACGTTAATAACTCGCTAAAAGCCATAGAAAAAGGCGCGAAGCGTGATGGATTGCCTATTACCTGCCATAAGGTAGTACCAAAATCGAATAATACTTTTTGGGCCAATTTACTGGGGAAAGGTTACCCGGCACCAACCCGCAATTTCCGTTGGTGTACCGAGCGTATGAAGATCGACCCAGTCAGCTCTTTTATCAAACAGCGGGTGAGTGAATACAACGAAGTGATCGTCATACTGGGCTCACGTTCTCAGGAAAGCTCAACCCGTGCTCAGGTGATTCAAAAGCATAAAATTGACGGTACTGTTTTAGCTGTACATACCACTTTATCCAATGCCTTTATCTATACCCCTATTGAAAGCTGGCATGTGGACGACGTGTGGAAAATTCTGCGTTTGTGCCACCTGGAAACTACCCAAAGTGCGTACGGTGTTAAAAACAAATGGTACGACCGCTACGAGTTAGAGTGGGAAACGCCATGGGGTGGTCGCAATCTTCTTTTGGGGAACTTGTATAAAGATTCCTCTGGTCAGGGCGAATGCCCACTGGTTATTGATGAAACCACTCCATCTTGTGGTAACTCACGTTTTGGCTGCTGGACATGCACTGTTGTTACTAAAGATCGTGCTATGGAAAGCATGATCCAAAACGGTGAAGAGTGGATGCTGCCTTTGCTGAAGTTTCGTAATATTCTGTCGCGCAGCACTTCACCTAAGCTAAAGAAAAAATACCGCAACCATATTCGCCGTGATGGCAGGTTAGCTTTTAAAACGCTGCGTGAAGATAAAGAGCGGGTACTAACAGACGACTACACCACAGGCCCTTACCTGCTGAAGTACCGCAAACATGCGATGCGTTTGTTACTTAGCATGCAGAAAAAATTTAACCAGCAAGGCCGCGATATTGAGCTGATTACTGTTGATGAATTACATGCTGTGCGGCACGAATGGCTGAATGACCCCAACGAGCCAGACTGGGAAGATTCATTGCCGGGCATAGTGCAGGAACAACTGGGCTTAAATCTGGACTGGACTATTGATGACACCAATCAGTTTGGCCAGACAGAAGGCGAGTTGTTAAACCAAATTGCGCCTAAACATGGCATATCACCACAAATGGTGAAGAAGCTGATTAACCTGGAAACAGCCATGAGTGGTCTGGTCCGGCGTAGTGGCATCTTCAACCGAATTGGCAGCCTGATCCAACAAGACTGGGAAAGCGCGGAAGATATCATCGCGACTAACCTGACCATGCGACAAAACCAAATGCGTCAAAGCAACGAAGTTAAAACTATTGAGCAAGAGCTAAAACAAATCAATGCTTTACTTGCAGAGGAAGGCATTCAATGATTTTTAGGCATTTGTTGTTAGAAAACTTCCGCGTATTTCATGGCGAAGAGCCTATCCCGTTAGCGCCTCGTAAAGCTGGCGTATACGAGCGGCCAATAGTGTTATTTGGTGGCTTAAATGGCGCAGGTAAAACATCAATTTTAACGGCTATACGTTTAGTGTTGCTGGGCAAACGTGCTGTCAGCGATGTGATCAGCAAAAAAGATTACCAAGCCTATTTAGCTGAACAAATTAACAAAGTTGCCATTGGCGAAAACCCAAAAGCAAGCAGCCGTATTACTTTGGAATTCTCTTACACCCATCATGGTGTAAATAACCAATACAAGGTAGTGCGTAGTTGGCAAGCCAACAGCGAAGAACAGTTACAGCTGTTTGTAAATGACAAGCCAGAAACATCGCTTAGCACTGAACAAGTACAAGCGTTTTTACATGAAGTGGTGCCGCCAGGTATAGGCGATTTATTCTTTTTTGACGGCGAAAAAATTGCCGAGCTGGCGGAAGACGACACAGGCCGATACCTCAAAGAAGCAGTGCAGCGATTACTGGGTATAGATATTCTTAATCGCTTGAGTAACGACCTGGAAATTTACCTGAATGGATTGGGTGCTAAGGCTGCGGACAAAGAAACGCTAAATAAAATTAAGGCTGCAGAAACAGAAAAACAAACTGTGGCTAAGCAGTGTGAGCTGGTGCAGCAAGATGCTGACAAACTGGCACGTGAGTTAACCGCCTTAAAAGATGAAATAGCCAAAAAAGAGCTTTTTATTCAAGAGCAAGACGGTGCCTGGGCTTTGGACAAAGACTCAGCCCACAATAAAGCCAGCGAGTTATTAGCTTTAAAACAAGAATTAATGGCCGAGCTAAAAAGTGAGTTTAACGGCAGTTATCCACTGGCTTTGGCTCCAACTGCAATGGAAGCTCTGTTTGCTCAACTAAGAGCAGATCAGAAAATCAAACAAGCGAAAGCCTTTGGTCGGGAGTTAAATCAGCATCTGCCAGGCTTAAAGCAGCAGTTAGCATTAAAGCTTAGCGAGCAGGGCACAGCTGCTTACGATGAAATGCAGCGCTATTTTGGCACTATTGTCAGCACTGTGGCGTTAGAAGTACCTAAGCTGGATATAGCAGACTCTGATTTTGCTTTGCTGGAAGCACAACTTGCGGAAGCAATAGAAGCTAAACAAAGAGCCGATAAGCTGGAACAGCAACTGGCTGCAACACAAGCAGAGCTGGATCAGCTATCGATACGCATAGAGCGGGCGCCAGATGCTGATGCGCTGCGGGAGCTTTACCAAAGCTTACGCCAGCTGGAAAAAGAGCGTGATAAAGTCAGCCGTGAATACATAGGCTTACTGTTAAAAGCTAAAGAGCTAAAACAAACTGAATTTGAGTGCGCCAAACGGCTGGAAAAATTCTATGCCACGCTGAAAAACTATCACTCAGCGGACAAGGCCGTAATGCGTGTTGAGCAAAGCCAGGCAACTCTGACCGAGTTTAAAGCTGAGCTGACTAAGCTCAGAGTAGCCCAGCTAGAAGAGTTGTTTATCGACTCTTACCGTAAGCTGGCACGAAAAGAAGACTTAAAATTCTCAGCAAAAATTAACGCTGCAACCTTCGACGTTAACTTAGTCGATGCTGCTGGTGTCACTATTAACCGCAAGTCGCTGTCTGCGGGTGAAAAGCAAATTTTTGCTTTTGCCATCTTAGAAGCCTTAGGTAAGTTATCGGGCAGAGTATTGCCTGTAGTAGTTGATACGCCGCTAGGTCGTTTAGATTCAGTGCATCGCGGTAAGCTAGTGCGTAATTACTTCCCCGAAGCCAGTGAGCAAGTCATTTTGCTTTCTACCGATACCGAAGTGGACGAAGATTTTTATCAGGCCTTAGCACCTAAGATATCTCATGCCTTTGAGATTGAATTTAACCAGCAAACCCGCTGCTCTAAGGTGAAAGAAGGTTATTTCTGGCAAGACAAAATTCAGGAGGCAGTGTAATGCTACCGCAAACACTTTGGCTAAATAAGGCTGTGGAAGACGAGCTGAAACGGCAAAAAGACCAAACAGGTGTAACACCTAACGTAGCTGCCCGCATAGCCTTTTTTAAGTCGATAGAAGCTGGCTTTGTGTACGATAAAAGCCAACAAGTGCAG
The DNA here is from genome assembly GCA_966244125.1 of uncultured Rheinheimera sp. Classification (GTDB taxonomy): domain Bacteria; phylum Pseudomonadota; class Gammaproteobacteria; order Enterobacterales; family Alteromonadaceae; genus Pararheinheimera. The sequence continues at coordinate 3,957 of CBIMJC010000166.1, forward strand.
TTAAACGGTACTTTAAAGTTGGATAAAGTCACCTGGCTGGGTAAAACCCAGCTGGCGACTGAATTACTTTTAAAACAGCGCTATCCTAATTTTACTGAAAAGGAGCTGTGGGCAGCTTGGGCAAATCATGTAATGGTTGGCATAGGCTAATGATTAAACAATATCTTCAACATAGTTAAATAAATTTAATACTTCATTTTTAAGATTTGAGTGAGCATTGCCACCAAAAAATGTTTGAGGATCTATAAGTTCCATGATTCGGAATCGGTCAAAGACAACCCCAGCAGTAATGTGTGAATTGGACACAAAATTCCTATTAACATCACGAAAGTCATACGGTACGAAAAGAACATTCACTGGAGGGCTTGAGAAATCAATAAAGTTTTCTAGTCTAGCTACGCTGGCTTGCTTAGTCTCCCAGTTATTGCCAGATGCACTTTGACCAAGCAGGACAAGTTTTCGTCCTTTGTTTATATCTCTTTGGTAAGGAAGCCATGCAACAATATCAGCACCTCCATCACCGTTATTTCCCTGATTAAAACTGTTTGGTCTAAGTTTTAGATTTTCTCCCAAATCGTTAGCCAATAAAGTTATCTTATTTTCTAAGCTGCCTGTATATCGCGTATTTTGTCCACTTGACACACCAAAAATGTGAGTTTGAGCTCCTGCGGGAAGATAGGAGGAGGTAACCAAGAAAGATATATACTCAAACGCACCAGTGAAGATGCTTCTATTCGTTGTATATCTAAGTGACGAACAAAGTAACAGTGTTATGTAGCAAAGTTGTTGATCACTTACTTGTGATCTCTTGAGTATTCTATTACCAAGTATTTGAAATGGGTAAGCATTGCCGTAGATTGATTCTCTAACAGCGATCTCGGAAAAAAAGTCGTTAATACGGGATAGCCACTTATCATTTTCTTGAGCGGCACCTTCAGTACCTGTGTCTGTTATATCACCACTCTCATGAAATTTATCAAAGACATCGTCTTGCGATATCCCATCTTCATCACTAATTAGTGCCAACAACTCAATGTAATCACAGTAGTGGTGCGAGAGGTATAGTGCACAATCTGGTGTTTTTCGAATTTTTGATGTATCAAGCATCCCAATCATCTTCCCTTCTACTCTCGATGATGCTGTTAAGACCTTTTGATATTCTTGATATCTCTTTCAATTTAATACAAACAGATTCAAGATTTGTTTCTATGTTATGTATCATATTGTTCGCTCGTTTTATGGCAAGAAGCGAAGAGTCGATTTCACTGAAAAAGTCGTCTGCATTTAACGATATTATATTGAAAGCTTCTGTTAACGAAGATGAACCATTTTTAAAATACTCAAAAGCCACAGAATCTCCGATAACCTTGTCGAGCATCGTTAAATTTTTACTGTCACCTATAACTCTAGATTTGTTTTGCTGGTTTTTTTCAAAAAACCACTTGGTGATCTCTTCAAGATGCTCTTTATTTACTTTTGATATTTCTCCTTGATAGTCAATTTCAAGCTCTACATAATTTCTAATATTCTCTCTATCCAAGGCGTCAGAGTAATAGTTAAAAAATATTGTTGTTTCGTCTAGGTCTTTTATTTTATAAAAAGCATTGTCTTCGACAATTTCGTAAACCTTAAAGGCTGTTATAAGTCTTTTTACATAATCAGCTTTACTACCAATCGATTTTGCTAATTGTCGACACTTCTCCGTAAAAGATAGGTTTTCTGGTCGTTCATTGCATAACTGGTTTAAATATCTAGCTTTTTGAAGTATACCCCAAGACTTAACTCCTGTTACATGTCTGAATCCTAGGTACTTATTTATTCTTTCTCTTGAATCAAAGACTATGCATGGAATTTTTTCTGGTCTATGCTCTGACTCCTCGATGACTTTATCAATTCGTTTTCTATGTATTTTCGCAACATCTGGGTTTGATAACAACTTGACAGATGTTAAACGTCTATTTCCTTCAATTGCAATATACTTGTCACCTTCCTTTACGACTAGTATTGCTTCACCAATAAAGAAACCAGATTGTCCTATGGCAAGCATAAGCTCAATTATACTTGCATCTTCCAACATCCAATTTATTATTTCTTCTTGGGTTAGTTTTTTCTTTCTGAAACTGCTGGGAAGCCTCGGATTTGATGCGTCTAGTATAATTTCATCTATATTGATTAGTTCAATATTTTGCTGGGTCATATGTTCTCTCATAAGATTAGTGTCTTTTACTCAGTTCTAAAACCATTAAAGTTTTGGCTGAGAATATCAAACGACCAGTACTGACCTGATGCATACCAACTGAAATACACTCGCCTTTTTTCAGTTTAGACAACTCACTGAGCCAATACTTTTTATCTGAGCCTGGAACAGCCTGCTCCAGTAACTTGGCATAGGTTTGCACTTCTGTCATTGCAGGGGCAAAAAACAGCTTATGTGAAGCCTGGAATAATCGGTCTTGTTCGTCTTTCCCCAAATTGCTCATTGTTTGGGTTGCAAGAATCAGTGATATACCGTATTTGCGACCTTCTGTCAGCATTTTACCGAGTGGGCTTTCTAAACGATGATCCAGGTTTTGCACTTCGTCCAGCACTATGGGTAATGGCGAATGTTTATCACCGTGCAAGCAAGCATAGGAATACAGATCCCACAAAATAAACTCGACTGCTGCCAGCCAAACGTCACGCGACAAACGTGCCATTTGAATTAGTCTGCATACCGAGTCCTTCGACTGATAAATTTCATTCCAGCCGTCTGTATTATCAAAGGCAAACACATTTGCTCTGACCAGTGGTAGCAGTTTGTTGGCCAACTTCACACCGGTTTGGTCGTATTCTTCCAGCGCTTGCACCATATGGTCGAAGCTATACTGCTCGCCGTAGGTGGCTAAACCTTCTTCAATCACCCTTATTAAGGTTGGCAACTGTTGATCGCCAATACTGGAATAAACAGATTTAAACACCGATGCAACCCGTGTTGCCACGTCGTAGGGTTTATCCGTCAATTCTGTACCTGCGACTATATTCTTCTGCTTTTTAAAGGGGTTCAGCTTTAATGGCTTATCAGCAACCAGATCAGTCTTGGGCTTTACACTGCTAATAAATTCGTGCTCCAGGTGCTCGGGTAAAAAGCCGTTGGTGTAGTCCACTACCAAAGAATTAACAGAGTGCTTGGCAAGCTCCATTAATAAACCTTGAATACAATAGGTTTTACCCTGACCAGAGTTACCAAAAATAATCAGATGCCTGTTTGCCAAATCTTTATGACCATATTCCCAGTAAATGGCTTCCTGAGTTTTGGGTGAATGGCCAATCAGAATCCGACAATTTTCCAGCTGGCCTGAGGATGGCGGGTATACAGTCTTGGTTTGGGCTGCTTCGCTGAGTGGTGTTGTTTCTGGCGTGTAATTCTCTGGAAACTGAACAAGGTTATCATCTTCTGGAATAAGCGAATCTTGCTCGCTAGTATCTTCCAGCTCTTCTTCAGTCGCTGTTGTTCGCTCGATATCGACCGCAGTTGTGGCACCATTTAGAATGTACTGTTCGTCAATAAAACCCAGTGCCTGGCTAGTACAATTAGTCAGCAGGTTTTGTAAAGGCGTGCTGATAAATTGGCTTTGATAAGCGCCAGGCAAACGGACCTGTAGAATACCTTGCTCAAGGTAAAATTGTTCGGTGATAAAGTCGCCTTCAATAAAGGCCAATACAAAACCTTGTGGGTAACCGGCAATATCAGCGAGTTGATAATCACCTTGCTGCCACCACTCGCGCTTCGCTTTCAGGCCACTGAAATACTCTTGAGGGTAAACCCGGTACAATTCGTATTTATCGACCTGCATCAGCACTTGCCGCACAAACAAGCCACGGTACAAGTGCCCGGCAAGATCGTCACGGCCAAACAGTTGCTCTACCAAATAACGCTTTAGCTCCTTAGCTTGCCGCACTCCTTTATCGTGTTTTTGCTTTTTCCCTACTTTTACTTCAAGCGGCAGCAAATACATTTGTTGGTCTTTAAAGCCAACAAAAAGTACATCGTCAGAAATTGCGCCTTGTCTTATGCCTTGTGAATAGCGGCTAAAGTCCGCATCACTCATCTTCAGGCCGATATTACCTGCTACACGCAGCATTTCGGCCACACTAAGTGGTACCCAAGTGATATCACTGTGGAATAGCAGGCAATTTATATATTTGTAAGCACCAATAATGCTTTTTTTCTCTTTGCGCTCATTACTCGGCAGAGTAAGCATTTTCAACAGCCATTCGCCGTTAAAAGCATTGAATTCGTCAATCAGTCCTTTCGTACCTTGCGCAAGAATTTGATCATAAAAATCCAGCCGCTTAGTTACGGTAATAGCGTCGTAGTTGGCTGAGTTGGTGTAGTTATCTGAGTAGTGAATCAGCACTACATCTTTTTGGCTTTTAAAGAATTTCAGCGTTACTTTGGGATCGATAATCACAGTCCAGATACTGTCTTCGTACACTGCATCCAACAGTTGCTGTAATTGACTGGATACCTTCAGTGCCAGGCTGCTGGCGTTGTTATATTTTTCACCCAACCATGCCGCTTTGCTCAGCGCACTGTATTTTTCCATCACTTGCAGCTGAGGCTTGTCTTCCACCTCAATATTCATCAGGCCTGAGGTCGTAAAGTAGTCCTGTTGCTCGCTGTATGAAGTTTCACCTGCCAATAAACCATGACAGGCAATACCAGTGGGCTCTGCCTTAATATCTACAGGTGAGGCAAGCACTGGAGAGTTGTTTCTGACAAAGCTTAAGTGAGCATATCTAAAGCTTTCACCTTGCTGCGGCAGGTTAAATTTACTGTAGGTAATACGGCGACGGATCATATCAACAGCAGCGTCTGCGTCTTCTTTATCTGCCGTTAGTCCACAGAGTTGTTTTAGCTCATCAAAGTTTTCTGCATCGGCCACTTTATCAAAATAAGTATGCTGTAATTCGGTGTCATATAAGTTGATATGAATACGGTTAGCTTGTTCAGGTTTGCGCTTCTTAAAAAACTCAACCAGACCCAACAACAGCTCTTTATTGTGGCCATTATTGATGGAGTTAATCAA
>CBIMJC010000167.1:0-9014 GCA_966244125.1 uncultured Rheinheimera sp.
CCAGGCCCTCTAAGATATGGGCGCGGTCACGGGCTTTGCGTAAATCGTAGACTGTTCTGCGTGTCACCACTTCACGGCGGTGCAACACAAAACATTGCAGCATTTCTTTTAAACCCAGCAGTTTAGGCTGGCCTTGATCCAGGGCCACCATATTGATACCAAATACAGTCTGCATTTGGGTCTGGGTGTATAAATGGTTCAGTAAAACGTCTGAGGATTCGCCACGTTTGACTTCGATGACAATCCGCATCCCGTCTTTATCAGACTCGTCGCGTAAGGCAGAAATACCTTCAATACGTTTTTCTTTCACCAGCTCGGCGATTTTTTCAATCAGACGGGCTTTGTTGACCTGATAAGGAATTTCATCAACAACAATGGTTTCGCGACCCGTTTTGTCGTCGGTTTCGATATGCGTCTTGGCACGGATATAGACCTTACCACGACCAGTGCGGTAGGCTTCTTCGATACCACGGCGGCCATTGATAATAGCGGCTGTCGGGAAATCTGGCCCCGGCATCAGTTCCATTAATTCAGGAATGCTGATCTCAGGATTCGCAATCAGGGCCAGACAGGCGTCAATGACTTCATTTAAGTTGTGTGGCGGAATGTTGGTCGCCATACCAACAGCTATACCAGAGGAGCCGTTGATCAACAGGTTTGGAATTTTGGTCGGCAATACAGCAGGGATCATTTCAGTACCATCGTAGTTCGGCACATAATCCACTGTTTCTTTATCCAAATCGGCTAACAGCTCACCGGCAATACGGGACATCCGCACTTCGGTATAACGCATGGCTGCTGCGGAATCTCCGTCAACAGAACCGAAGTTCCCCTGACCGTCTACCAGCATGTAACGTAAGGAGAAAGGCTGGGCCATACGAACTATAGTATCGTACACCGCGCTGTCACCGTGTGGGTGGTACTTACCTATCACGTCACCGACCACACGGGCAGATTTTTTATAGGCTTTGTTCCAGTCGTTCCCTAACTCTTTCATCGCAAACAAAACGCGACGGTGAACTGGCTTTAAACCGTCCCTTACATCAGGTAAGGCACGTCCCACAATAACGCTCATGGCATAATCGAGATAAGAATTCTTTAATTCTTCTTCGATATTAATGGGAACAATTTCTTTGGCCAAATTTGTCATAAAAAGCTTTTTTCCCTTAAATCAACAAGATACCCGCGTTTTTTACTGTAATGGGTCGCGGGACAAAGGCGGATTCTACCACAGAAAAAATACCTTGCCAGTTCTGTTGTGCTTTGTACAGACTCGACTGGTGATTGCTGAAACAGATCAAGGCTTTATAATGGGCAAAATTTTTTGTGGATATGCCTATGAACCCTTCTTCCAATGTCGATCCGGCCGAAATTGCCAAATTTAATGAAATCGCGTCCCGCTGGTGGGATCCATCCGGTGAATTTAAGCCGTTGCACCAACTGAATCCATGCCGTCTGGCCTTTATCAGCGATCAGGTGCAGGGCTTATTTGGTAAAAAAGCGGTGGACGTGGGCTGCGGTGGCGGTATTTTGGCTGAAGCTATGGCCAAAGCCGGTGCTGATGTCACTGGCATTGATATGGCCGATGAGGCTTTAACTGTGGCCAAATTACATGCATTGGAATCCGCCGTGTCTGTCCAGTATCAGCAAAGTACAGCTGAGGCTTTTGCATCAGCAAACAAAAACAGCTTTGATCTGGTGACCTGCATGGAGATGCTGGAGCATGTGCCAGAACCTGCTTCTGTAGTAAAGGCTTGTGCTGATTTAGCCAAACCAGGCGCAACGCTGGTGTTCTCGACCTTAAATAAAACCTGGAAAGCTTATCTGATGGCTATTGTCGGCGCTGAACAACTCCTCAAGCTGGTACCCAAAGGCACCCATGAGTTTGAAAAGTTTATCCGCCCTTCTGATCTGATGCGTTTTATTGATGACGCGGGTTTACAGGTGGTGGATGCGACTGGTCTGCATTACAACCCGGTGAATCAGTCTTTCCGTACAGGCCCCGGGCTGGATGTGAATTATTTTGTAGTGGCGAAAAAGCCGTTATGACGCAGCAGATCATTCAACTTAAAAAACCAGCTGCCTTGTTATTTGATTTGGATGGCACACTGGTTGACACAGCACAGGATTTAGGTGCAGCACTGAATTTTGTGCTCCGCCAGCATGGCATGCCAGAAAAAAGCTATGAAGAGTACCGGCCTATGGCCTCGCACGGTGCCAAAGGGCTTTTGCAGCTTGGTTTTGGTGCGGCCATAAAAGATATAGATTTTGGCAAGGCCCGCCAAAGCCTGCTGGATTATTACCACGAGCATAGCGGTGTGCACAGCTGCTTGTTTCCGGGCGCTGAAGAGTTATTCGCGGCACTTGAGACACGAAATATCCCCTGGGCCATAGTGACCAATAAACCTTATAAGCTCGCTGCCAAAGTACAACGTCAGTTGCCTGCCTTATTAAACAGCCGTTTATTATTAGGCGGTGACAGTCTGGCACAACGTAAACCAGACCCTACGCCACTGTGGATGGCTGCTCATTATATGCAGGTGCCAGCGAACTCTTGTTGGTATATAGGGGATGCAGAGCGGGATATAGAAGCAGGACGTCGTGCCGGTATGCAGACTGTAATGGCTGATTTTGGTTATGTAGGGCCAGATGATAAAACTGAACTCTGGGGTGCAGATTTACATATTTCCGACTTAACAGAGCTGATCCAACACCTCGATTGAGTTCAGTTTTTTCATATTTTGTTCAATTAAAAATCACCTCGCTGTAGGTGATTTTTTTTAGTGACTTAAAATTTAACCGAACAGACAAAATAGATTTTTTACGGAAAAACTCTTGCTTCCCTGCAGAGGTTTTTAAACGCCTATTTCGCACGTTAGCGGACACTAACATGCTGCTTTTTTCGCCCGCCAGCAGGGGTTGCAATTGATATTGATCCACTCTATCTTGTGATCCGTTCTCCTTTCACCCCTAGATGTTGTGTCGCTCTGTTGAGTTTGACCTAATGAAGCCAAAAGCGGGTGAATTCGCTGCACAGCAGAAATTCTGTGCACACAATAATAACAATTGAGATGGAATTTTCGGCGGAAAAATATGACTCAAACATTATACGTAACCAAAAGAGATGGTCAGCGCGAACCATTAGACTTAGACAAGATCCACCGTGTGATAGATTGGGCAGCTGAGAGGTTACAAAACGTATCAGTGTCTCAGGTTGAGTTACGTTCTCACATTCAGTTTTACGACGGCATCAAAACCGCCGACATTCACGAAACCATCATCAAAGCCGCAGCCGATTTAATCTCAAAAGAGACACCGGATTATCAATATATGGCTGCCCGTCTGGCCGTATTCCATTTGCGTAAAAAAGCCTATGGCCAGTTCGAGCCACCAAAGTTATACGACCATGTGGTCAAAATGGTGGAAGAAAAGCGCTATGACGCTCACATTCTGGCGGATTACACCAAAGAAGAACTGGATCAGCTGGACAGCTTTATTGTTCATGGCCGTGATTTAGATTTCAGTTACGCTGCGGTCAAACAATTGGAAGGTAAATACCTGGTGCAAAACCGGGTGACAGGCCAAATTTACGAAAGCGCTCAGTTCCTTTATATCTTAGTGGCAGCTTGTTTATTTGCGAACTATCCAAAAGACACCCGTTTAGGTTATGTGCGCCGTTTTTATGACGCTGTGTCTACCTTTAAGATTTCATTACCTACACCTATTATGTCCGGTGTACGTACCCCAACCCGCCAGTTCAGCTCTTGTGTGCTGATTGAGTGCGGTGACAGCTTAGATTCTATTAATGCGACCAGCAGCGCTATAGTGAAATACGTCAGCCAGCGTGCAGGTATAGGTATTAATGCCGGCCGTATCCGTGCTTTAGGCAGCCCAATCCGTAACGGTGAAGCTTTCCATACCGGCTGTATTCCGTTTTATAAACATTTCCAGACCGCGGTAAAAAGCTGTTCTCAGGGTGGTGTTCGTGGTGGCGCAGCCACTTTGTTCTATCCATTATGGCATTTGGAAGTCGAATCCTTGCTTGTGCTGAAAAACAACAGGGGTGTGGAAGAAAACCGTGTACGTCACTTAGATTACGGTGTGCAGTTTAACCGCCTGATGTACACCCGCCTGATCAAAGATGAAATGATCACCCTGTTCAGTCCTTCCGACGTACCGGGTTTATATGACGCATTTTTTGAAGATCAGGAAAAATTTGAAGAGCTGTATGTGAAATACGAAGCGGACTCTTCCATCCGTAAAAAGCGGATTAAAGCTGTTGAGCTGTTCACCCTCTTTATGCAGGAACGGGCCAGCACAGGCCGTATCTATTTACAGAACGTTGATCACTGCAATACACACAGCCCATTTAATCCTAAATTTGCTGCTGTGCGTCAGAGCAACCTGTGTTTGGAAATTGCGCTGCCAACCAAACCACTGAATGACATCAACGATCCAAATGGTGAAATTGCCCTTTGTACTTTATCTGCCTTTAACTTAGGCGCTATTGAACATTTGGATGAGCTGGAAGAGTTAGCAGAACTCGCTGTACGGGCTTTAGATAGTTTATTGGATTATCAGGACTACCCTATTCTTGCCGCTTACCACGCCAGCATGAACCGCCGTACTTTAGGCATAGGTGTGATTAACTATGCCTATTATCTGGCGAAAAATGGAGTTAAGTACTCAGACGGTTCCGCCAATGGCTTAACGCACCGCACTTTTGAAGCTATCCAGTATTATCTGATGAAAGCCTCAAACAAACTGGCGCAGGAATTTGGCCCCTGCCCTAAATTTAACGAAACGACCTATTCAGAAGGCATTATGCCTATTGATACCTATAAAAAGGATCTAGATAAAGTCTGCGCAGAACCTCTGCATTACGACTGGGAGCAGCTGCGTAAAGATGTAGTGCAACATGGTTTACGTAACTCGACCTTATCTGCGCTGATGCCATCTGAAACCTCGTCGCAAATTTCAAATGCGACTAACGGTATTGAACCACCTCGTGGTCATATCAGTATAAAAGCCAGTAAAGACGGTATTTTAAAACAGGTCGTACCTGAATATGAGCGCCTGAAAGATCAGTACGAGTTGTTATGGGATATGCCAAACAACGACGGTTATATCAGTCTGGTGGCCATTATGCAGAAATTTGTGGACCAGACCATTTCTGCTAACACCAACTACGATCCGGGCAAGTTTGAAGGTGGCAAAGTGCCAATGAAGATCTTGTTAAAAGATTTACTGACGGCTTATAAGCTGGGTGTCAAAACCATGTACTACCACAACACCCGCGATGGTGCTTCTGATGTACAGGAAGACATCAAAGCGACGCCGGAAGACGATGGTTGTGCCGGTGGCGCCTGTAAAATTTAAGTCCGGGGCTGCATTGCAGCCCTCTTTTTGTATGCATAACTAATAATAATCTGGATATTGCTGATGAGTTATACCACCTTTAGCCGTACAAATAATGATCAAATGAAAGAGCCGATGTTTTTCGGCAATCCGGTGAACGTGTCCCGTTATGACCAACAAAAATACGGCATTTTTGAAAAACTGATTGAAAAACAACTGAGCTTTTTCTGGCGTCCTGAGGAAGTGGATGTCAGTAAAGACCGCATCGACTTTCAACAGTTACCAGAACATGAAAAGCATATCTTTATCAGCAACTTAAAATACCAGACTCTGTTGGATTCAGTTCAGGGCCGTTCACCGAACGTGGCTTTGCTGCCTATAGTCTCTTTACCTGAGCTGGAAACATGGATTGAAACCTGGGCTTTTAGTGAAACTATTCACAGCCGCAGCTACACCCACATAGTGCGTAATATCACCAACGAGCCGCACAAGGTGTTCGACGACATTTTGCTGAATGAACGTATTATTGAACGGGCTGACGATGTCACCCGCTACTACGACGACTTAATTCACTCCGTCAATATCTATCATCTGTTTGGTGAAGGCACCCATCAGGTGGCAGGTAAAAGCCATACCATCAGTCTGCGCGAGCTGAAACGTAAACTTTACCTCTGTATTTTGTCAGTCAACGTGCTTGAAGCTATACGTTTTTATGTCAGCTTCGCCTGTAGTTTTGCTTTTGCTGAGCGTGAGCTGATGGAAGGTAATGCCAAAATTATCAAACTGATCGCCCGCGATGAAGCGCTGCATTTAACCGGTACTCAGCATATGCTGAATATTATGGCCGCTGGTGAAGACGATGCGGAAATGGCGGAGATAGCCAAAGAATGTGAAGAAGATGCCTATGCCATTTTCCGTAAAGCAGCCGAGCAGGAAAAAGACTGGGCAGAGTTCTTGTTTAAAGATGGCTCCATGATTGGTTTAAACAAAGACATTTTGTGCCAGTACGTTGAATACATCACCAACAACAGAATGCAGGCTGTGGGTTTAAAGCCAATTTTCAGCACGACACAGAACCCTATTCCATGGATCAATGCCTGGCTGGTGTCTGACAATGTGCAGGTGGCGCCACAGGAATCTGAAATCAGCTCTTATTTAGTAGGTCAAATCGACAATGAAATGGATGGCGCTGATTTCGGTGATTTTGATCTCTGATCTGCGACAGCTCAAATGGTAAAAGTAGTGGTGAAAGACGTGCTCAGTCTGGAATTCGGGCCTGAGCAACGCACCCTGCTTGATGCCCTGGAAGCACAGCAACAGCAAGTCAACTATCAATGCCGTGAGGGGTATTGTGGGGCGTGCCGTTGTAAATTGCTCTCTGGTACAGTCAGTTATATCAATGAACCTTTAGCCTTTGTCCGCAAAGGTGAGATCCTGCCTTGCTGCAGTATTCCCATCACAGATATAGAAATAGAATTGCCCTGAGTATCCTGAAGATACGTCAGGGCAATTTTTTATCAGAAATCTGATTTAACTTAAGACTTCTTAATACCTTCCACGCTCAGATCCAGGTGCACAGTGGCAGAGGCTGGGCCAAGGATGTTTTTAATGGCGAAATCTTCCAGGTTGATGCTGGTAGTGCCGGCAAAACCTGCACGGTAGCCACCCCATGGATCTGAACCTTCACCCAGTTTAGTGGCTTTGATCACGATTTCTTTGGTCACGCCGTTTAACGTGAAGTTACCTACCACATCAAAATCAGCACCGGCTTTTGGTACTATCTTAGTGCTGACAAAAGTAGCTTTGCTGTTTTTATCTACGTTCAGGAAATCCGGGCTGCGTAAGTGCTTGTCGCGCTCTGCATGGTTAGAGTCAACACTTTTAGTATCGATTTCTAACTGGATTTTTGAGTCCGCTAACTTGGCCGCATCATAACTGAAGTTGCCTTTAAAAGTATTAAAACGGCCGTATAACCAGCTGTAGCCCAAGTGGCTGATTTTAAACTGAACAAAAGCGTGAGCGCCTTGCGTATCAATTTCATACTCAGCAGCTTGTAAAGCTGGAGCAGCTAACATAGATGCCATCAGACTGGCTATTAATAACTTCTTCATTTCAATCTCCTTTCAGATTAAGGTTTAAGCATTCGTTTTAACGTATCGTCTTTGTCAAAAAAATGGTGTTTCAGTGCAGCTGCTGCATGTACGACTGCCAGGGCAATCAGAGCATAAGCCGCAAATTTATGTACTAAACCGGCCTTATCCGCCTGCTCAGCGAATAATTCACCTGCTGAAGGTAAGTCAAACAAACCAAATACTTCTATTGGTCGGCCATCTGCTGTGGAGATCAGGTAACCACTGCAAATAATCAAAAATATAAGTCCGTATAGTGTCAGATGGGTCAAATGACTGGCTCGCTGTACAGCATTACTGTGACTGGCCAAAGGCTCCGCAGTCCCATTCACAACACGCCAAAGCAATCTGTAGCCCATGATCAGCAACAACAACACACCAACACTTTTATGCCAAAATGGTGCTGTTTTATACCAGCTGCTGTAGTAGCTCAAATCCACCATCCAGAAGCCTGATGCAAAAAGTCCGATCACCATAACCGCCACCAGCCAGTGCAGCAGGATACTGGTCCGGCCATAGCCTTTGTTTTCTGTTGCCATAATTCACCCTCTTAATAGAACCAGCTTATCTTTCCAGAAGATGGTTTAAAATAACAAAAATAAGCACATTTTGTTCTATTTAATAGAAAAATAATCCAGTAAAGCCTAAACGACGGGTATAAAAAAAGAGCCATTAAGGCTCTTTTTAACTATAGCAAAGTTTAGAACTCAACTTTCCCGTCGCGGATATGCTGTTCACCCCGCTGTTTGGCCAGGGCAATTTGTTTTTGGCGTTCAGCAAAAGAAGCTTTTTGTTCATCAGTTATTTTATCGTGACAATGAGGGCAGCTTAACCCTTGAACATAAAGCGGTGACTTCATCTCATCCTGTGACAACGGCATACGGCAAGCATAACACTGATCGTAACTGCCTTGTTCTAAACCGTGTTTGACGGCAACACGCTGATCAAACACGAAGCACTCACCCTGCCACAAACTTTCTGGCTCTGGTACTTCTTCCAGGTATTTCAGAATGCCGCCATCGAGGTGATACACCTCTTCAAAACCCTGCTCTTTTAAAAAGGCTGTGGATTTTTCGCAGCGAATACCGCCGGTACAAAACATAGCCACTTTTTTATGTTTCGTTTTGTCCAGATTCTGCTCTGCCCACTCTGGAAACTCACGGAAACTGGTGGTGTTGGGGTTGATGGCATTTTTAAAGGTGCCTATCGCCACTTCGTAGTCGTTGCGGGTGTCTATGACTATGGTGTCCGGATCTGAAATCAGCTGATTCCAGGCTTCACCTTTGACATAAGTGCCTACTATATGAGCGGGGTTGATCCCCTCCACTCCCATAGTAACAATTTCTTTTTTCAGCTTGACCTTAGTGCGGTAAAACGCCTGCTCATCCGCAAAAGATTCTTTATAGGACATGCCATCAAAACGACTATCAGCAGCAAACCAGCGCAGCATCGCATCAATACCTTCACGCGGGCCACAAATAGTGCCGTTAATGCCTTCTTCGGCCAGCAGCAGAGTGCCTTTGACTT
>CBIMJC010000168.1:0-9001 GCA_966244125.1 uncultured Rheinheimera sp.
TGGCGCAGCTATCTGCAGGATGGTCAATTGCATTACATGCAGCAGCCTTTCATGTTTGATGCGGTCAGTGTTCAATACTTGTTTAAACCAGTAAAACAAGGCTAACCAGATGAAAAAAGTATTAGTTACAGGAGCTGATGGGTTTATCGGTTCTCATTTGGTTGAACATTTGCTCGCCCAGGGTTATCAGGTCCGGGCTTTGGCCCAGTACAATTCGTTTAACTCGGCAGGTTGGCTGGACGGTGTTGTTCATCCGTTCCTTGAGATCCATTATGGCGATGTGCGGGATGCGTTTTTCTGTGATGTTTTGTGTCAGGGTATTGATGTGGTGTTCCACTTGGCGGCGCTAATAGCTATTCCATATTCTTACAGTGCCCCACAAAGTTACATAGATACTAATGTAAACGGAACCTTGAACCTGTGTCAGGCAGCGCTGAAGCATGGAGTAAAACGTTTTTTGCAAACGTCCACCAGTGAAGTCTACGGCACAGCACAGTACGTGCCTATTGATGAGAAACATCCGCTGCAAGCCCAGTCGCCTTACAGCGCTTCAAAAATTGCCGCTGATGCTTTGGCGATGAGTTATTACCATGCTTTTAATCTGCCGGTGACTATAGTCCGGCCTTTTAATACCTATGGACCACGCCAGTCGGCCCGTGCTGTGATCCCGACTATTATCAGTCAAATCGCAACAGGTGCATCGCGCATTAAATTGGGGGATACCAGCCCAACCCGTGATTTCAATTATGTGCAGGATACTTGTGCTGGTTTTGAAGTTCTAAGCCGTTGTGATGCAGCTATTGGTGAGACCATCAACATCAGCTCAAATTATGAAATTTCGGTAGCAGATACCTTAACGCTGATCCGAACTTTGATGCAAAGTGATGTAGAGTTTGTGATGGACGAGCAGCGTTTACGTCCTGCAGGTTCTGAAGTGTTCAGATTATGGGGAGATAACAGTAAACTGGTGCAGCTCACTGGTTTTTCACCTCAGATTGACTTGGCTGAAGGCTTAAGACGCACCATTGCATGGTTCAGTCAGCCTGCCCATCTGGCCCGGTATAAAGCCAGTCAATACAATAAGTAGACGATCTTATGCAGCAGACTTTGTTTCGATTGATCCGAGATATTTATCAGACAAAGGACTTTATCCCTTTGCATGCCCCGCGTTTTGAAGGACAAGAATCTGCTTATGTCCAACACACTTTAGACTCTACTTTTGTTTCCAGTGTTGGAGCCTATGTCGACCGTTTTGAAAGCGATATAGCGTCGTACTGCAATACTTCAAAAGCTGTCGCTGTGATGAACGGTACAGCTGCTTTGCAGGCTGCTTTGTATGCGGCAGGCGTAGTCACCAATGATTTGGTGGTGACTCAGGCTTTTACTTTTGTCGCCACCTGCAATGCCATTCATTGGGCTGGTGCAGAGCCTGTATTTGTTGATGTTTCAGAGCTTAGTTTAGGCTTATGCCCCAAGTCGCTGGCGGAGTTCCTGCAGCAAGAATGCCTGTTAAGTGAGCACGGCTGTATCCATCGTAAAAGCCAGCGCAGGGTTAGGGCTGTGGTGCCCATGCACACCTTTGGCCATCCTGTTGAGCTGGAAGAGTTGTTATTGTTATGTCAGCAATGGCAGTTAGTCTTGATTGAGGATGCCGCTGAAAGTCTGGGGTCTTTGTACAAAGACAGGCACACTGGTACTTTTGGTCGTTTTGGCATTTTAAGTTTTAACGGCAATAAAATTATTACCACAGGTGGTGGTGGCATGGTGCTTTGTGCAGACCCCACTGATGGAGTTAGGCTGAAACATCTGACAACGACAGCTAAAGTTCCACATCCTTATGAGTTTGTGCACGACGAATATGGCTTTAATTATCGCATGCCCAATCTGAATGCGGCGCTTGGCTGTGGACAAATGGAACAATTGGATAGATTTATTGCCGATAAACGGCAGATCGCAGCGGTGTATCAGGAGTTTTTTGCAGATTCAGATTTCCGTTTTGTCAAAGAGCCACCTTACGCGCGCTCTAACTACTGGCTGAATGCAGTGGTTTGCCCTACAGCAGAAACGAAGACTCAGTTGCTTGAGACCGCCCCTGAGTCGGGCATTATGCTGCGTCCGGCCTGGCGGCCTATGCATCAACTAGCAATGTATCAACACTGTATGCGCACTGACTTAGCTGTCACAGAGTATCTGGTTGAACGGCTGGTTAATTTGCCGAGTTCTGTCAGGAGCCAGTTACATGACAATACCTAAACGCCGTGTTGCGGTGTTCACCGGTACAAGGGCTGACTATGGCTTGCTGTATTATTTATTGCAGGCGATACAAAGTGATGACGAACTGGAGTTGCAGCTGATCGTCTCTGGCAGCCATTTATCTCCAGAGTATGGCCTGACAGTTCAGCAAATCGAACAGGATGGTTTTGAGATAGCGGCTCGTATTGATATGTTATTGTCCGCTGATAGTGCAGTGGCAACTGCAAAAAGTATGGGTTTGGGGCTGATAGGTTTTGCGGATGCGTTGCAGCGGCTTCAACCCCATTTGTTGGTATTGCTTGGAGATCGCTACGAAGCATTGGCCGTTGCTCAGGCTGCTGTGTTAATGCATATCCCTTTGTTTCATCTGCATGGTGGTGAACTGACTGAAGGTGCATACGATGATGCAATACGACATGCTATTACTAAATTCAGTCAGTATCATGGCACATCCACTGAAGCCTATCGGCAACGGGTGATCCAGTTAGGGGAGTCGCCTGAACGGGTATTTTGTGTGGGAGCTCCCGGGCTGGAAGCCATAGTACGGCAAAAGCCCTGGTCGCGTGAAAACACGCTAAAAGAACTGGGACTGCCTGCTGATGCGCGTTATATCTTAATGACTTACCATTCAGAAACTCAAAATATCGCAGCGACCCATTCTGCTATTTGTAATGTACTTGAAGCGTCGTTGAGTTTTGAACCTCTGTACCTGGTCTGCACTTATCCGAATGCGGATGAAGGTGGGCGGTTGATTATTGAGCAACTTGAACTGGCGAAAAAGAGGCTGCCAAGCCGGATCAAGTTGTTTTCTTCTCTCGGTCAGGCACGTTATTTGGCATCTGTGCGTCATGCTGAGGTGGTGGTGGGAAATTCTTCCAGTGCGGTGATTGAAGTCCCGTCACTACATGTGCCCAGCGTAAATATTGGTAAACGTCAGGCTGGTCGATTAACGGCCAGGTCTGTGCTGCACTGTGGCGACAATCTAGGCGAAATAAAAACCGCAATTGCAACAGCGTTGCAATTAGATTGCACGGACGTTTTGAATCCTTACGGAGATGGTGAAGTAAGTAACAAAGTGGTGACGCTGCTAAAAAACGTGGTGCTTAGCTGTCAAAAGAAATTCTATGACCTGCCTTCAGGTAAGGACTGTTAAATGAGCAGAACATTTATTATTGCTGAAGCAGGCGTTAATCATAATGGCGATACTGATTTAGCCTTTGCTTTGATTGATGCTGCTGCTAAGGCTGGTGCTGATGCAGTTAAGTTTCAGACTTTTCAGGCTGATTTATTAGCGACGAGACAAACACCAAAGGCTCAGTATCAAAAGGAACTGACGGATGCCAGCGAAAGCCAGTGGCAGATGCTTAAACGACTGGAATTACCCCAAAGTTTGCATCATCAGTTAAAAGACTATGCGGAAAAGTCTGGCCTTGAATTTATGTCGACGGGCTTTGATCTGCCAAGCACTGAGTTTTTGCTTAGCCTGCAGCTAAAACGCTATAAAATTCCATCCGGCGAATTGACCAACGCGCCTTTGTTATGGTTAACAGCACGCAGTGGTAAACCACTTATACTGTCAACAGGCATGGCCACGCTGGGGGAAATTGAACTAGCTTTAGCTGTAGTGGCGCATGCGTCAACGGCTAGTGCCGCTCCAAAGGGAATAAAAGAAATCTGGCAAAACTGGAGCGACCCGATCGCTCAGCAACATCTGAAACAGCAGGTCACATTGCTTCATTGTACATCTCAATATCCTTGCCCTGACGAGCAGGTTAATTTAGCCGCTATGACCACATTAGCCGACAGTTTCCAGTTGCCTGTCGGCTATTCGGATCATAGTGACGGATTGTTAGTGCCAGTGGCTGCTGTTGCCCGCGGCGCTACTATTATTGAAAAACACTTTACCCTAGATCGTAACTTGCCAGGCCCTGATCATAAAGCGTCATTAACCCCTGGTGAGCTCAAAGAAATGGTGCAGCAAATTCGACGGGTAGAGTTACTTATGGGCTCAGGGATCAAAGCTCCATACCCTGTTGAGCTGGAGACTCAGCGTGTCGTCAGGCAGCGCCTTGTGGCGAAGACCGCTATTGCAGCAGGCCAGCTCTTTACAGCAGACAATCTGAGCAGCGCACGTAGCAGCAGCGGTACTGCAGCACTTCAATACTGGGATTTATTAGGTCAGACCGCGGATCGCTCTTATCAGGCGATGGAACCTGTGACTCAGGACCCGTCATGCAAGGCGTAATTTTGCTTGGTGCTGGTGGTCATGCCAAGGTGGTGCTTGAGCTGCTGCAACTGACGCAGACTCAGGTGTTAGGTGTGAGTTGTCCCTTGCTTTGCGCGCAACAGGTTCAGCAATGGCGTGGATTGGCGGTGTTGGGAGATGATGATGTTCTCAACAGATACAATCCGGCACAGGTGAAACTGGTGAATGGGGTTGGCATGATGCCTCATTCTCAGGCGCGTTATGGATTGTATAGAAAAGCCCGTCAGGCTGGGTTTGAGTTTCTTAATCTGGTGCATCCATCTGCCATAGTCAGTTCAAGTGCACAGTTAGGGCAGGGGGTGCAAATCATGGCTGGAGCTGTGATTCAAGCCGACAGCAAAATTGCCGATAACGTCATTATTAACAGCAGAGCTGTCATTGAACATGATTGTGTTGTTGCGGCTCACAGCCATATAGGCCCAGGTGCAGTGCTCTGTGGTCAGGTTACGGTAGGTGAGCAAGTTTTTGTTGGGGCCGGAGCGACTGTCATCCAAAGCATTGAAATTGCTGAAGGTGCGGTTGTTGGCGCAGGTACAATTGTCGTAAAGAATCTGGATGCATATGCGACAGTACGGGGGCCTTCAGCAGTGGTCCGATCATGCCAAGCAATCAGCGGAGAAAAACAAAATGGCCAAGCTTAAACACTGGGAACAGATACTGGTATTGCCGCAGATGCCTTTAGCAGATGCGATAGCTTTGATGGATCAGCAAGGCCGTCGTAGTTTGGTTGTCGTAGATGAAGAGCGATTTTTACTCGGTACTGTCAGTGATGGTGATGTGCGCCGCTCGCTCTTGAAGGGCATTAGTTTAGCCTCGCCTGTTGCAGATATTATGCAAAAAGAGCCACGAGTCGCACAGGCTGACTGGAGCAAAACCCGCTTATTGTCCTGCATGGAGCGCTTTCAACTGCTGTTGTTGCCCGTAGTCTCGGATGATGGGCACTTGCTCTCTATTGAGTTTTTATATGATTTGCTGCAAAAACCTAAGCTGGATAATACAGTCTGTCTGATGGCGGGTGGCTTTGGTACCAGATTGCGGCCTCTCACTGAATCTTGTCCTAAACCTATGTTAAAGCTCGGTGATAAACCCATTCTTGAACTCATTATGCTGCGGTTTATTCAGGCCGGATTTCACCGCTTTTTTATCTCCACCCACTATATGCCTGAGCAGATCATGGCTCACTTTGGTGATGGTAGCAAATGGGGCGTGAGTATAGATTATTTGCATGAAAGTCAGCCTCTGGGTACGGCCGGAGCTTTAGGTTTGTTGCCGCAGCGGGAGTTAACAGAGCCAGTGTTTGTGATGAATGGTGACTTGCTGACCGATATAGATTTTTTGCAGTTACTGTCGTTTCATGAAGAGCAAGGCGGAGAGGCGACTGTCTGCGTGCGTCAATTTGACTATCAGGTGCCTTATGGTGTGGTCAGTACAGATGGGCATCGCATCACTGCTATCGTCGAAAAACCAGTACATCACTATTTTGTCAATGCAGGTATTTATCTGCTTGAGCCTGATTTTATTCGTCAGGTCAAAGCCGGGGAGCAGATTGATATGCCAACCTTATTGTCAGCACGCTTGCAACAGGGCCAGCAGGTGAATCATTTTCAGGTCGAGCAGGACTGGATTGATATAGGACGTTTGGATGATTTTAAAAAAGCCCAGCAACTTGTGAATGACGCCTTGCAGGACTTGTAAGCATCCCCTGCAAAGCTGACGGAGTAGTAATGAAGATTGTATTGGTGGGGTTGGGCAGTATAGGCAAACGACATTTAGCCAATCTTCTGCTGTTGTGGCCGCAGGCAGAGATATATATCGTTTCAGCAAGTGGCCGCCAGTTGGCTCAGGCTGAACTTGCTGGGCAAACCCAATTGAGTCTCGAACAGGCAATAGCTGCTCAGCCTTTATTCGCCGTGATCGCTTCACCTGCGCATTTACATTTGCAGCATGCGGTAGCTTTTCGTGATGCTGGCATTGCCGCTTTGATTGAAAAACCTCTGAGTGATCAGTATCAGTTAGCCGCAGAGTTTTTGCGTCAGCAGCCTTCTCAACCTCTCTATAGTCTGGGCTATTGCTTACGTTACTTACCCTCTGCTCAGGTGGTCAAACAGCTGCTAACTGAACAAAAGCTTGGCCCAGTTTATATGGTTCAGGCTATGGTTGGACAACATCTGAGCCAATGGCGTAAACAGATAGATTATCGCGATTCAGTGTCAGCTAAAGAGGCGTTTGGTGGTGGAGCCTTGCTGGAGCTGAGTCACGAACTGGACTACTTACTCTGGTTGTTTGGCCCTTTGTCTGTGGATTTTTGTCGCTTGCGGCGTCATGGCGAATTAATGCTGGACGTTGAAGAGCGCGCTGACCTGATGCTGTCTGGTGATCAGGCACTACTTTGCCAGTTGCATCTGGATTTTTTACAGCAGGTGCCACAACGGCGTTGTGTTATTTCAGGTCAGCAAGGCCGTATAGAGTGGGATTTGCTGGAAAATAGTGTCAGCCTTGTGAATGCTCAGGGGCGACAGCAGCTGTATCATCAGCCGCAATGGGATAAAAACCAAATGTATTTGCTGATGTTGCAGGATTTTTCTACTGCTGTAGCAGAAAAAAAAGCGGCGCCAGTGCCTCTTAAGGATGGTTTAGCTGTATTAAGGCTGGTTGAACAAGCTAAGCGAATGGCGGAGCACACAGACTAATGCGTACTTTTGCTTTTGTGTTTGCCCGGGGCGGTTCCAAAGGATTGCCGGGGAAAAATATCAAGCCACTGCTAGGAAAACCTTTGTTGTGTTACTCCGTTGAGCTGGCTCATCAGTTGCCTGAGATTGAAAAGGTGTTCGTTTCAACCGACGACGCGGATATTGCCAGCGTAGCACAAGCAGCGGGTGCTATTGTGATTGAGCGTCCTGCAGAACTCGCGACTGATACCAGTGCAGAATTTCTTGCCTGGCGTCATGCCGTCGATTGGGTTGAGCTGCATTATGGTCAGTTTGATCACTTTGTCAGCTTGCCTGCCACAGCACCACTACGCAGCAAAGAAGATGTGCAGTCAGCGCTGTTGAAGTTGCGGCAAACTGGCGCCGATATTTGTGTCAGCATGACACCAGCCCAGCGTAGCCCCTATTTTAATATGGTTCGGCAACTGCCGGATGGTTTGGTTGATATAGCCATCAAAAACAATGGCCAGTTAGTTCGCCGTCAGGATGCCCCTGTATTATTTGATTTAACCACAGTGGTTTATGCGACATCACCACAGTATATCCGGCAGAGTGCAGGGGTATTAGCGGGTAAAGTAACGGCGATAATAGTCCCAAAACAACGAGCTGTCGATATTGATGATATCTATGACTTTATGCTGGCAGAAGTGTTGCTGAGCGCAGTAGACATTTATAAAAACGAATGAAAGGACAACAGATGCTGACAGGTAAAACTGTATTAGTTGCCGGTGCTGCGGGTTTATTAGGCAGCACTTTGTGTCAGGTGTTAGTGCAGAGAGGCGCTGTGGTTATTGCCGCAGATCTGGATCTGGACAAATTACGCCAACGTTTGGCTGCTATTGGCCGCACTGAACAGCAAATAGTGTTGCATCAGGTTGATTTTAATCAGCCGGAGCAAGTTGCGTTATTGTTTGCGACTTACCCTCAATTGACTGGTGCAGTGAACTGCACTTATCCCCGTCATCCTAGTTACGGCCGGCATTTTTTTGATGTCACACTAGAGAGCTTTAATGAAAATGTGCAGCTGCATCTGGGCGCGGCTTTTTTATTTGCGCAACAAGCTGCGAAGCACTTCAGTGTGCATCAGCAGCCTTTGTCGCTGGTTAACTTATCCTCTGTTTATGGCGTGATTGCTCCGAAATTTGAAGTTTACAAAGATACGCCGATGACTATGCCTGTGGAGTATGCAGCCATTAAATCTGCAATTGTGCAATTAACTAGATACGTCACTAGTTATGTGAATGACTCCCGTTTTAGAGTGAATGCGATAAGCCCCGGAGGTTTGCTTGATGGGCAGCCAGAGACATTTTTACAGCAGTATAAACAGCATACCTTAGGCAAAGGCATGCTCAATCCAACCGATATTTGTGGGGCTGTGGTTTTTTTGCTGTCTGACGATAGCGCCTTTATGCAAGGCCAAAACCTGATTATTGATGATGGATTCACCTTATGACCCAACAGCAATATAGCCTGGTGTTAATTGGTGCAGGTGAGTTAGGGTCCCGTCATTTGCAGTCTATGGCCAGTTTGCCGGGCTGCTGCATTGACGTGGTAGAACCTGATGCATTGTCTGTTGAAAAAGCCAGGCAACGCCTGGCTCAGGTGCAGGTGAACGCAGCTCACATTCGTTTTTTCCAGTCCATGGCGCAGCTCAGTTTGCAGTACGATCTCGCTTTGATTGCAACAGGAGCCGCAGTGCGCTTTGAGTTGAGCCAGGAGCTGTTGCGCCGCACCAAAGTGCGATGGCGGAGCCCTGCGCCCGATTTGAGAATAG
>CBIMJC010000169.1:0-8972 GCA_966244125.1 uncultured Rheinheimera sp.
GCACTTTCAGCTGCGACCGGCATAGCGCACTTTTCCCATAGTTTTTGCATAAAAAAACCGGCGCTAAGGCCGGTGTTTTGAAGTGTTATTCGTCCTTTTAGCTTACATACTGTAGCGAACCCCTAAGGCGAAAGTACGGCTGTATAAAGCTGTGCCGAAGTTACCTGTAGTGGCGTTATTGCCATAGTAGCTTTGATAAAGCTCATTGGTCAGGTTAGTGCCGTCCAGCGTGATCTCAAACTGTTCTGTCAGTTTGTAGCTTAACTGAAAGTCCATACTGGCTTCAGATTTACGACGCATTTCCAGCGGGTTAGCAAACAAAGCTGCTTCATAGTTTGCCAAAAAACCTTCGCGCCATGAGTAAGATAATCTCATACCCAAATCGTTTTTGTCGTATGCCAACACCACACTATAAGACGAATCAGAGACACCAAACAGGTCTGTGTCTCTGTAGCCGGTAATTTCACCTTCGCTGTTGGTATCAGGTGTGGTTTGTTGTGAAGACAAGCGGGTGTAGCTGGCTTGCACACCAAAACCATCTAAAGCTTCAGGTAAGTAGTCCGGGAACCAGACCAGACCAATTTCAGCACCCGACAACTCGCCATTAGAAGCATTGTATGGCTGCGTCAGCACAAACTTGTAAGGTGTTGGATCTGTTGCTGATTTTGGCGCTGTGACAGAACGGCGGAAGCCAACAACAAAACCATCAATGTCACGTCTGAACAAAGTACCGTACAAAGAGCTGGCTTCAGCAAAATACCATTCCAGTGACAGGTCATAGTTCTTCGACTCGGTAGGTTTTAAATCCGGATTACCGCCCCCTGCAGTACCATAACCAATACCAGTCACATCTTCGTTGTAAATGATCAGCGGATTTAAATCACCAAAGGCCGGGTAACGCAAAGTTTCGGTATAGGCAACACGGGCCTGCAAGTCATCGGTCAATTGATAACGAGCGGTCAGACTAGGCAGAATTTTACGGGTTTTGCTCTCGCCAGCAGTGGTATTCTGCACTGTTCCAGGAGCACTTTCCTGATAGAAAGTGGAGTCTGTATCAATACCAGTATAACGGGCACCGATTTCACCGTTTAAAGCACGACCAGCCACTTCAGTTTCATATTTGCCCTGCAAATACAAAGACAAGGTAGTGGCGTCTATATCAAAAGAACGCTGCAAATCCAGTTTGTTTAGGCCGTACATAGTACGGAACTCATCAGCGTTATTGCGAATATAATAACCATTGGCTACAGCCCAGGTGGTAGGTACATTGGCTTCACCATCCATAAAACCAGAGTTGATCGAAGCCAGCCCTTCTATTGTCCCCACATTCACGGCTCCACCACAGCAACGGTCCTGACGGCTGAATGAGGTAGTTGCCCCACGCTTGTCGTAACGTACACCTGTTTCTACTGTGGTGAAAAAACCATCCAGCCGATAGGACAAATCAGAGGTAAAAGTAACAGCATCCCCTTCGTCTTTGTTAGCATTGTCATACATGCTATCGGTCAGGTATGCAGATGGATCGGCCATACTGGACTCATCCATACCTGCTGTTGCCGGATTGTCTTCAAAGTTAAAACCCGGAATACCGCCGTTTTCATTAAAGTCGACATTCAGTTTGTAGTTATTGCCAGGCCGCACAAAACGCATGGCAAAAAAATCGCTGTTGTATTCACTGTCCTGATAGACCAGCTCAGATTTTAACGTCATGTAATCGGACAGATCCCATTTCCCCCCCAACGCATGCAGGTAGCTGTCGGTTTTGCCTGTAGATAAATCCCCACTGGTAAAGACCCAGGGATCGTTGACAGAACGGGATTTGACAATATTAGTGCCCGGATGCAACTGCACATTGGCTGCAGCAGCGGCCTGAGCCGGCGTCATGCCCGCATAACCGCCCCACCAGTCGGCAAAGGAGAACAACAGGCTATTAAAGCCTTCGTTACGAAAACCGTTATAAAAGGATTCAAACACATACTCAGATTTTTCATTCGGAGCAAACTGCAAGGAGATGTTGGCTGCAGGACGTTCACGTTCACCATTGTAGTCACTTTGGAATATCGCATCACGACTCAGCAGATAAGGAGTAGCAACACCATTGATATCCAAGGTTGCGCCTTCATTCGAAGGCAAACCTGCTAATAAGCCAGGTTGCCAGATTGGGTTCTCAGAGACACCAGGTTTATCCAGAAAAATCCGCTCATAAGGCGTAAATGGAGCTGTAGGGTTTGCCGTCATAAAAGGCAACATAGCACCAGCTGTGACACTTTGATCACGATAGCGCATTCTGGAATAGGAGATGTTCACCAGGGCACCAAACTGGCCTGAATCCAGTTCCCAGTTGTTACTGGCTAAAGCGCTGAAGGTTGGGTTAATTTCTTCATTTTGTTCGGTGTAAATACCGCGGGCGTTGGCAATAAACTTAGCGCCGTCAAAATCAAAAGGCCGGTGAGTTTTTACATCGATGGAGCCCGCTATACCACTCTCAATCTGACTGGCAGAACGGGTTTTGTAGACATCCACTTGCTTAAGCAAACTGGCTGGAATGTCCTGCAGCGCAACAGCAGTGCCTGAAGCAGTAAAAATATTACGTCCGTTGACTGTGGTGGTGATATCGCTTAAACCACGGATTGAGACTGCAGAGACTTCACCTGAGCCACGGTTAGTGACCTGTACACCTGTCACACGCTGCAAGGATTCAACCACGTTATTATCCGGAAACTTGCCTATGTCTTCTGCCACTATGGCATCAACAATTTGTTCGTTATGACGCTTAACCCCAAGCGCCTTATTCAAACTGCCCCGAATACCTTTAACTTCAATGATTTCGACTTCTGTTGCTTTGTTGTCTTCTTGTGCTGCTGTTACTGGCTGACTTAAAAAAACCATAGCCATAGACACAGCACTGCTTAAGACGGATCGCTTAAACATGAGCTTCTTCTCCCCTTGTCGTGGTTTTAATACACCTTCCCGGTCAAAACACAGCAGACCTTCGAGGCATTTTTTTATCATTTCTTAAATCATGCTATTGTATGATTAATAGACTGTCAACTAACAGATGAAGAAATAACCTGCAGCTCAATTTCAGGCGATTAAGCAAAAAAGAATGACTAAAACTCAGAAAAACACAGAGGACATCTGTGTGCAACTGTGCCTTATTGGCGCGAAGCTGGCTGCGGGAATCAAGCGGCAAAACCATAAAAAGCCAGCACCAGGGCTTAATGCCGATCAGACAAGCATTTTTCAGATCGGTTGACCGATCCAGTGGTTGATGTACAACATTTCCGGCTGTTCTTTAGGGCGTAAATCGCGCCTATAGTTGCGCCCCGGTTCAGTGTAAATCCCCACACGCTGTCGATTGCCACTGCTTTATGGAGTTCAAGGAAAATCAACCTTTACCACAACTTTACTTGTCTTTCCGCTGCTGTATTGATGAGTTGAAGCCAGTTGCTGGCGACTGATTTGATTTTCGTTGAAAAGCCACTAAATACAACTTAAATGTTGTTTTTTCAAATTACAGCCCATAACTTGTATTCCTATATCACAAGTTATAAGCTGTATTTGTAAATTACATGCTGTAGATTGTTTTTCTATCAACTCATAAAAGGCCGTTAGCAATGGAATACCCACTTTTTACGGAAGCCCAGCTGCGGATATATTTAAAGTCGCTGAGGCTTAAAGCTGGTTACTCCCAACAACAAATGGGAGAACTACTTGGTGTGTCACAACAGAGTTACCAGGCGTTAGAAAGAGACCCCGGTAAAAGCAGCTTTAGCAGGATTTGGCAGGTTCTTCAGCTCCTAAATGCCGGGTTGGTTATCCGCGATAAAAGTGAAGGTACGCCAACAAGCAAAGA
Source organism: uncultured Rheinheimera sp. (assembly GCA_966244125.1). Lineage (GTDB taxonomy): Bacteria > Pseudomonadota > Gammaproteobacteria > Enterobacterales > Alteromonadaceae > Pararheinheimera. The sequence continues at coordinate 3,857 of CBIMJC010000169.1, forward strand.
TAAAGATCCAGTTCAAAAGAGGCGAAAAGAAACTCAACAAAGCAGTGACAACTTTACCCGTCCAGCACATCAAAGCAGACTGATAAATGCGGTAGTTCATACACATAATCAAGTTTTGGCAGAACCTGCTAAAACGGAGATAGTAAAGGATAACAATCCTGTCCATGCCGTTGTTGTGATCCGAAAACCAACTGGCAAAAAAGTGGAGTGGTAGAACATGACAGAGAGCCCAAGGCGAAGTACCGCTTCTACCCTTTCAATTTGGATGAACGGAGAGGCCGTTGGCTATTGGTCGCCGAAAAAAGAAATCTTTCAGTACCACCCGGACTGGAGTGCTAATCCTCATGCCAGGGCTCTGTCACTGTCCATCCCATTAACTCCTGGTAATGCTCCGCACAAAGGTGAAGTGGTATCGAATTATTTTGATAACTTACTCCCGGATTCTGATGCTATCAGGAGACGATTGGCAACCAGGTTTCAGACTGCGAACACCAGCGCTGGAGCATTGCTAGAGGCCATAGGGCGGGATTGTGTCGGAGCGATTCAAATATTACCGCATGATGCTGCGCAACCGGCTTTAGAGGGCATTAGTGGAGTACCTTTAACAGAAGAAGAGGTTGCGGAAATTTTAAGGAATACCACGGCAAACAGTGTGCTCAACCTGCAGAGTGTTCAAGGCGATGATGGACTCAGACTTTCTATCGCCGGAGCGCAGGAAAAGAACGCGCTGCTATATATCGATGGCGGGTGGTTTTTGCCCGTTGGTACTACGCCAACAACTCACATATTGAAATTACCCCTTGGCCTGGTCGGCAATATGAAAGCCGATATGTCGACCTCGGTTGAGAACGAGTGGCTATGCTCGCGGATTGTTCACGCATTTGGTATTCCCATCGCTTATTGCGAGCCTGCGGTATTCGGCACTGGGCAAAGTGCAATGAAAGCATTAGTTGTTGAACGTTTTGATCGCGCCCTTGATGATGAAGCTGGCATCCTCATACGCTTGCCTCAGGAGGATATGTGCCAGGCGTTAGGCTTTAACTCTCTTGCTAAATACGAGGCAGACGGTGGTCCTACCGCCAAAAATATCATTGATCTGTTACGTAATGGCATATCACCTGAACAAGATTGTCTGAATTTTTTCAAATCTTTACTAGTGTTCTGGTTACTGGCAGCGCCCGATGGCCACGCCAAAAACTTTTCGATAAAGTTGCACAAAGGCGGATCGTATTCACTGGCGCCACTTTATGACGTCTTATCCGCTCACCCTATTGTCGGCAAAGGCCAAAACCACATTCCAAAACAAAAGCTGAAACTGGCTATGGCCATAGTCTCGAATTCCAAACACTATCTTGTTGATAAAATCATCGCCCGGCACTGGATAGTCTTTGGGCAGTACTTAGGTTTTCGTGAAAACCAGGTTAAAGAGTTGATTCATCAAGTGTACTGCGAAGTACCAAAAGTGATTGAGCAGGCGCAGAGTGACATAGAAACCCACTTAGGTGGCAATTTTCCCAACGGATTAGCGCAATCCATTTTTAATGGCATGATGCAGCTGCGGGAGCGTCTGAATATTGAGTTATGAATTAGCCGGTCAGGCTATTGCAGTCATCCAAACACCTATCCGGGCAGAGACCGGCAACTTGCCAAAACGGAGCTGCTGTAATCCGCTCACAACAATGCAAATTGCATGATGTGCACGAATCACACAGCTACGGCTGGCTTTCGTTGAACGAATTACTGTTGCAGTGATTGATCCCGTATCGCTTTAAACTCTTTACCGGGCAACCAGTTTGGCCAGCTTTGGCTGTTCGCCACCTCTAAACCCACCTGATAAAACAGGAATAAATCCTGCTGTGAACCGCGTAAATCCCAGTTTGGATCAAACTCGTCGTTTACTTTGTGGTAGTAATCGGACACGTAGTTTTTGCGTTGTGTTAAGCCCCAGTCTTTGCCGTGCTCTACGCTGTCAATGCCACCACGGGCATACAACATAGGCACGCCTTTTTTCGCCAGATTAAAGTGGTCTGAGCGGTAATAAAAACCGTCCTGCGGTGTAGGTTCTGGTGCTATATAACGGTTTTGCGCTTTGGCATATTTAGCCAGAATAGGCTCCAGCTCTGAACTACCGTAACCAAATACCATCACGTCCCACATAGGGCCATAGACATTCATAATGTCCATATTGATACCGGCCACGGTTTTATTCACCGGAAACAGTGGATGTTCAGCATACCAGCGTGACCCTAACAACCCCCTCTCTTCTGCTGTGACAGCCACAAAAGCGATGGAGCGCTCTGGTGCAGGGCCTTGTTTAAACTTTTCAGCCAGTGCTAATAAACCTGCAATACCACCGGCATTATCCTGAGCACCGTTAAAAATTTTGTCATCGCTGCGGCTGAAATCCAGACCAAAATGGTCCCAGTGCGCCATATAAATCACGGCTTCATCCGGCTTTTTACTGCCCGGAATAAAACCTATCACATTGTTGGAATCTATTTCGCGCAGGTTGTTTTTAATGCTGATACTGGCTTTGGCATTCAGTGGTATGGCTTTAAAGTCGGGTTGTAAGGCTTTGGCTTTCATCTGTTTTAAGCTGCTGCCATTGGCGGCAAATAAACGCTCGGCCGCATCCAGAGATAACCAGCCCTCTACCTGAGCTTTGTGCATATTTTTATTGGCATCCGCCAGTTCAAACCGGATAGGACTGGTGCCAGCGACCACATTCCAGCCATAACTGGCCGCTTCAGTTTCGTGCACTATCAACAGCATAGCGGCGCCCTGACGGGCCGCTTCTTCAAATTTGTATGTCCAGCGACCGTAATAGGTCATGGCATTACCGGTAAACAGCTTAGGATCCTGAGTGGCAAAACCCGGATCGTTCACCAGCACCACCACTGTTTTGCCTTTTACGTCTAAGTCTTTGTAATCGTTCCAGTTGTACTCTGGTGCCACTATGCCGTAACCAGCAAACACCATCTCGCTGTTCTCAACCTTAATCTCTGGCAGCATACGGGTGGACCAGGCCATCATGTCGGTTTTGTAGACCAGATTAGCCGCAGTTTTGTCGCCTGCAAGCTTCATGTCGGACACAGCCACAGGGTCAATTTGCACCACAGGCACAGCCTGGCGGTAACTGCCGTCTTTGTAAGCTGTTAAACCTAAACGTTTAAATTCAGTTTCAAGGTAGGCGACAGTGCGCTTTTCACCTTCAGTGGCCGGAGCCCGGCCTTGCATTTCATCCGAGGCTACCTTTTCAAAATAGCGGGCAAAATTGGCGTTAAAGTCGGTTTGAACCAAAGGTTTATCAGCAGCAAGCACTGCAAATACAGAGGTCAGAACAACAAGGCTCCACATCTTATTCATATTTTATTCCTTAAAGACAGGTGTTCGCAGGCCAATAAAAATAAAGCAAAACAGCAATTCTGCTCTGAGTTCAGCGGCTCAATAGCACATTAGGCAGGTGGACCTCTGGTAGCTTATTCACAACTAAACGCAGTTAAATCGAGCTGTTTTTCATGCTCTCCATAATAGTCGGTATGCTCTATCATCAATAGATTCTCTTTCTGGTAAAACCTGAATTCCCCCAGCCAATCCAGTCTGGCAATTGGATGCAGCCTATAGAAACCATAGTTATCACGGCAAATGTAAGAAAAATAGTGATAGGACTTGCCTATAGCGCCTGCATCGGCGGTATAAACATAAATATTGCCGCTTTCACGTCCAGGCCATTCGTCGATACCAGACACCAAATAAACAAAACAAACCAATGCAAGAATGCCCCCCTGAATAGTGCCTGCAACGACTACCGGCTTTTTCAGGTAGTTAAACTTAATCAGAGTATCCGTTTTAGATAGCAACACCAAACCTGACAAAACCATCAACAACTTCACAGGGATAAGGTAAGCACTCACCAGATACATTAACTGAGGACTTTGCCATTCCAACCCAAGTGTATTTCCCAGAAACAGGCTTTCGATCAGTGGTAAAAAAACGAGCAGGCAAGGTATTAAAAGTGACTGTTTCATTAAATATCAATCTACATCCATGTTTGTGATCTTACTTCAATGAGAAAAGTACCAATCAAAATGGGGCCAGATCATATTTTCAAGATCAGCCCCATTTTTAATTTACTTCGCAGCTAATGAAGCATCCCGAATGGCTCTGAACTCACGGCCTTCAAACCAGTTTGGCCACTGTTCTGAGTTAGCCAGTTCATTGCCGATCTGATAAAACACATTCATGTCCTGTTGCACACCACGTAAGTCCCAGCTGTCGTTAAACTCGTCAGCGGCTTTGTGGTAACAACAGACGTTGTATTCTTTCTTCTGGGCAGCGCCCCACTCTTTGCCATGTTCAAAACTGTCGATACCACCTTTAGCGTACAACATAGGTACGCCAACTTTGGCCAGATTGAAGTGGTCTGAGCGGTAGAAAGAACCATGCTCAGGACTTGGCTCAGGCGCCACGTAACGGCCCTGTTGTTCAGTGTATTTAGTCAGCAGGTTTTCCAGCTCTGAGTTGTTATGGCCCACCACTACCATATCTTTCATCGGACCATAAACGTTCATCACGTCCATATTGATACCGGCGACAGTTTTATGCAGCGGGAACACAGGGTGAGCAGCGTACCAGGCTGAACCTAATAAACCACGTTCTTCAGCCGTTACCGCAAGGAAAGCCACTGAACGTTTTGGTTTAGGTTGTTTGGCAAAATGTTCGGCTAGCGCTATCACAGCAGCAGTACCGCTGGCGTTGTCTTGCGCACCGTTAAAGACTTTGTCTTTTGGATTAGAGAAATCGACCCCTAAGTGATCCCAGTGGCCCATATAAAGCACCACTTCGTCCGGTTTTTCTGAGCCTTCGATATAACCCATCACGTTATTGGACGTCAGTTCACTGATATTGTTTTTCACTGAAACCGAAGCTTTTACCCCCATTGGTACCGGGGCAAAATCTTTGCTCAGTGCTTTCTGGCGCATGGTTTCAATGTCTGTGCCCATAGCGGCAAACAGTTGCTGCGCAGATTCAGTGGTCAACCAGCCTTCTACTTTGGATCTGTCCATATTTTTATTTGGGTTAATCAGATCAAACTTAGTAGGCGAACCACCAGCTA
>CBIMJC010000170.1:0-8899 GCA_966244125.1 uncultured Rheinheimera sp.
ATCTAAAGCCACTGAACTTGGTAGCATGTCGCCCCTATTTATTGAGGGCCTTGTGTTGACCGACTCTACTGTGAAAGCTGCTATTACTGCCCATGAGGCTGAAATTTCTGTTACCGCGCTTAACAAAGCCATTGCCAATTCTTTGTCCAAAGACCAGCACCGATTCCGCCAGTCGTTACAGAACATTAAAAAGCAGCAGGACCAGACTAAACAGCAACAACTGATGCAGCATCTGGCAGAAAAAATCACCGCTTCTATGCAGTTAAGAGCACAGCGCCAGGCCGCAGTTCCGGCTATTGACTACCCGGCTGAGTTACCCGTCGTCGGTAAAAAAGACGATATTAAAGCTGCCATCGCCAAACATCAGGTGGTGATTATTGCCGGTGAAACAGGTTCGGGTAAAACCACTCAAATTCCAAAAATCTGTTTAGAGTTAGGCCGTGGTGTGGCAGGTATGATAGGCCATACCCAGCCACGACGTTTAGCGGCTCGTAGTGTCTCGGCCCGTTTGGCTGAAGAGCTGAAATGCCCGGTCGGTCAGCAGGTGGGTTATAAAATCCGTTTTGGTGATCACACAGCGCCCACTACTTTAGTCAAACTGATGACAGACGGTGTACTGCTGGCCGAAATTCAGCAGGACAGATTTTTAAATCAATACGACACCCTGATCATCGACGAAGCGCACGAACGCAGTTTAAATATCGACTTTTTATTGGGGTATTTAAAGCAGCTGTTGCCACGCCGCCCTGATTTAAAAGTCATTATTACTTCGGCCACTATAGATCCGGAGCGTTTCTCCAAACACTTTTTTGATGCGCCTATTATTGAAGTCTCAGGCCGTACTTATCCGGTGGAAACCCGCTACCGGCCTGTGGCTGAAAATGACGATAAAGACGCTGACCAACTGCAGTCTATTTTTGATGCGGTCGAAGAGCTGTACCGCGAACCACCGGGCGATATTCTGATTTTCTTAAACGGTGAGCGCGAAATTCGTGACACAGCAGATGCGCTGGAAAAGTTAAAACTGCCTCACACTGAAATTTTGCCTTTGTACGCCCGTTTAAGTGCAGCCGAGCAAAACCGGATTTTCCAGACCGGCGTAGGACGGCGCATCGTATTGTCGACCAACGTGGCGGAAACCTCCTTAACAGTGCCTGGGATCCGCTATGTGATAGACCCAGGCACAGTGCGGATTTCGCGTTACAGCTACAGATCCAAAGTACAACAGTTGCCGATTGAAGCCATCAGCCAGGCCAGTGCCAATCAGCGCAAAGGCCGTTGTGGCCGGGTGGCTGCCGGTATTTGTATCCGCTTATACAGTGAAGACGATTTTAACAGCAGACCAGAATTTACTGATCCTGAAATTCTGCGCACCAACTTAGCCTCAGTCATTTTGCAAATGCTGGCTTTGGGCTTAGGTGATATTCAGGCGTTCCCGTTTTTACAGCGGCCCGACAGTCGTTTTATTAACGACGGTATTAAGCTGCTGGAAGAGCTGGGGGCTGTCAAGCCGCAGTCCAACAGCCATAGTTTGCAAATGACAGACTTAGGCCGTCAAATCAGCCGTTTACCCGTCGACCCTCGTTTAGCCCGTATGGTGTTTGCGGCAACCAAACACAGCTGTCTGCAGGAAGTGCTGGTGATTGTCTCGGCCTTGTCTATTCAGGACCCCCGAGAGCGGCCTTTGGATAAACAACAAAAAGCCGATGAGTTGCATGGCCGTTTTGCCGATCCGGATTCAGATTTCAGCGCCTGGCTGAAACTCTGGGCTTATCTGCAAGAGAAACAAGACGAGCTGACCAACAACCAGTTCCGCCGTTTATGCAAACAGGAGCTTTTAAACTACCTGCGGGTGCGTGAATGGCAGGATTTATATGGCCAGCTGAGTCAGATCTGCACTGAGCAGCAGTGGAGCCTGAATTCGCAGGTGGCTTCCTACGAGCAAATCCATAGTGCCTTGTTAACTGGTTTATTAGGCCAAATCGGTAGCCGCGACAGCGACGCTGATTATATGGGGCCACGCCAGAGCCGGTTTTTTGTCTTTCCGGGCAGCAGCTTATTTAAACGTAAACCTAAATGGGTGATGGCGGCTGAACTGGTGGAAACCTCAAAGCTTTATGCACGGGCTGTCGCCAAAATTGAGCCTGAATGGATAGAACCTGCTGCAGCGCATTTGGTCAGCCGCAGTTATAGCGAACCGCACTGGGAAAAGAAGAAAGGTGCAGTGGTGGCCTATGAACAGGTGTCTTTGTATGGCCTGATCATTGTGGGTAAACGCCCTGTGCTGTACAGCAAAATTGATCCGGCCACCTGCCATAAGATCTTTATCCGCAGTGCTTTGGTCGAACAAGACTTAGGTCTGAATGAAAGCTTTTTGCAGCACAACCAAAAGCTGATAGAGCAGGTGACAGAGCTGGAAGAAAAAGCCAGACGGCGCGATATTCTGGTGGATGAAGAGACGCTGGCAGAGTTTTACGCTGAAAAAATTCCGGTCTGGGCCAATAACAGAGTGGATTTTGCCAAATGGTGGAAAGAGGCCAAAGCCAAAGATGCGAAGTTATTAAATCTGGATTTGGAAAAGCTGTATAAAAGGGATGCCTCTGAAGTCACAGTCGACAAATTCCCTGAGTTCTGGCGGCAGGGCAATTTAACTTTACCTTTGGATTATCATTTTTCACCAGGCGCACCGGACGACGGTGTCAGTTTAGTGGTGCCTTTGTCGCTGTTAAATCAGCTGGAAGAACAGGGCTTTGACTGGCTGATCCCAGGGCTGCGGCATGATTTATTGGTCGCTTTGATTAAATGCCTGCCCAAACAATACAGACGCAACTTTGTGCCGGCACCCAATTACGCCGATGCGTTATTACAAAGCATTAAACCTGAAGACGGGCCTTTGCTGGACGTGGTCAGCAACAGATTAAAACGTATGTCGGGTGTGACTATTCCGGAAGAGGCCTGGGATTTATCCGGTATTGATACCCATCTGAAATTTAACTTTAAGGTGGTGGACGACAAAGGCAATACCTTAAAACAAGGCCGCTCTTTGGCACTGCTAAAACAAGAGTTGCAAGGCAAAGTGCAGCAGAGCTTAAGTCAGGTGGCGGAGCGGGGCATAGAGCAGGAGCAACTGACACAATGGTCTTTTGGCCAGCTGCCGCGTGAATACATCAAAATGCAGGCGGGTTACCAAATCAAAGCTTATCCGGCTTTGGTGGATAACAATGATTCGGTATCGATCAAGCTGTTGGATAACGCCGAACAGGCGGCAGAGCAAAGCAAACTGGGGCTGCGCCGTTTGGTGCTTTTGAATGTGCCATCGCCGGTGAAGTATCTGCAGGAGTCTTTACCGAATAAAGCGAAGTTGGGGTTGTACTTTAATCCTTTTGGTAAAGTGCTGGAACTGATAGACGACTGTATTGCCGCTGGTGTTGATCAGTTGATCAGTGAACAGCCCCGGCCTGAAACTGAAGCTGATTTTACTACAGTGAAAGAAAAAGTCCGGGCTGAACTGGGTGAAACCGTGCTTCGTATCGCGCTGAAAGTAGAACAGATTTTAACGCAAGGCCATGAAATTCAGAAAAAGCTCAAAGGTAAAATTGAGTTAAAACATGTGCAAGGCCAGGGCGAAATCAAGCAACATCTCGACGCTTTGCTGTTTAAAGGTTTTGTCAGTACTCATGGCGCTGCACGTTTGGATGCGATTTTGCGTTATTTACAGGCGCTGCAAAAACGCCAGGAAAAACTGCCTGTGGATCCAAACCGCGACAGACTGATGTCGCACGAATACCAAAAAGCAGAAGAGGCTTATCAGAGCCTGCTGGGCAAATATGCAGGCCGGACAATTCCACAACCAGTGCTTGATATACGCTGGATGCTGGAGGAACTTAAAGTGTCTTTATACGCTCAAACTTTGGGAACCCCTTATCCGGTGTCAGTAAAACGCATTTTGCTGGCGGTCAGTGAGTTAAAGTAACGTTAATTTTTTGGCAAATCATCAAACAGGCCATACACTTAAAGCAAACGCATCGACGCGTTTGCATGGAGATCACAAGGATGCAGACAATGGAACTGAAGCAAAAGAAGGTCATGATAGTGGACGACGAAGATTTTATGTTTCGTCTGCTGGAGCTGGCTTTGTCGCCTTTTTATCAGTTGTCTTATGCCAAAAGTGGTGTGGAAGCCTTGCAGCTGGTGCTGCAACACCAACCTGATCTGGTGATGATGGATATCTGTATGCCAGGCCTGGATGGACTGGATACCTGTCGCCTGCTGAAAAACGCCCCTGAAACTGGCCATATTCCTATTCTGATGATGTCAGGCCTGGATACTCCACGTGATGAAGTGACAGCACTGGATGCCGGTGCCGATGCTTTTGTCAGTAAACCTATCAGCGCTAAGCATATTCAGATGCTGGTAGACGATTTGCTCTGCAGCCATTTGCATAAGTAAGCTGAACAAAAGCCTTTACAGCGGCTTGTTGCGGATCTATAAAAGGTGCGACGCTTTAACTAACAAGTAGCAAGGGCAGTGAAGTTTATGTTAGGCCACAATGATAAACGTAACTACTACCGTATGATGGTAAATGCTCAGGTCGAGCTGATGATCAACGATCCGCAATCTGGCCGGGTGATCAACGCTATCTGCCGTGATTTAAGCTCTACCGGCATGTCGCTGGAAATAGATGAACCGCTGGAAATGGGCATTTTGCTTTATATCAAAATGCAAAGTTCCAACCCCAGTATCCCGCCCTTATCCGCCCACGACAAAGTGATGCGCTGTGCCCAAGAGCAGGAAGATTGCTACCAGTTGGGTGTGCAGATTATAGAGCTGAATTAGCCCTCTGGTTTTGGTGGACCTACATCGGGAAGATCCAGAATTGTTCTGGTAAAAAGTCTGTTATTTTTTTATAGTCCATGTCAAGACATCTCTTTTAAAGTAGTAGGTTGTTGTGTCAGACATTGCTCCAGTTATATCGCAACAAGCTCATCTACGTGCCGCCTCTATAGTTTCTGCTCTGTTAGTGCTGATTGCAGCAGCTATATCTCCTTTTCTGTCCGTTAAGTTGCCCGCTGTAGCGCCCTTTTTACCAGCCTATGGCACAGCAGTCGTATTGCTCGAAGGTATTACTGCCTATTTGTTGTTGTCACAATTTGCTACACGCCGAAAAGTATTTCCGGGATTCGTCGCCAGTGCTTATTTGTCTTTAATTCCTTTGGTGATGGTGCAGCAGTTAGTGTTCCCAGGAGTCTTTACGCCAACAGGCCTGCTAAATGCAGGCACACAAAGTGCGGTTTGGATTTGGGTGTTTTGGCATGCATTGTTTCCGGCTTTGATGCTGTTGGCTTGTTTTGCTGAGCGTGCTATCAAGACTGAGCAGGTGGATTACAAAGATTTGAAACTCTGGTTGCTTGGGTTGGTGCTGGTTCCGCTCTGTTTTAGTCTAAGTCTTGCCTTGTTTGCGGCCTGGGGTAGTCATTTATTACCGGCGCTGATAGCGGATAACAGTTATCAGCAATTGTTGCATAGTCCTTATGCACTTCTAGTGTGGGGACTGAATGCAGCGGCTTTGTGTTGCATGGTGTGGCGTGCCCGCAGCAAAAACGTACTTTACGTCTGGTTGAGTGTTGCGCTTCTGGCCAGCTTAATTGATGTCACCTTAACCTTATTCGCTGGTGCCCGTTTTAGCTTAGGCTGGTATGCGGCCAGGATCAGCAGTTGTATCTCATCTATGGTATTGCTTGGTGCTTTACTGTGGGAAGTAAACAGACTTTACATCAGTACGCAACGAACAAACGAGCTGTTGTATCAGCAAAGTGTCAGAGACACCTTAACGGGGTTATTTAACAGGCGTTATCTGGAATCACAGCTGGATGGACTTATCGAACACGCCAAAAGATATAACGAACCGCTTTGTTTATTGGTACTGGACGTTGATCACTTTAAAGCCTTTAACGATCGCTATGGCCATCTGGCAGGCGATAGTTGTCTGATTGAGGTGGCAAATCAACTGGAACAAAGCTTACACAGACCAGCGGATTTCATAGTTCGTTATGGTGGCGAAGAGTTTGTGGTGGTGTTGCCTTACACTGAAGCAGAAGGCGGCAGAAAAGTGGCTGAGCAGCTGCTTCAGCATATCAGCCAGACCCATATTAACTATCAGGGACAGCAGCTAAGTGTGACTGCCAGCATAGGCTTAGCTGTGTTGCAGCATAATGAAGACAGTGCCCAAAGTTTACTGATAGCGGCAGACAAAGCCTTGTATCAGGCAAAGGCTGCAGGCCGCAACTGTGTTCACGTGGCGATTAACGAGAGCTAAATTTTGCGTTTTGTTTCCGCTACGGATGCTACTTAGCCATGCAACGTTGTAAAGGCGCTTCATAACCCCATTGCAGAGTAAACACGCCGTTTTGCTCCGATAGCTTTTCATTTCTGCCCTGATAGCTCTGGTCAGCGTGCTGATACATTAACGATATCTGATCACCATAATCTGCAATCAGCGTAGCTGGTGAGGTTTGGTAATAACGTAAAGAGACTTCATTGGCTGGGTTGTTTTCGCAGCCAAGCAGTAGTTTTTTACTGGCTGGCACCAGTTCATAACGCGCCTGTAACCCGGCAATACGCTGGGTATAAAGCTTTGAAGCACAAGCTTTTTTATCTTCTTCTTTCCAGCACTCCGCTTTCCCTTTTACCCAACCACGCTGCTCAGCTTTTAACAGGGGCGGCTTTTCATTAACCGCCTTTAATAGTGCTTGCTGGTATACCTCAGCCAGTTGCTGATCCTGTTTCAGTAGTTCTGGGTCTGAACAAATCAGTTTATCTATAGTGCCTTGCTCTTTGACCTGGCAATTAATTTGGTTGTCTGCTGAGGCCGCCTGAAGTTGGGATGTGGCGAGTAGGGTGGTTATGATAAGTAAAAGTTTCATATTCCTATCCTTTTGAATTTGTTGTGTTAACAGTGTCAGGGAAAGTGGAGCAAATCAAGTTTGGTGACTAAATAATTCATAAATCTAGATCAGCTTTTTCGGTTGGTTTATTTCAATGCTTTCGCCGCAGGCGAGATACTTTCTTTTGCTTCGCCAAAAGAAAGTATCCAAAGAAAAGGCGACCCTGGCCGCTGCGAAAGCCCGCTCAAAAAAGTGCGTCCAAGGCGACTCGGCAACTCGTTCGTCGCTAACGCTCCTCGCTCAGACACTCCTCGTCTTAAAACCTTGGCCACCCATTTTTGAACGGCTTGCGGCTAAGGGATTGGGTGGCTTTAGTTAGTATGTTTTTACTCGCCTATTATGCTTATAACAATTGTTCAGTTGGTTCATCATTCTTTACGGTCAGCTTTGAACATTGTACTTTGAGTTATTAAAATTGATTTTTGAAAGGCAAATTAAAAATCTGCCTACAACGTTCGGTGTCGTAATATGTTAATTGAAAGCGCATTTCTTAAACTTCCAGAGTTAATGCTGTCGAGTTATACACACGGAGGTAGTGTCGAAGCAATGGTCGTTAATTATCTGGCGACCGGTTTACAAATGGAGCTTAATTCCAGATCGGTACCATTTGCCTACAACCATATTACCGTTGAAAAGCCATATCCCAACCAGAGTAGAACGGGGTCTGTATTTAGAGCAGATTTGTTTTTCGACTCTAGAGGCAGCCTACCTGGGCTTGCCCGTCTTACACAATATGGTTTTAAAGATATGCAATGGATTGAGGCTAAGAGTTTTTTTTCTAAAGGTAGTTCGAGCCCCACCACACAAAATGTCGGCAGGATAATTAAGGATTTAATTAGATTATGTATTCTGCCGGAAGAGTTACCGGGTTCTATCAGACAAAATGGCAGGTATGCACTAATGGTATTTGATCAGCATCCGTCTAAGTATCTGGCTTATAAAGACCGTTCATGGCTAGAACAAATTTTTGAAGAGCGAACTCCATCAATCCACATTGATCTGACATCTGAACAGAAATCGCTAATACGCTCGGTGGTTGGTCGAGACATGATAAATGCAAAGCTTGACCTAAAGTTGTCAGTCTTACATTTTGAACCCTCAGCTTTTATACCTAAACCCGTGTATTGGGGGTATTTGCTCAGAATTGACGAATTCTCAATTTCGATAAACGATAGTGTTATCGAATCTAGATGCGAGCCAAATGATTATTGGAGTAAAGAAAAAATTGCACAATTAGCATCTGTAAAGAGCGAATTTGTTTCCTTACTCAAAAGAGATGAAGGCGCAACATGATGTTCAACAGTAATATGAATTCACAGATTGGGAATCCATAAGTACTTATGCTTCAACTCGTTCTCCATAATTAATTAAATCTGAGGAGACAAAACAGCCACCAAACGGAGGCTGTTTCAGAAATAAAACTCAACCAAAAGCTTACTTCACCAGCACCAGACTAAAAGTGGTTGGTACCATTGGGCTGATGGTTTTCAGGCCTGCCAGTTCACGTAGTTTTTCTACGCCTGCATTTAATTTGAATTTATTCACATCCAGCATAATAGGCGCAACTGTGGTGACAACCAGTTGGCTGTCTGACACTTTGGTCACTTTTACTTTGGCCGTCAGACTTTGGGTTTGAGTCAGTAAGGTTAAGTCCAGCGCTTGATCCACAACCACACTGTCACCTGTCTTTAAGCCTGCTAACACTTTGCTGTCTACTTTGCCTTTGGCATTGATCGTAGCGTATTGTTTGGCCGCTAACACATGTTCCAGAATACGCTCGTTACGAATTGGAATGGCTGTGTCTATGCTCAGTGCCGGAATAGCTACTGAAAATTCGCCTGCTTCGGTTAACTTGCCTGTTAAGTCTTTAAAGCTGTGGGTTTCAGCCACTATGTCATTTTTAACTGAAACAAAATTCAGGCTGGATTGTTGGCTATTGACAGACCAGTCGGCGT